>CAVGZD010000042.1:0-17640 GCA_963633805.1 Lachnospiraceae bacterium | reverse complement strand
GAAGGATGGCACGAATTATATCAAGATTCGCGATGTCGCGGCGGCGATGGGGTACAGCGTTGGCAGCAAGGGGAATGTTGCCGTGCTGACGAAAAAATAACCATTGTGTTGGGGTCAACAAAATGGTATAATATGGGTGCTTGAGATTTGCCACAGGCACACAGGGAAAGTGGTTTAATAGACCACAAAGAAGGGCGCATCCGGTCAACGTCTTAACTAAATGACATTGGTCGAATGCGCCCCTTTTTCATTGGATTATACCTACATTACCACTAATTTTTTGTCATCCTTCATGCTGCCTTACAACGCGGGAAAAAGTCCGGATATAAGAACACACACTTGCAATACGCTAGGGTAGTGGGACAGCGTCCCACGGTCTTCTTACCCATACTTCACAGTCAGATTCACATACGAGATGTGCTCCCGCATCGCCATATACGCCAGCTGGAAATCCCCGTTCTTGATCGCCTCAATGATCTTCCCGTGCAGCTCGATCGTCACGTCAATCGCCCGCGGGTTCTGGATCAGGGATTCCCGCAGCGATAGCCGAATTCCGTTCTCAAAGGAATCCTTCGCGGCGATCATGGTGCTCATCAGCAGCCGATTATGCGCCGCCTGCGCCACCTGCATATGAAACATCGCGTCATAATCCACAAAACGGCTCACATCCTGCCGAAATTCCTTCATCTTTTCATAGCAATATTCCAGCTGCGCAATGTCCTCCGGCGTGGCGCGCTTTGCCGCATAGTTCGCCGTTTCGCCCTCCAGCATATATCGAAATTCCAGCAGATCGACCAGATCGGAATTTTCCACCGTGATGCTGAACGGCGCAATGCTGACAATATTATCAATCTCATTGATGATCGTCCCTGCCTTCGAGCGGCGGATGAAGCCGAATACCGCCAGCGCCGTATACGCCTCGCGCAGCGTGCTCCGCCCCACGCCCAGCGCTTCGCTGACAACGTTCTCATTCGGCATCACATAGCCCGCAGGCAGCTTGCCGCTCGTAATCAGCTCCTTGAAATGCTGGAACAGATTCTGCGCAATATTGCTCTTGTCCAGATTTTTCTTCAGATATTCTGCATTTTCCAGTAGATATTCCCTCTGCTCCATGCGTTTCTCCTTCCTGCGGGATATTTCCTTCTGATTGTCGTATCAATTTTTCGGGAAAATGTACTCGTCCTGTATCTCGTTCAGCGGGATGTCCTTGCCAAGCAGGAAGCAGGCTGTTTCCCGATGAATCTCCTTCAGCCGCTGCTGATCCTTCTTGCGAATCTGGCGATCCTGCTCCTCCTGCGGCAGCGTCAGCCTTTCATAGACGGAGCGCACCACAAAATCGTCCTGATTCTGCGCATTGCGGAACTGCGTCCAAATCGGCACGAAGGAGACCTCCTTCACATAGGGCTGTCCATCCGCAACCTGCTCCACCGTCAGATGCAGCACGATCGAGGCATTTCTGGGCGGCGTGGTCTGCGAGGAGATGAAGTTCCCCAGCGAGTAGATGATGAAGCCATCGTGCGGACCATCGCCGTGATCGACCGTGCGGTATTCCATCCTTTGCAATACATGCGGATGGCTCGCCAGCACGATATCCGCCCCCGCCTCAAACATTTTATCCGCCCACTGCACGAAAACATCGCGCGTATACGTTTCGTATTCATTGCCCATATGCGGCAGAACGACCACCACATCGGCATTTTCCCGCGCCTCGCCGATATCCTGCGTGAGCAGATCCTCATCCAGCAGATTGATGAGGTACGGCTCAGGGACGGGGATGCCGTTTGTGCCATAGGTATAGGAGAGGAAGGCGAAGCGAATGCCGTTCACATCCTGATACAAAATCGTGTCGCGCTCCTCCTGCGAGCGATAGGTCCCGAAATGCGGGATATTGTATTCATCCAGCTTGTCCAGCGTGCGGATCAAGCCCTGCTTGCCAGTATCCATGCTATGATTGTTCGCCGTTGTCAGCAGGTTAAAGCCGGCGTCCTTGATGGCGTCCAATATGGAATCAGGTGTATTAAAGCAGGGATAGGAGGAATAGGGGCGATCCGGCCCGCCGAGCGTCAGCTCCAGATTGCCGATCACCAGATCATAGCCCTCGAAATATTTCTTAACGTCTTGGAAGTTATGCATGAAATCATATGTACCCGTTGCGGGGTCATACGCCTCGTTATACTGATAATCATGCACCATAATATCGCCTACGACCGCCATCGTCACGGTATGCACGACGGGCGTTGGCTCACCGGCTGCTGCCGTAAAGGTCGGCTCTGCTTCTCCCGCGCAGCCGACCAACAGCAGCAGCGGCAGGCAAAGCGTCAAAACACGCACTTTCATCCTTCTCCCCCTTCTTTTGAAACCTTTGGGGCTCTGCCCCAAACCCCTAAAGACCTCAGGGGCGCCGCCCCTGAACCCCCGCAAGGGGACTCGTCCCCTTGACCCCGCTTGGCAAACGCATATACATGCGTTTGCAGGACAATGGCGAAGTAAAATCCCCAAAATTTAGGCTTTACTTTTCCCTTTTCAACCGCAGGAGCGTATGCTCCTGCCTATCGGGTACCAAGGGAGGAACTCCCTTGGTAGGGTTTGGGACGAAGTCCCAAGGTTTTTCAATTCTTTCATAGCATGGAATCATCATCCAGTGCGCCGTCCTCGTTGTATCTCGCGCCCTTCTCCAAATTCCGCTTTCTGGTATACCGCGCCACCAAAAAGCCAATCAGGCATAGTCCGACCGGCGCCAGCATGTATAGGAAGTACACAAAATCCTTGAAATATACCCCCACAAACACCGCCAGCAGGAACACCATCCCCAAAAATGCCAGCCCCGGCCACATTGTATTGGACTTCGCGGCAATCACAGCCTCCATGCAGAAAAGCACCAGAAAAATGGATATCATCTGCACATAGGAGAAAATTACCGCCAAAATCCCATCCGCTTGAAATAATAGCATCGCAAACACCTCTATAAACGCGAGGAAGCCCCAACCGCCGCGCCCATCGCATCGCCGATCAAAGCCCCCTCAAATTTTTTTCTTTCTTTCCCTCGGTTCGCGCCTTAGAACTTCCCGCCGCCGCCGCCGAAATTGCTGCCGCCGCTCGAGAAGGTCGAAGAGCCGCCGCCCCAGGAGGTCGAAGAGCCGCCGCCCCAGGAGGAATCATTATCATCATCATCCGGGATCGGCGCAGAGGTCGTGTAGGTGCGGACAAAATTGCTCTCATCCCGGTTCAGATGATAGCCGTTCTCCGTCAGGTAAGCTGTACCGTCCGTAAAAGGCTTCACGTTGTTCATCCGGGATTTCAGATGACCGACCCAAATTGCTGCGCCGATCAGACCGATCACCAGCGCAAGAATTACCCGCAGAGGGGAAATGCTGCCATCGTCGCCATATTCCTCCTGATATTCGGAAACGTAGTCAGGATCGTTCAGATATTTCTGATATTCCCCTGCGTAGTAATCCATATCCTCGTACAGGGAATAGAACGCACCGTAATAATCCCCATCGGAGAGATAGGAAACCATATTATTCCACATCTTATCAATGTAGTAATCCGTATAAATATCGATTGCCAGCCCATGCGTAACGATCTGACCCTCTCTCGTATCCATATCCAGTACGAAGATCACGCCGTCCTGATCCGAACCAACGCCCAGATCATTTGCAAGGAAGAACTGCGCACCGTACTCGCGCACCTCCATGCCATCGGTACCATCCGTGGTCAAAAACGCAAGGTCAATATCCCAATCGTCACGCATCGCTTCACACCAGGACTCGATATCGTCGATCTCGGAATTGCTCAAAAGGTCGGCATAGTCGAATACGCGCTGCCCAGCAGCAGAGGCGGGCACGCAGAAAGAAAACAGCAGCACAAGGCTGATCAGCATCGTATGTAACGTCCGTTTTCTCACAGGAACACACCCCCGATCACAAATGCGATGATGAAGAAAATAATAAATGCAATGACAAAATGGAATACCGTCCGCCCGGTGCTGCAGGGCAGAGAGCCGACGATCTTCCCGGTCTGTCCGTTCATCGCGAAGAGGTATTCCTTGCCCCTATATTTGCTGACAAGCATCCAAACGGGCAGCATCACATATTCCTGCTTATCCGATGTAAATTCCGTATGGCACTGTACGCCAAACACGCTGTCATAGGGGATATTCTCGCCCGCCTTGTTCTCCACGCCCTCTGTGATGCGCTTTGTCATGCGGTCGTAAAGCTCCTTCGGCTCATAGCTGTATTTTTCAGCCAAAAAGCCGCTCAGATAGCTCATGTTGAAGGCGCGCTTATCCGCAAAAAGGAAGGGCTCCAATGCATCCATCATATCATCCTGCATTTTTTCGGAGGCATCCAGCGGAATATTTTCAAAATCCATTTTCCCGTTTCTGTGGATATGGTACAGATCATGCTTTGTGTATACAAAATTCGAATCCGACCAAGTCGTTGTATTCTCGCCCGTTGCATGGTAATCGAAATCCGCCTTGCAGTCAAATACCCAGAAGGGCACATACACGCCTGTGATTTTTTCCACCCGCTGCTCGTCGGTATAGCTCTTGGGCAGCAGTTTTTTGCCCTTGCAGAAATCCAAAAACGCCTTTTGCGCATCCTTTTTATCCGTCTTGAAGGGGATCACGCCGGAGGGGCGATATTGCCCGGAGAGCTGCTTGGGCAGAACCGTCGGGTTTCCGCAGAATACACAGAAGGTTGCCGCCGTTACGTTGTCCGTCGCAATCTCCGCGCCGCAGGAGGGGCAGATAAAGCCCTGCATTTCGCTGAAGTCCGTTTCGCCCTGCTCCACGTTTTCCTCGTAATGATACTCTACCTTGCTCTCGTTCTTCGCCTTATCGGCATACTGCTGCACCTCGTAATCGTCATCCTTTACCTTCGCGCCGCGCTGCTCCAGCTCGGCAAGGGTAAAGCTGCTCTCGCAATAATCGCAGCACCATTTGTCCTGCTTGCCATCATAGCGCAGATAGGCGTTGCAGGCGGGGCAGATATAGGTCAATGCCCGGTTGTCGTCCATAGAATCCACATCCTTTTTTCTCATCGGTTTCGTTCATTTTCGATTTCATCCAGATAAGCCGCCGTGATGATGCCGGTGGGCAATGCAAAGACCACCACCCCCAGAAAGGAGGAGACAACCATGATCGCCTTGCCGAGGACGGTCACAGGATAAAAATCGCCATAGCCGACTGTCATCAGTGTGACGGTCGACCAATAGACTGCGTCAAAATATGTTGCAAAGGTATCCGACTCGAGCTGAAAGAGCAGCAGCGCGGATAAGAAGATATAGCCCAGCGCGAGCACGCAGACGGAGATCAGGTCGTTCTTCTTTTTGCGAAAGACCCGCAGCATCAGGTGGAAGCCCTGCGAATAGCGCAGCAGCTTAAGCGTTTTCATGCACCTTGGCAGGCGCATGATACGCACCAGCCTGACCGAAGCGTTCAGCGGCGTAAGGGAGGATAGGATCGCCAGCAGGTCGATGATGGCGAAGAAGGTCGTCGGGTATTGCAGGAAGGATTTTTTGCCTGCCCGCAGCTTAAAATCCGCCGTGATCCAGCGCAGGATATAATCCACGATAAATATCCCCAGCGTGATCTGATCCAGCCAGAAAAGCGCCGGCGTTTCCTCCTTAAAGCACAGCGGCAGAATGCTCAGCAGGATACAGCCGATCATAAAACGGTCGTAGAGCATACTTTCGCCGTTATCCGCATCAGATTTTTCGATCATCTGATAAATACGCCTTCTCATATCATCCCGCCCTTTAGGTGAGTTTCACTCCGTTACGTTCAGTGTACCATAAAATTGCGCATAAAAAAAGGGAAACGCGAAAAGTTTTTTGGACTTAAAGACCGTGGGGCTCTGCCCCACTACCCCCAGAACCTTGGGGACGCTGTCCCCAAACCCCTGCCAAGGGAGTTCCTCCCTTGGAACCCGGTATGGCAAACGCATATGCATGCGTTTGCGGGGACAGATTTGGAGTAAAGTACAAAAACCGCTTGTGGATCGGGAAACGTATCCCCCCTCCACAAGCGGTCTTATTTTGCCAAAATAAATTATTTTTGTCCTCGCAGGAGCGAATGCTCCTGCGCTAACGGGTCAAGGGGCATGATGCCCCTTGTGGGGGCGTTGGGGGCAAAGCCCCCAAGGTCTTGGTCTTGCAGGGTGTGGGACAGCGTCCCACGGTTTTTAATCTTTTTTCAATTACTTGCCGCCTTTTGCCTTGTAAGCCTCGATGCCCTTGCCCAGCAGCTCGATTGCTCTAGCCAGATCTTCGGACTTGAGGATGTAAGCAATACGGATCTCGTTCTTGCCCAGGCCGGGTGTAGCGTAGAAGCCCTCTGCGGGAGCATACATAACTGTCTCGTTGTTGTCTCTGTACTCGTTGAGCAGGAACAGCAGCAGATCCTCTGTGTTTTCAACGGGCAGCTTGCATGTGATGTAGAATGCGCCGCCGGGGCATTCGCATACAACGCCGGGGATCTTCTTCAGTGCTTCGTATGCTGTGTTTCTTCTGTGCTCATACTCAGCTCTTACATCGTTGAAGAAGTCAGCGGGCAGTTTGTACATAGCTGTTGCGCCAACCATGTCCAGTGTAGGTACGCACAGACGACCCATAGCGATCTTGAATACCTCTGCCATGTATTCTTTGTTCTTGCAAACCATGCAGCCGATACGAGCGCCGCAAGCGGAGAATCTCTTGGAAACGGAGTCGATGATGATTACTCTGTCTTCGATGTCAGCCAGCTGACCGAAGGATGTCATTTCTCTGCCGTCATAAGCAAATTCTCTGTAAACCTCGTCAGCCAGAATCCACAGATCATGCTCCTTTGCGAAGTCGGCGATCACTCTCATATCCTCTCTGGAAAGGATGCAGCCTGTAGGGTTGCCGGGGTTAACGATGGAGATCATTCTTGTCTTGTCTGTAACAACAGCTTCCAGTCTCTCCTTGATTGCGTATTTGTAGCCTTCCTCTGCATATGTAGTGATGGGCTTGATTACGCCGTCAGCAGCCTGAATGAATGTCAGGTAGTTTGTGTAGTAGGGTTCGGGAACGATGATTTCATCGCCGGGGTTGATTGTGGAAAGGAATACCAGTGTCAGCGCTTCAGAACCGCCTGCTGTGATCAAAACGTCGTTTCTCTCCAGCTTCATGTCGAATCTCTTGAAGTAGTCAACGATTGCATCCTGCAGCTCAGGCAGACCCCAAGAACCTGCATAAGCCAGAACCTTCTGGTCGAAGCCCTTCACTGCTTCCCAGAATACGGAAGGTGTTTCGATATCGGGCTGACCGATGTTCAGGTGATAGATCTTCACGCCTGCTGCCTCAGCCGCATCAGCCATGGGGTTGAATTTTCTGATCGGGGAGTTCTGCATTGCCTGCACTCTGTCGGAAATTCTCATTGTTTTCACGTCTCCTTTTAATTAAACCTAAATTATTTTGAAGAACTGCGTTTGGTCGGCGTCGATTTCATCCTTCGCATATTCGACAAAAGGCTGCTTCCCACGAATCCTCGCTCTCAGCCGATTATACAAAGACAAATACGAAATCCACATCCGAATACACCATTAGTATAACACTTTTCCATTAAAAGACAAGGGGGTGCTGTGAAATTTTCTACAAACAGACAAAATTTTGTACAATTTTTCGTACAATCTTATGAAATGGTTAAAAATTAGACAAGGTTCTCTGAAAAAAGGATGGCAAAACAACTAAAAAATAGTTCATTTTGCCATCCGATAGTAAAAAATTGTTCTTTCATCTTATCGCCATGGGCGGAAATCTGCTCCCGCCCGAAATAAGAATACGCACCTAGGCGTACGTCCCTCAAAAAAATGCCGATGCTTTCTCAGACAAGTGATATATAATTGTTACATTTTTTGGAACATACATCCGTCGCCGCATTTGCCGTTCTGCCTTGCTTTCGCTCGATGTTTCTTCGGGCATCTCATGCGCTCGGATCGCTCAGCACGGGAATCTTCCCCTTGCTGCCGACCGTCAGCCCCAGCACCGCCGCAATATCCCTTGTTTTCAGATAGGTCGTGCCGTCCTTGCGGATCAGATGCACGATGTATTCCTTCCCGTTGTAGATGATCGTTTCCTTTGTCTCCATTTCTTCCTCCTCGTAGCTGATATCCTTCAGTAAAAACCAATGCGTGAATTTGCTCCCCCGCACCGTTGAGATGCGGCAGCCGTACGCGCTCCCGTCTGCGGCGATATATTTCCCGTCGCCGATGTAAATGCCGATATGCCCCTTGCACCAAACTGCCGCGCCGATCGGCGCTTGCCCTACCGTGCTGATGGGGAAGACCTTCTCCGCCGTATCGTGATAGCCCTGCGAGTTGCGGATGATGCCCGTCCCCCAGGAGATCAGCCCGGAGCAGTCCACGCAGACCTTCCCGATCTTCTCCCTGTCGCTGTCCCAAACCAGACTGCCGAACAGGGTTTTCAGCTGGCTGTACTTCTTCTCCGTCAGCCTGTCGCCCTTCATCCCGTAGACATAGGGCGTGCCGATCTTTCCCCTTGCAAATGCCACAAGCTCTTTCCCAGTCATGCGTTTTCCTCCTCCGTATTCTTCTGCACCGCCTTTTCGTACTGCGTCCCGAAATAGAACGCGATTACTACCGCGAAAATCTGCATAAACTGCTCTGCGCTGATTTCCCCGCGCAAAGCCAGCACCGCGAATACCGCTGTCAGTATCATCGTTACGATGCTTTTGACCGTCAGCAGATTCTGGATCGTAATTTTTGTTTCCTCATTCATCCTGCTTGCTCCTTTCCTCTCTTTCCCTGCGCCGCCGCTCTGCCCGCGCATCCTGTGCATCCGTCCATCGCTTGAACATTGTCATCACGCCGCAGATGCCCAGCTCTGTGCCGAATACCCGCAGCGCGCTGTCAACGATCGCCGAAGCGTCCTGCCCCAGATAGGTCAGCACAAAGCCCGTCACCACTGCGGCGGCGCAAAATCCCAGCGAAAATACCACGATGGTCGTCATCGTGTCCCCGTTGATGCGCAGAGAGCGGCGTTTTCTCCTTCTTCTCATGTCCTCTCCTCTGTCCTCAGTCATGCGCCGTTTTGTTCAGATGCTTTTCCAGCTTGTCGTGCGCATCGCTTACGTTGCCGTTCGCGCCCAGCTGCTTCAAGCCGTCCAGCGTCGCCATCAGCCCGTAGCACATCACGCATTGCTCCTTTTTGATGGCATCGATTTCCGCATCCTGCATCTTCTGCCGCTCCATCCAGCGGAAGCTGCGGTAGAGCAGGGTAACAAGCGTCCCCACTGCGCCCGCAAATACCGCCGCCTTTATGATAAAATCCACATCCAGATACATCGCTCCCCCTCCTTTCTGAAAACTTTTTTCCGGCACGATATTACCCTCTGCCTTCTCTCAAAAAGTCTCAACCTGCGCACAGACCGCATTTTCTAAATTTTTCCTCTGCTTTTTCCTGCTTTTTATGAAAAAAATGTTTGACAAAAGGATGGAAGAATGCTATACTAGCCCTTGCAGTAGGCATTTTGTGGAGATGTACTCAAGAGGCTGAAGAGGTGCCCCTGCTAAGGGTATAGGTCATTCACGTGGCGCGAGGGTTCAAATCCCTCCATCTCCGTAGAAAAAAAGACGCGAAAAGCGTCTTTTTTTATGCCAAAAACCTCAAAGACCTTGGGGACTCTGTCCCCAATGCCCCTGCAAGGGGGCTCAGCCCCCTTGACCCCGGTTTGGCAAACGCATATACATGCGTTTGCAGATACAAATTTGGAATAAAATAGCAAAACCGCTTGTGAATTGGAAAACGTAATTTTCCTTTTCACAAGCGGTAATTTTTTGCCAAAATAAACTATTTTTGCCCTCCGCAGGGGCATGCAATGCCCCTGCGCAACCGGGTGCAGGGGGTGACCCCTGCCGGGAGTTTGAGGGCAGAGCCCTCAAGGTCTTAGCTCTTTCCGCCTCGGATCAGAAAAAATCCTTGCCTTTTTTTGTCGCCGGGTGTACAATGGCGGTAATTGAAAAAAGCAGGGGAGTCTGCGGCAAGCAGGCTGAGAGGAAGGTATTTCCCTTCGACCCTTATACCTGATGCGGATCATGCCGCCGTAGGAAGAGAAACGCGAGATTGAGATGATGAGACATTCCGACGGGCGCAGATTTTATGCGGGTGGGGTGTCTCTGTTTTTTTTGCAAGGAAGATTTCTTTGGAAAGGATGTGAAGCCAAGCGATTCACGATGCGTGGCATCGTGACGAACCGAGGGGGAGCGCCCTATGGTTTGTATTGCGATAAGCAGCGATGGGAAGCCGTGTTCCGGCGTGAGAGGAGACCATAAAGGTGCGCCCGGTAAAAAGAAGTGTTTTCTTACCGGGACACACCTAAGTCTCGACCGCAATTTCTCGAGGAAACCGAAGCAGACTCTGCTCTGCCGAGGGAGGATCATCAGGGAAACACCGCTGCGTATTCTATCGTATTTCGCTTGGTTTCTCTGAACGTTCAAAGGAGTGTTCTGATATGAAAAAAGAAAAATTGACAACTCGTAAGCTGGTACTGACGGCGATGCTCAGCTGCATGGCGTTCGTACTCAATACCTTCGTGCATTTCCCCGCGATGGCGCCCTTCCAGCATTTTGTAAACGCGCTGGCGGCGGTGACGATCGGTCCCTGGTTGGGGGCTTTGGCAGGCTTTTTGACGGGCGTGTTCCGCATGGCATGCGGCAGCAGCATCGGCTCGGTGACCGGGGCAATCTTCGGTCCGATGCTGGGCGGTCTGCTCTATCGTAAATTCGGCAGCTTCAAGGCGGTCTGGATCGGCGAGGTCATCGGAACGGGTGTTCTGGGCGCGATGGCATCCTTCCCCTTCTTTAAGCTCTTCTATGGGCTGGACGCGCGTTCGCCCTTCTATTTCATCCCCTTCTATACGCCCTCGGCTATGATGGGCGCGAGCATAGGCGTTGCGGTTTTGCTGATCCTGCGTAAAACCGGCACGCTGGCGCGGATGCAGAGAGAATTGCAGGAGGGGGAAGCGAAATGAGAGAACAGCTGAAATCTGCCCTCGCGGCAGTGCGGAAAAATGCGCCGCTGGTGCAGTGTATTACGAATTTTGTCACGGTTAATGACTGCGCGAACATCATTCTGGCGGCGGGTGGCTCGCCCACAATGGCGATGGACGCGCGGGAAGTAGAGGAAGCCGTGCGGGATGTGTCCGCTCTGGTCTGCAACATGGGCGCGATTGAATCCGTGGAGGCGATGATACTGGCGGGGAAGGAAGCCAATCGGCTGGGCATCCCCGTGGTTCTCGACCCCGTGGCGGCGGGCGGCACGCAGCTGCGGCGGGATTCTGTGAAACGGCTTCTGGACGAGGTGCAGTTTGCCGTGATCCGCGGAAATGCCTCGGAAATCCGCTATCTGGCGGGGCAGGGCAGCACCGGCAGCGGCGTGGACGTGAGCGCGATGGACGCGGTGACGGCGGAAAATCTGCCCCTTGCGGCGGAGATGGTACGCAGTCTGGCGCAGCGCACGGGCAGCGTGATCGCGCTATCCGGCGTGCTGGATGTAATTTCCAATGGAGAACACACGATGGTGC
Organism: Lachnospiraceae bacterium; assembly: GCA_963633805.1. Taxonomy (GTDB): domain Bacteria; phylum Bacillota; class Clostridia; order Lachnospirales; family Anaerotignaceae; genus Anaerotignum_A. The sequence goes on along the minus strand of CAVGZD010000042.1, from coordinate 6,074 downwards.
TTGCGAACGGCTGCGCAACCATGTCCCGCATTACGGGCAGCGGCTGTATGCTGACCTCGCTGATCGGGGCATTCTGCGGCGCATCGCCGAAGGAGCCTTTTGCGGCGACCTGCGCGGCGATGGCGGCAATGGGCATCGCCGGGGAGATGGCGGAGGAGCTGCGCTTGAAAAAGGCTACGGGGAATTTCACTTTCCGTGGCGATTTGATCGACAGCATTTTTCTGCTGACGGAGCAGCAGCTGGAGGATAAAATCCGGAAAGGCTGATTTGACGGGAGATACACGCATGGGCGCGGAGGATGAGCCACGCTTCATGCGTGATGATTTATTATATTACATGAAGATATGATCTGAAAAAAGGAGGACGAGAATATGAGCGCAAGTATTGCAATTCAGGTGTTGCCGCAGGTGGATAATGACGATGAGCTGTGCCGGATCGTGGATGAGGTGATCGCCTACATCGCAGGGACGGGGCTGAAGTATGTGGTTGGACCGTTCGAGACGACGATCGAAGGCGAGAGCTATGACGAGCTGATGGATATCGTGAAGGAATGCCAGAAGGTGGCGATCTGTGCGGGTGCGCCGAAGGTTTCGGCTTATGTGAAGATCAATTTCTGCCCAGACGGGGACATCCTGACGATCGAGCGGAAGATTGGGAAGTATCGGTAAAAACCTTGGGGCAAAACCTTGAGGGCTCCGCCCTCAAACTCCCGCCAAGGGGGTCACCCCCTTGGAACCCGGTTGCGCAGAAGCGATTCTCGCTCCTGCAGGGACACGAATTGAATATTTAGGCAAAAAATTACCGCTTGTGCAAAGGGGAATTGTGTTTTCCAACTCACAAGCGGTTTTTCATTTTATTCCAATTTTGCATCCGCAAACGCATGCATATGCGTTTGCCATAACGGGGTCGAGGGGAGGAACTCCCCTCGCAGAGGCGTTGGGGACAGCGTCCCCAAGGTCTTCGGGGAGGTGGGGCAGAGCCCCACAGTCACGCCCCTGCGGAGGTATAAATCAAATATTTAGGCAAAAAATTACCGCTTGTGAAAAGGGGAAATGATATTTCCCAACTCACAAGCGGTTCTTCTATTTTCTTCAATTTTGCACCCGCAAACGCATGCATATGCGTTTGCCTAACGGGTTCCAAGGGAGGAACTCCCTTGGTGGGAGTTTGAGGGCAAAGCCCTCAAGGTCTTCCATGGACGTTGGCAGAGCCCTACGGTCTTAAAAATCCTCCACGACCGTCCCTTCGCGTCGGTTCATGCTCGAGCGCACCACAAGCGCGATCCCCCGCTCCTTCGCCAGCTCCACGCAGCGGCTGTGTAAAACCTGCGCGCCGTCCAGCGCCATCTGCAGCATGTCATCGTAGGAAATGCGCTCCAGCTTCCGCGCCGTCGCAACCTTCCGCGGGTCAGCCGTGTAAATCCCGTCCACATCCGTGTAAATCTCGCAGGCATCCGCACCCAATGCCGCCGCCAATGCCACCGCAGTCGTGTCCGAGCCGCCTCTCCCCAAAGTCGTGTAGTCATTTTTCTCATCAACGCCCTGAAAGCCCGTCACCACAACGATCTTCCGTGCCGCAAGCTCTCTCCGGATGCGCTCTGTCTCGATGGATGCGATCCGTGCATCGCCATGCTCGCTCGTCGTATGAATCCCCGCCTGATAGGCATTCAGCGAAATGGCGGGAATGCCCAGACTGCCGAAGGTGATCGCCAAGAGCGCTGCGGACATCTGCTCGCCGATGGTCAGCAGCATATCCAGCTCCCGCGCAGAGGGCGTTCTCGTGATATCCTCTGCCATGCCGATCAATTCATCCGTAAAATGCCCCATCGCAGACAGCACGACCACCACATCATGCCCCTGCTGATAGTCCTCCGCGCATCTTTGCGCCACATGCAGCATTCTCTCCTGATTTTCTACCGATGTTCCGCCGAATTTTTTTACGACCAGCATGGTTTCACGCCCCTCTCCTGTATTTATTTTATGCAGCACATCTTGCAAAAGAAAGTCAATTTATGCTATACTTATTGCAAAAAGTGCTGTTAAGGAAGTGAAGCAGATGGAAAGGGAAATTGAAAAGCGCGGCTATCTTCTGGACAAGTTCCGCCTGTTTCATCTAAAGGACAGCCGCGGGACGCAGGTGGATTACCACTATCACGAGTTCTGCAAGCTGCTGCTGCTGCGCTCCGGCAGCGGGGGCTATACCGTGGACGGAAAACGTTACTCGCTGGAGGCGGGCGATGTGGTTCTGATCGACAGCGGCTGCATCCATCGTCCGGAGTTTGAGCAGGGGTTGCTGTACGAACGTGTGATCGTCTATATCTCGCCGGATTTCCTGCGGGAGCATTCCACGGAGGACTGCCGTTTGCAGGAGATCTTCGGGGGGCGGCACGGGCATGTGCTGCATCTGGGACAACCGAAGCAAATTTGGGCGCTTTCCGATGCGCTGGAGCGGGAACTGTCCGAGGAACGCTTCGGCAGGGAGCTGCTTTGCAACGGGCTGCTGCTGCGGCTTTTGATCGAGATTGTGCGCAGCATTGAGGACGCACAGACACGCTTCGTGAAGCCGATCGTCCCTGCGGACAGCCGCATTCTGGACCTGCTGCGCTATATCGACGCGCATCTGACGGAGGAACTGCGCATCGACACGCTTGCGGAGCAGTTTTACATCAGCCGATTCCACATGATGCGGCTGTTTCGGCAGGAGACGGGGCAGTCGATTCATGGCTATCTGCAGGAGCGGCGGCTACTGTATGCGCGAGATTTGATTCGGCAGGGAATTTCTGCGACGGAAAGCTGTTTTTTGGCGGGCTTCGGCAGCTATTCCTCTTTTACGCGCGCCTACGCGAAGCACTTTGGCACGACCCCGACCGGGCGCAGGGGCAGCTCCGCGCCTGCCGATGAGACATATGGATAACAGAGCGGCGAAGATCGCCTGCAATGGATAGAAGGAGGAGCAAAATGAAGCTGATATTAGCATCGGCATCGCCGAGAAGAAAGGAATTGCTGGAAAAAATGGGTGTACCCTTTGAGATCATCCCCGCAAAGGGGGAGGAAAGCATCACGACCCAAAGCCCGGAGCAGGCAGTGATGGAGCTATCGCGCCAAAAGGCGGAGGAAATCGCCAAGGGGCAGACGGAGGACTGCATCATCATCGGCGCGGATACGGTCGTGGCGAAGGACGGCGTGATCATGGGCAAGCCGAAGGATGCTGCCGATGCGGCGCGGATGCTGCGTCTGCTCGCGGATAGTTGCCATCAGGTCTATACCGGGGTGACGATGCTCCGCACGGGAGCGGGGGCGCAGGAGCTCACCTTTGCGGAGCGGACGGATGTGTACCTCTATCCCATCAGCGAGGCGGATATCCGAGCCTATATTGATAGCGGCGACCCGATGGATAAGGCGGGCGCGTATGGGATACAGGGGGATTTCGCGGTGCATGTGAAAAAGATCGATGGGGACTATTATAATGTAGTCGGTCTGCCGATCGGACGGGTGTATCAGCAGTGGAAGAGGATACTGCGGGAAATGCAGTGACTTTCCTACAAAATGATTGCATAAAAGGGAAAAGTAGGGTATAGTATGAGAGGATGATTCGGCGGAAAAACGCTTACAAAAAGGAGGATGTTCTATGGGATTATTTGGGAGACTGTTTGAAAAGAAGGAATGTTCCATTTGCGGCGGGGAGATCGGTCTGCTGGGCAATAACAAGCTGGCGGACGGCAATATGTGCGATGACTGCGCGGGAAAATTGTCCCCTTGGTTTGAGGACAGACGCGAGAGCACCGTGGAGCAGATCGAGGAGCAGCTGGAATATCGCGAGGAAAACAAGAAGAAAGTCGCGGCATTCAATGCAACGCGTATCTTCGGCGATCGCAAGAAGGTGTATCTGGATGAGGACAAGATGCAGTTCCTTGTGACCGACAGCAGAAATTACAAGACGGATAACCCCGATGTGCTGGATTTTTCGCAGGTTACAGGCGTGGATCTGGACACCGACCAGTCCCGCGATGAACAAAAGCGCAGAACGCCCAGCGGCGATTATGTGAGCTACAATCCTCCGCGCTATACATACAGCTATGATTTTTATGTTGTGATCCATGTGAACCACCCCTATTTCCAGCAGATGCGCTTCCAGCTGAACAATTCCAGCGTTGAGGTGGAAGAAGTGGGCAGAGGGGGCAGAGCCGGCGGCGCAACGATGAACCCCGAATACAGAGAATATCAGAAGATGGGGCAGGAGATCAAGCGCGCGCTGACGGCGGCACGCCGCACGGGCAGAGATGCAGCGGCAGCGGCGGCAGCACCCAAGCAGGCAGTGACTTGCCCTTGGTGCGGCGCGACGACGATGCCCACGGCAAACGGCTGCTGCGAATACTGCGGCGGCTCGGTCAACGGCTGATTTTGGACAAAGAGAGAGGGAGAGTTGTATTATGAAGATGAAAAAATGGCTGGCAATGCTGCTGGCGGCAATGATGATGTTCAGCGTAGCGGGCTGCGGCGGCGATGATGAGGATTACACGGATGATCCCGTGGATACGGAGTACAGCGCGGATAATGGCGATACGCCGGATGTCAGCAATGAGGATGAAACGCTTACGGATGAGGACTTTGTCGGCGATTGGGAATGCATCGGCTATGATGTGGACGGGCAGGAGAGGACAGAGGACGAGATGGGCGAATCCTACATGACGCTGTATGATAACTATGACGCGGAGGTTACGCTGATGGATATCGCTTACGATGGCGAGTGGGATTTCACGGAATCCGGCATCGTGCTGTATCTGGATGATGACGGCTATGAGGAAGAGGTTTACTGCGATATCGTGAAAAACGTGCTGTATATGGATTATATGGATATGTACACCATTTTTGCAAAGGCTGATTGATAAAGAGGAAAATCGGGGCGGGACTCCTGCGGGGGCTTGCCCCTTTTTCTTTGAAATTGCGAGAAAAAGGCGTTTCATATTTCGCGCATAAGGCTCATATACATAACCAAGCGAAAGGCAGAGGAGTTGCTTGGTTTGAAAACGTATATTGAGGAGAGGGCAGTTGAGGTTGCCAGATTTATGATACACACGAACGCGACAGTGCGGGAGACGGCAAAGAAATTCGGAATTTCAAAATCGACGGTGCATAAGGATATCACCGATCGCGTGGAGCGCATCGACCCGGAGCTGGCGAAATCCGTCCGCCAGGTGCTGGAGGTCAATAAGGCGGAGCGGCATATCCGTGGCGGGCTGGCTACGCGGGAAAAATATCTGCACCATAAGACGCAATGAGGACGCATTGGGGCTGTGCCGGGGGAAGCGGCATGGCCTTTCTTTTGGGCTACGCATAAATTTTTTGCGAATGCTTTACAAAGCGGCGGTATAGGGCTATAATAAAACTAAGTAGGAAACCGCCACGTTGTGGTTGACCTCCGCTTGGATTAAGGCTACCCTATAAAACCGGCGAAGATTCTATGAGGGGTAGCCTTTTTTATTGCGCGAGACTTACTTCTTATGTAAATAAGAGAGCAAGGCGACCAAGAATGACCCAAATGTTAACATCAACATAAGAGATTCAAATACAGTCATACGCCTCACCTCCCCCTTAGTACGGGAGGTCAACTACACCCATCACGGTTTCCATGCTGCAATTCTACCATAAATTCCATTTTCCTACAAGCGCATAAAAGCCCTCTGGAGATTTGCGGGTGGCTTGTCAAAAAAAAGGATTTGTGGTAGGATAGAGGAAGCCGCCATGCGCGGCGAAAGGATTGCCGTTTGGCGGTTAGTCACTCTCTGAAAAGGGGGTGAGGCTATATGTATCTTACATATCACGATTACATTCGTTTTACGATTGATCTTGGTATCCTGATCGTAGCTGTTATCACTCTGTTCTTGCACAGGGATTGATAAAAAATTGACCGCCTAACAAACGTTAGACGGTCTCTGAACACTTTTTCGGATCGACCGCCTCTCCAAAAGCGGCAATCCTTTTTTATTTATATTAGCAGAGCAGAGCAAATCTGTCAACAGGATAAAAAATCGACCGCCTAACAGAAGTTAGACGGTCTGTACCAACAACTCTAGG
>CAVGZD010000041.1:0-18237 GCA_963633805.1 Lachnospiraceae bacterium | reverse complement strand
CAAGCTCCGCAGATACGCCTTATCCTCCGGCGAAACGCGATAGCTCTCCCGCGCCTTTTGCACGAATTTACGAAAGGTCCAATCATCCAGATGATGCCCCTGCAGATAGGCAAGGCACGCCGCGCGATCCTTCGCCCAAGCCGTCGCCAGAAGCCACGCCTGCGCCATGCGGACGTAATATTCCTCCGAATGCACGCTGTCCATGCGCCAAAGCGCACGTTCGAGGTAATCCTCCGTGAGATAATGCGTCAGCAGAACGACCAGACCGACCCGCTGTGCCCAAGGATTTTCCGAGCGGAGGTATTTTTCGATATATTCGAAAAAATCGTCCTCATGCCCCTTGAGCCGCTTTTTCAGAGAGGTGCAGAAGCCATCGCAGTGCGCCCAATTTTCCACCCAATGCTCCACATAGGCATCGCAATAGGGCAGGAAATCCGCATAGGGGACGGGCAGCGCCGCCGCGACCAGCCCATAAAGCAGACGCTCCTCATAGCTTTCCCGCCCGCAAAGGCGCAAAAAGCCCTCTCCATCCTCCTTGGCGATATTCTGCGCCATTTTGCGCAAAAGCGGCGCACGAATCCCGATCACGGGCAGATCGGAGCGGAGCAGCGAGGCATGAAAGCGCCGATAGCCCTCATCCGCCTGCGCGTACAACTCCGCACGGAATGCCGTATAGCCTTCCTTCGTCCATTTTTCCATATTTTCCCTCATTCCTGCCATTGCCGCAATGCCTGCTCCACGCGGCTCTTGGCGCGGATATATTTCTCCAGCCGCTGAAAATCCTTCTGCGTCAGACCGGGCAAGCGGTTCAAGTCCATATTGTCCCATAGATCCGCCAGCTTGACCCGCGCCGCCAAGCGGTTTTGGCAGATGCGTTCGATATAGAGCATGTAGTCCTCGCCCTGCGTTTTCGTCAGGCAAAGCACGGCTTCCACGATCTCCGCGGGGAAGCCCTCCCGCCGCAAGTCTGCCTCCGTTACGTCCGTATCCTCCAAAAGATCATGGAGCATGGCAACGGTTTTTTCCTCTATCGTATCGCAATGCAGCATCACGCGGATGGGATGCAGCACATAGGGCTGACCGCCCTTATCCTTCTGCCCCTCATGCCCCTTTGCCGCCAGCATAATGGCTCTTTCCAGCATGGAAATCCTCTCTTTCTCGCTCCGGCGAGCCGGAGATTTTGTTGATTACAGATAGTATAGTGTTTCCTTGCATGGATGTAAAGAGCTATGTTGCGAATGAGTTGGGAAAGGGACAGGAAAAAATTGTTGCAAAATGTTTTTATAAAGTTAATACATTCTTCAGAATTTTTGTCGAAAAATGTGGTATGATGGTAGTATATATCATAATCGGTTTTTATCGGGGGGTATTCTCTATGATTTATTATTTCAGCGGAACAGGCAATTCCTACGCAGTCGCAAAAAAGCTGGGCGATGCCCTCGGTGAGCCGCTCGGCGATATCGCCGCCGCCATGCGCGGGGGCGGGCCGCTTTCCTATGCCCTGCAAAAGGGCGAACGGCTGGGCTTTGTTTTCCCCATCTATGCATGGGCGCCTCCGCGGGTCGTTCTGGATTTCGTCAAGGCGCTCCATCTGAGCTATCCCGATGAGCCGTATATCTTCGCGGTCTGCACCTGCGGCGCGTCTGCGGGAAATGGCATGGAGGTCTTTGAGATCGCGCTGGAGGAAAGCGGGCTGAATCTGGACAGCGGCTTTTCCGTCATCATGCCGGATAACTGCATCACCCTTTTCGACGCGGAATCGGCGGAATCCGTGGAGAAAAAGCTGCACGAATCCGAGGGCACGATCCGCAATATCCTGCGCGCCATCCGCCTTGGCAAGACGGACTTTTTCCGCATCAGGCGCGGCAAAATGGCGGATTTTTTCACCCGTATCGTCAATCCCATCTTCCGCGCGGGCGGCATGCGGACGAAGCCCTTTTATGCGACGAGAAACTGCATCAGCTGCGGGCTGTGCGAAGGCATCTGCACCAGCGGCTGCATCAAAATGGCGGGCGGCAGACCCATCTGGACGGAGGATCGCTGCAATATGTGCCTTGCCTGCCTGAACCGCTGCCCCGCGCAGGCGATCGAATACGGCAAGAAAACCGTCAAGCGCGGACGCTACGTCCACCCGATCTATCAGACAAAAAAAGGCGGTGATCCTGCGCAATGAATAGGAAAAAAATACATATTTTAGTTCTTTCCGCCCTGTTTCTGATGATATTCTGCATCGGGACGGTTTTCGCGGGCAATGCCAATCTGGTGAGCGTCAAAAAGCTGGCGAAGCTGGAGGAAAAGGGCGCAGCGTACTGGGAGAATTACGCCGAAAAGCAGAGCTTCGGCGAAGCGGATACTCTTGTGGAATATCAAAAGCCGCTGGGCTACGCGCTGCAATATCCCAAAACGGGGCAGGAGGTAATCGATGTGCGCATCGCGGAGATCGTCGCGGAAATCCGCAATGCCTTCGATCAGGAATATCTCCCCGCGGCGGAGGCAGGCAGCAAGGATGAGCCTGTGCTCTATCTCAGCTATGAGACCTATCTGGCGAAGGAAAACCGCCTGACGGTCGTTTTCTTTGAAACGCATGAGATCAATGCCGCCGTCAGCCCGCATACGCAGATTCGCATGGTGCATTTCGACCTGACGGCAGGCACGGAGGTCGCTGCAGAGGAATTGATGTGGCAGGATTTTGCGAAGAATGCGTCCCGCTGCGCGATTGAATATTTCACGTCGACAGAGCCGTACAAGGCTGCGCTGTTCGGCAATTATGAAACGCTGCTCGCACCGGATTCCGGGCGTTTTGACCGCTTCGCGCTGACGGAGGATGGCGTGCTGTTTTATTTCGACCGCTATGATATCCTGCCCGGCAGCTATGGCATCGTCAGCCTGCTTGTGCCTTATGAGGAGATGTATACAAAGGAGGAGCCGCCTGCGCCCGCGCCGGAGGAAGGTCCTCTGCCGGAGGGCAAGCTGGTTGCGCTGAGCTTTGATGACGGTCCGAATCCCACGCATACGGGCGCGATTTTGGATGTTCTGGAGCAATGCGGCGCGAAGGCGACCTTCTTCGACCTTGGCTCGCTGGTGGAGCGCTATCCCGATACGGTGCGCCGCGAGGTCGCGCTGGGCTGTGAGGTCGGCAGCCATTCCTATGACCACAAAAATTTCAATAAGCTCTCTGCGGCGCAGATTACAGCGGATGTACAGGCGACGGAAGCCGCTTTCCAGAAGGCTTTGGGGCGTTCGCCCTCCTGCTTCCGCCCGCCCTACGGCAACTGCAATGCGGGGGTAAAAAATCTGATCCCTCTGCCGATCTATCTCTGGTCGGTGGATACGCTGGACTGGAAGAGCAGGGATGCGGATGCGATCATGAATATCGTGACCTCTGCGGGGGATCTGGACGGGAAGGTCATCCTGATGCATGGGATTTATGCATCCAGCGCGGAGGCGACTGCCAGACTGGTGCCATATCTGCAGGAGCAGGGCTACACGCTGGTGACGGTTTCGGAGCTGATTCAGGCGAAGCACGGCGAGGTGCCGCAGGCAAGCAAGCTATACGGGTACTCGTATTTTCAGTGAGGGAGCGAAAGACCGAAAGACCTTGGGGACGCCGTCCCCAATACTCCTGCAAGACCTTGAGGGCTCTGCCCAGAAAACCTTGAGGGCTTTGCCCTCAAACTCCCACAAGGGGCATCATGCCCCTTGACCCCGTTTGCGCAGGAGCATTCGCTCCTGCAGGGGACAGGAAATTTTATATTTTGGCAATAAATACCGCTTGTGAAAAGGGAAATTGTGTATCCCGATTCACAAGCGGTTTTCTGTATTTATCCCAGTTTTGTACCCGCAAACGCACGCATATGCGTTTGCTATAACGGGTCAAGGGGATGAAATCCCCTCGTGGGGGTGTTGGGGGCAAAGCCCCCAAGGTCTTGCAATAAAAACCGCTTGTGGATATCAGATTTCCTATCCCCAAGCGGTTTTGTATTTTCCTCAATTTTGCATCTGCAAACGCATGCAATGCGTTTGCCATAACGGGGTCGAGGGGAGGAACTCCCCTCGCAGGGGTATTGGGGACAGCGTCCCCAAGGTCTTAAGGTCTTTTACTCAAGCCTTAGTTACTTCCCCCTCCGCGCCTTCTGCACTGCCTTGCGCGCCTTGTATTTCTTCCAGCGCTCCTTGATCTCCTTGCCCTTCTTCTTGTAAACCACACCGAGCACCGCCAGCAGCACCATCGCCGCCGCGCCAATCGGCAAAGCAAGGTTCAGCCCGCGCTCCAGCACGCAGAAGGTGATGGAATCCGTGCCGCTCGCGTTCGTAAAGAGCAGATAGCTGCCGTCCACGCTGCTGTCCTGCTTCTCCCAGCCGTTCTCGCCGATGACCCAAAGCGTGTATCGCTTGCTGCTGTCCGGCAGACGATAATGCACGGTATAGCTGATCTCCTTCATCTCCGGATCGGTCACGGTGACGGTATATGCCTCGCCGCTGTACTCCTTGCCTCTCTCATCCTCCCATGTAACGGGGATGGAGGTGTGCGAAATCTCCGCATTCGGACCGAAGCTGCCGTCCACCAGAATCTGCGGCAGACCCTCGCCGTCCTCCGTCAGCGCGGAGCTATACGGCGTATAGATCGCATCCAGCGTGCGGCTTGCGGTCAGGTAGGTATAATCCAGATCGGGCCAAGCCGCGGAATTACCCTTCTTCTGCGGGATCGCAGGCAGGCTGTCGATGCCGCGCCCATATTGGAAGGGTACGACCGCAACCACCTTGCCGTCCGCGCGGAAGGTCAGCTCCAGCTCGGAGAAGGTTTTCGGCACATTCTTCACCGCGCAAAGCGTATCGAAGCTCACGGGATCAGCCTTGCCCTCGTAGCTGATGCCATCGATGCCGCCCAGCGTTTCATGGGTGAAGGTGTTGCCCGTAACGGTGCTTTCATCGTCCATGCCGCCTGCGATCGCGCCGAAATACGCTTGCCCGTTCACAACGGCAAGGCTGTGCGAATCCACCAGCGTATCCTCTACATAGCCGACCACACCGCCAACATAGTCCTCGCCCGTCAGTTCGCATTTGCTCCAGCTATCGTAAACGCTGCCCTCGACCTGCCCCGCGATGCCGCCGACATAGCTGCCGTCCGTATCCAGCGTGCCATAGTTCTCGCATGCCTTGATCTGTCCCATGTGGGTGCGCCCGGCAACGCCGCCGATGTAGTCATTTTTCCCGGTTACCGCGCCGCGGTTGATGCAGTCATAAACCAGCGCGCGCGCCTGATAATGGAAATCCATGGAATGCCGCCCGACGGTGTTCACATCCTCATCGATATCAAAATCGATCTCCAAGCCGATATCGCCGACGATGCCGCCCAGATTGTAATTGCCGGAGACCTCGCCCGTATTTTCCGAGCCGGAGATGCGCCCGTCATGCTGCTTCTGCACATCGCAAGTCTCCGAAAGGTCTTGGAAATGCGCCTTAATCTGATCCTCGATGCTCTTGCCGCGCTCCTCGTCCCAATCCGCCTTCTCGCTGCGGATAAGATTATTGATGGAGCGGAACTGCTGATTCATCGATTTCAGGTCTGCCACCAGAATATCCGCCGAATCGCTCAGAAGCACGTTCAGCGCATCGCCGCTGTCCAGCAGGCTGTCCATCGCTTCCTCTAATTGGTCGCCCGTATCGGTGATATCCGGACCGATGGGGGCGATCACGATATCAGGCTGATCCGCAAGCTCCTGCACCATATCCCGCAGACCGATCGTTACGACGGACAGACCATCCACTACGTCGCTCATGGACTCGTTGAGTTGCTTGGACAGGCGCATCGCCTTGCTCAGATCATCGCTGACGATACCCAGATTGGTGATCACATCATCCGTGTAGCTCAGTGCATCATCCACATTGCCCATTGCATCGTTCAGCCCGCCGAGGGAGTTCACCAGATTGCCCAAGGCGGCGTTTATTTCATCGGGATTGCCGCCGGCGATCGCCGCAGCCACGCCAGCTACCGCATTGGAAACGCCCGGAACGGTATTTTTCACATCATTATTTGCATCCCGCAGAGAGCCTGTCGCGCTGTCCAGACTATCCGCAGCATCGCTGCCCGCGCCCACGGCATGCGCCAGGGGCTTACGCACGCGTTCTAACTGGATCACCATGCGATCCAGATCCTCCGTCATATAAACCGCATCATCCAGAATATCGCTCAGCTGATCCAGCGACCACGAAACCCGCGCGGAAAGCTCGTTGATCTGGTCGATATTGCCATTCGCCCAGTCCGTCATAGCATCGATGAGCGTTGCCGTCAGTTCCTTGACGGTATGCGTCTTATCGGAAATATCGTTCATCTGCTCATGCACCTGATCGGAGATGCTGTCCGCATCATTGACCGTCTGATCCATGATATTTTGCAGGGAATCCAGCTGATCCAGCAGCTTATCCAGAAAATCCTCGCTGAATGTCCGTATGATCTGCGGCTCAAGATGACCAACGATGCCGCCGACGTCCTTTCTGCCGCGCACTGCGCCGCTGTTCTTGCAGCCATCCAGCCATCCCGCCTGTCTGCCCGCGATGCCGCCGATATTATAGCCAAGCTGCTCATAGCCGACATTGCCCACGTTTTCGCAGCCCTGAATCACCCCGTCCGAAAAGCCTGCAACGCCGCCGATATCCGTATAGGCGGGCATATTTTCCATCGCATTGAGCTTTTCCAGATTGGGATAATCCGTTTTGGGCGCATCCTCCAGATCTCTGGTGTTGATGCTGCCCTCGTTTTTGCAGTTCGTCAGCGTACCGTGGTTTTCGCCCACGATGCCGCCTGCGGCGTGATTGCCCGTCAATCCGCCCGTGAAGCCGCAATTTACCAGCTCGCCGCTTGCTTCATTCACGCCGACCAAACCGCCGATGCTCGTCTCGCCCTTCACCGTGCCGCCGGCAAAGCAGTTCAGGATGCGCCCGGCATTGCTCCCAGCCAGAAGCCCCAGCTCGCTCTGGCGGCTTTCGGGGCTGACCGTGCCCTGCAAATTCAGATCCTGCACCGTCGCGCCCTGCTGAATATAGCGGAACAAACCGCGTGTATCGCCGCTGCCGCTGATGACAAGCCCGCTGATGGTATGCCCGTTGCCGCGGAAGGTACCGCTGAATACGGGGATCGGCGTAAATGCCGCGCCGTTCAGATTGATGTCGTTCGTCAGTTCTACGATTAAATCCTGCGACCATTTATCATAATTGCTTTTCTGCGCAAGCTCCGCCAGATCCCCCGCATCGGAGATATAGAAAATACCGTCGGCGGCCTGCGCGCGCGGCACTGCCATCCAGGACAGGAGCAGCACAACGCTCAGGAAAAGCGCAATGGCTCTGCTTAATTTTCTCATAAGGATTCCTCCTTTCCGTCTGCCAAAACAGGCGGCTGCTCTGCCGTTTCATGCGGCTGATTTTCCGCAGGGGTGGCTTCTGTGCCCTGCGGCGCATCCTCTTGCAGCTCATAGCTGCCGGAGGACATGATTGCGGAAATATCGCCCTTTACCATGCCGTGAATCTCCGCATCCACAAAGCCGGAAATGCGTCCACGCACACGCCCATTGACGATCGCCGTGCCGCTGACCTGCTGAGAGGGAACGCGTGCGGCGATCGGCAGCTTCATGCGGAAGCGCGTCTTCTCCACGATGCTATCGCCCAGAACCAGAATCTGTGGCAGCACGAACATAACCAAAAACATGGAGATAAGCGTACCTCTGCTGATGCATTGCCCGATGCCGACGATGGAAGGCTCTGTTGTGATCTGACCGATCAAAAAGCCCGCCGCAGAAAGGATCGAACCGGAGGTCAGCACGGTCGGGAAGGCAAGGTCAAGCGCCTTGATGAGCGCTTCCCTAGGCGACATCCGCGTTTTCAAATCCGAGTACCATGTCGAGATAACGATAGCATAGTCGATATTCGCGCCCATCTGGATCGAGGTTACGATCAGATAGCTCATGAAATAAATGCTCGTATGCGTCAACGTAGGGAAGGTAAAGTTGATCCAGATACTGCCTTGGATCACCAAAATCAGCAGGATCGGCAGCCCTACGGACATAAAGGTAAACACCAGAACCAGAATAACGAACACGACCGACAGCACGCTGATCATGATATTATCCCGCGCAAAGGAGGTCGATTGGTCGCGGTCGCTGGTGGAATTGCCGACCAGATAGACGTTATCCGCGCCGTAATAGGGGTCTGCAATGCTGTGCAGCTTATTCAGGAAAGCGAAGGTTTCCTCGCCCTCCTCCGGCAGATTCAGATTCATGACCATGCGGGTGTAATTTTCGCCGAGCATCTGCTCCTGTGCATCCAAAATCTGCTGATGCGCGTCATTGATGTCCTGCTCGTCCTGATCGTCCAGCGTAACATAGCCGTCCTCTTTTTTGTCGTAGATATAAAGGATCATATCCATCGCGGGGACGGTATGCGTATCCAGCCCACCAACGATCGGACCGTAGTTATCCTCAATATCCGCGGCATAGGCGGCATAAAGCAGATAGGAGGTCTGGTAGGGCAGATCCATCATTTCCGCAAATTGACGCGGGGTCAGCTCCTGCGTCAGATAATAGCCCTTCTTTGCCTCGATATTCGATAAGCCCATGGCATAATCGACCTCGTCCAGATCGCTCAGCTCGCGCAAAATCGCCTGTTCATTGGCGGTATTGCCCTTGGGAACGACAAGCGCTATGATGTTCTGCTCGCCGAAGGTCGCATCGATACGGTCTGTCGCCACCTGATGCGCATTGCGACGCACCGTCATAACGGAATTATCGCCGTACACATAGGGGCACTGATTCGACAGATAAAAGCCCGCCGCGATGCAGACGATGAATACCGGCACGCCGATATGGCGCAGCTTATAAACCAGCTTGCCCCAGCGGTCGATCCTCGGCAGGAAATTTTTATGCTGCGTGCGCTGCATCGCCTTGGAGAAGACCATCAAAAGCCCGGGCATCAGCGTAAATACGGAGAGCATGCTCAGCAAGATCGCTTTGATCAGCACTGCGCCGAGGTCAAAGCCGATCTGGAACTGCATGAACATCATCGCCATCAGACCGGAGATGGTCGTCAGGCTGCTGGCGGAGATTGCCGGGATCGCCGCGCTTACCGCCGTGATGCAGGCAGTGCGGTCGTCGGGGGCGTGCTCGCGTTCCTCCAGGAAGCGGTGCAGCAGAATGATGGAATAGTCAATCGCCAGCGCAAGCTGCAGCACGACCGTAACCGAGTCGGAAACGAAGGAGATCTCCCCGAGAAGGAAGTTCGTCCCCTTATTGAGCAAAGCCGCCGCGATGAAGGTCAGCAAAAGCACGGGCACCTCCGCATAGGAGCGGGAGGTCAGCAGCAGCACGGCAATGATAACGATTGCCGCAATCACCAGAATGATGTCCATTTCCTCGCCCAGCGTTTCCGATTTGGAATAGCCGACCTGCGTGGAAATCTGCGCATCATAGGGCGCAACCAACTCCTCCACGGCAGCCAGACCATCCTTGGCGACCTGCTCGTCATCCTCCCCGCGGAAGGTGACGGTGATCAGGGCGTCTGCGCCCTTTATGTAGTCCTCAATGGTTTTATTCGCCTCGGAGGGCAGTGTGGTATCGTCCCCGTCCTTTTCCGTATCCCAGAAATCCACGGAGGATACCTGCTCGATATCCTCAATCTGATCCGCCAGATCCTTCGCCATATCATAGGTAACATTCGATATGAGGACGCGGGCTGTGCCGTAGGTTTTCATCTCCTCGTCCATCAGGGTCAAACCAAGGCGCGTTTCCGTCGAATCGGGCAGATATTCCGTCAGATCGTCGCAGACCTTGACCCAGCCCTGGGTCACCAGACTGATGATAATGGCAACGGCATACAGGAAAAAAAACAGATTTCTCTTATCCACGATGAACGTTGCCAATTTTACAAAAAATGTATTCTTTTTGGGCTGATCGCTCATGCAAAAATTTCCTCCTTCTGCGGAAAATCGGCTGCGTTTTCCGTCCGTATTTTTGAAACCATCGTGCAGCGTTGTGCGCGGATGAAAAATCCCCGGCACAAAATTTCAAGGAAGCTCCGCGCTGCTCTGCCGCAGGCGGCAGGCGCGAAACTTCCCTTTCTTTTTCTATCCTTTTCATTATATTAAGCCTTTTTGGATCCTATCGCAAGCGGAAAAGCACCCCTTCGCCCTTAATTCGGCATTTTTTTACGAAATCTATATTTGTCCGACAAAACGATGCGGCGTAAACGGTAAATTCTCCCAATTCGCGCGCTCCCTCTTGCATTTTTCCGCAATATCCTGCATTATAACATAGAGGGCAGGCACGGGCAAGCGGGAGTATCTGCCTGCAAAGCGTTGTCGCTGAACGTAAAAAACGTCTTTTTTTGATATGAAATGATTTTAGTATAAAACTATCTGCATGTCAATTTGTTTTGCAGAAAAAACAAAATACCACAGATTCATCAGGGAGGAATGCGATATGGGACATTATGTAATTGCGTTGGATCGTCAATTTGGCAGCGGCGGACGGGAAATCGGCAGAAAGCTCAGCGAATATCTTGGCTTTGCGTATTACGATCAGGAGTTGATCTCTCTGGCGGCAGAGCGTGCGGAGGTGCGTGAGGAGCTTTTCGCGGAGAAGGATGAAACGGCGGCAAATCCTTGGCTGTTCAAGGCGTTTTATCAGGGCGGACCGAAGGTGAAGCAGGGGCAGGCGGCGGAGGATGTGCTCTTTCAGATGCAGAGCGAGATCATCCGCGAGCTTGCGGAGAAGGGAAATTGCATCATCGTCGGGCGCAGCGCAGCGCATGTGCTGGCGGATATGCCGGGGGTGAAATGTCTCAGCCTATTTATCTGCGCACCCTTCGCATGGCGGGTGCAGCACCGGATGGAGCTGGATGGGCTGAGCGAGAAGGCTGCCGAAGCCGAGGTCGAAAAAATCGATAAGCAGCGCGAGAAATATTACAGCCATTATACCGGCAATCTCTGGGGCTTGCCGGAAAATTACGATATCTGCATCAACAGCGCGCGCCTTGGCATAGACCAGACGGCAAAGCTCTTGGCGGAGCACTGTCGGCAGCTTTTCAGCAGGGAGGAATAAATTTGCTTCGCCTTCCTGCTTGCCTGCGGATGGGGGCGGCGTTTTTCTCCTTCGGGACGAAAGCCCTGCTGCCTGTCCGCGCAGCGATGCGGGATTGATGTATTTTTTTAATAGAAAATTTTCCGCAGAAAGGGGAGCGGCAGCCTTCTTGGGGGAGAAGACTGCCGCGTAAGGGTTTGCCACTGCTTATGCCGCGAAACAGTTAGGGGGCGTTTCGCGACACCTTGCCGCAGGGACAAGAAGAGATGAAAAGTTTGATTCAAAATAGCTTGCTGTTAGGAGAAAAACTGCAAGCTACAGAAGCAAGCAATGTCGTGCAATGCATAAGAGGGGCAAAGAATCCGATTATTTTTTGCCGCTGTTCTTATGCAAAAACATCATACATCATCTCAAAGAATTTTTCAATAGAAAATTGAAAAAAATGAATAGATTTTTTGGGGGACAGGAAAATGGGGAAATGCATCCTGCATCAAGACGAAAAAATAGAAGGATTCTCCGGCAATCAGCTTGACTGCCGGCAGGGCAGAAAAGGATTGCCAAAAAGCCTGTTTTTTGCTATCATAAGGGGAGTATGGGAAGGCGGGAGGCACGGATGAAAACACAGGAATCGATGGAAAATTATCTGGAGACGATTTATATTCTGGATCGGAAGACGGGGTATGTGCGCTCTGTGGATGTAGCAACGGAATTAGGCTTCAGCAAGCCCAGCATCAGCAATGCCATGAAGAAGCTGAAGGCGGAGGGCTATGTGCAGATAGAGGATAAAGGGCGGATCGTGCTGACGGAGAAGGGGCGGCAGACGGCGGAGAGTACCTATGAGCGGCATTGCGTGATCTCGGGGCTTTTGATGAACATTGGCGTAAGCAAGGAGGTCGCTCTGGAGGACGCCTGCCGCATGGAGCATATCATCAGCCAGGAGACTTTCGAATGCATGAAGGAGCATTACCGGAAGTTTCACGAGCTGCATACATGAGGGGAAAGGCAAGACCCAAAAGACCTTGGGGCTTTGCCCCAAACCCCGGCAGGGGACTTGTCCCCTGCACCCCATTATGCAGGAGCATGCGCTCCTGCGGAGAGCAGAAACAAAATATTTTGGCATAAAAAACCGCTTGTGAAAGGGAAATTTTGGATTTCCAACTCACAAGCGGTTTTTCTGTTTTATCCCAAATTTGCTCCCGCAAGGTTTTTGCGGTCTTACTTTCCTTCAAAAAATCCTTGACAAACCAAAATCGGGTGCTATAATCTAATCATTATTACGAAAAAGGTCAGGAAAGGAAGGAGTACACCCCGGCAGGACTTTCAGAGAGAGGCGGCAGGTGGGAAAGCCTCAGCAGCGCGGTGTGGAAGCAGTCCTTTCGGTCTTTGCCCAGCAAGGACACAGCCCCGCGACGGAAAAAAGGCGGATAGCACCACGATGCGCAGGTGATCCGATCGGTCTTGCAAGTAAGTCGCGGCGTATGCCGGCGTTAACGGCTTTCGAGTGACGGCGCTTCGCCGTAACTAGGGTGGTACCACGATCATGCGTCCCTAATCTTTCTGAGATTAGGGGCTTTTTTTGTTAAGGAGGTTATGATATGAAAAGTCTTGGCGTAAACGAGATCAGAGAGCTTTTTCTGGAATTTTTTGAATCGAAGGATCATCTGCGGCTGAAATCCTTCCCGCTGGTGCCGAAAAATGACAACAGCCTGCTGCTCATCAATTCCGGCATGGCGCCCATGAAGGCGTATTTCACCGGGCAGGAAATCCCGCCCCGCAAGCGCGTGACGACCTGCCAGAAATGCATCCGTACGGGCGATATTGAAAACGTAGGCAAAACCGCGCGTCACGGCACGTTCTTTGAAATGCTGGGCGATTTCTCCTTTGGCGATTACTTCAAAAACGAGATCATCCCCTGGTCTTGGGAATTTGTGACAAAATGGCTGGAAATCCCCGAGGATAAGCTGCATGTTACCATCTTCGAGGAGGATGACGAGTCCGGTCAGATCTGGCATGACAAGGTTGGTCTGCCTTGGGATCGCATCACAAAACTGGGGCGCGATGACAATTTCTGGCAGCACGGCACAGGTCCCTGCGGTCCCTGCACGGAAATTTATTACGACCGCGGACCCGAATATGGCTGCGGCAGCCCCGATTGCAAGGTCGGCTGCGATTGTGACAGATACATGGAATTCTGGAATCTGGTTCTGACGCAGTTTGATGCGCATGAGGACGGCACCTATACCGAGCTTGCATCCAAAAACGTAGATACCGGCATGGGTCTGGAAAGAATGGCAACCATCATGCAGGGCGTGGACTCCATTTTCGATGTGGATACCGTGAAATTCATTCGCAACGCGGTTTGTCAGAAGGCTGGCGTGGAGTACGGCAAGGAGCATAAGATCGATGTTTCCGTGCGTATCATCACAGACCATATTCGTTCCGTGACATTCATGACGGCGGACGGCGTTTTGCCCTCCAATGAAGGTCGCGGCTATGTTCTGCGCAGATTGCTGCGCCGCGCGGCTCGTCATGGCAAGCTGCTGGGCATCGAGGGCGAGTTCCTGGCAGAGCTTTGCAAGGCGGTAATCGCTTGCAGCGGCGAGGCATACCCCGAGCTGGTGGACAAGCAGGAATATATCTTCAAAATCCTCTCCATCGAGGAAAACAGCTTCTATAAGACCATCGACAAGGGCATGGAAATCCTCAAGGACGACATGGAGCAGATGCGCGCAGAGGGACAGAGCGTGATGAGCGGCGCAGAGGCGTTCCGCCTTTACGATACCTATGGCTTCCCTGTGGATCTGACCAAGGAAATTCTGGAGGAAGCAGGTATGCGCATCGATGAGGACGCTTTCGCGGCAGAGATGCAGGCACAGAAGGAGCGTGCGCGTGCGGCAAGAGGCGCAGAGGGCTACATGGGCGCAGCTGTCACGGTTTATGATGAACTGCCTACCGATCTGAAAACAGCCTTCGCGGGCTATGATGTGGATACCGTGGAGGATGCAAAAATCATTGCGCTGGTTGCGAATGACGCTGTTGCCACGGGCGCACAGGCCGGCGATACGGTCGCAGTATTCCTCGACAGAACGCCCTTCTATGCAGAAAGCGGTGGTCAGGTCGGCGATCATGGTACGATCAAGACAGTCAATGGTCTGGTCGAGGTGACAAACTGCATTAAGGTGATCGGCGGCAAGATCGCGCATCTGGGCACGGTGACGGAAGGCTCTGTTTCCGTGGACGATAAGGCTTGCGCGGCAATCGACAAAAAATACAGAATGGCATCCGCAAGAAACCACTCCGCAACGCATCTGCTGCAAAAGGCTCTGCGGACGGTGCTGGGGACGCATGTAGAGCAGTCCGGCTCTTATGTCAGCGCGGACAGACTGCGCTTCGACTTTACGCATTTTACGGCGATGACGGCTGAGGAAATCAAAGAGGTCGAAAAGCTGGTCAATGAAGCGATCTTCGCAAGCTATCCCATCACGGCGGAGGAAATGGGCATTGATGCCGCAAGAGAAAAGGGTGCGATGGCGCTCTTTGGCGAGAAATACGGCGATGTTGTCCGCGTGGTGGATATGGGCGGCTACAGCATCGAGCTTTGCGGCGGTGCGCATCTGAAGAATACGGCGCAGATCGGCTCTTTCAAGATCGTTTCCGAGAGCGGCATCGCAGCTGGCGTAAGAAGGATCGAAGCCCTCACCGGCGAGAGCGCACTGGCGCATTATCAGGCGCAGGAGGAGGAAGTTCATGCCATCAGCCGCCTTGTGAAGACAACGCCGGATAAGCTAGTGAACCGGATCGAGCAGCTTCTGGCAGAGCAGAAGGAGCTGGCGAAGGAACTGGAGAAGCTGAAAGCAAAAATGGCAGGCGGCGCAGCGGAGGAAATGCTGAATCAGCAGGTTGAGATCAGCGGCATAGCGGTTCTGGCTGCGGAAGTAAAGGATATGGACGCAAACGCAATGCGCACACTGGGCGACCAGCTGAAAAATAAGCTGGGCAGCGGCGTGATCGTGCTGGCTGGCGAGAAGGACGGCAAGGTAAGCCTGCTTGCGATGGCGACGGATGATGTTGTGAAAAAGGGTGTACACGCAGGCAATATCATCAAGGCGGCAGCGGCAGTTTGCGGCGGCGGCGGCGGCGGCAGACCCAATATGGCGCAGGCTGGCGGCAAGGATGCGGCGAAGATCGGCGATGCGCTGGCAAAGGCGAAGGAAGTCGTTGCGGAGCAGGTGAAGTAAGGGGGAAGGGGAGACTAAGACCTTGGGGACAGCGTCCCACGGTTTTCCAAGGTTTGGGGGCAAAGCCCCAAGGTTTTTGGTCTTAGCCCCGCCCACTTTTACTCGTAATACTCCACATACTCAAACGCACCAATCGCGCCGCATACATCGCAGACATCCGCGCACTGCTCCAGAATCTCCCCGCAGAACTGGCAGCGGTAGCCATGCTTCTTCTGCCCAGGCAGCTCCTGCACGGGCGCAGCCGCCTTGCTCTGCTTGCTCAGCTCCGCCATCAGCATCAGGAAACGGTTCTCGTGCGTCCGCTCAATCTTCGCCACCTTCTCGAATTGCTCCGCGATCTCCTCGAAGCCTTCCTCGCGCACCGTTTTCGCAAATTCCGGATACATGCTGTGCCATTCGTCATATTCCCCCTGCGCCGCCTTGATCAGACAAGCATTCGTGCTCTTAGGCATCCCGCGCACCAGCTCAAACCAGAATTTCGCGTGCATCATCTCATTGTTCGCCATCTGCTCAAATGCCGCCGCAACCGCCTCGTTGCCCTCCTCTCTGGCAATCTGCGCAAAGAAATTGTACTGATTGCGCGCGATGGATTCGCCCTTCAATGCTTCCTTCAGGTTTTTCTCTGTCTGTGTATTTTTCAGGTTCATATTGATCTCATCTATTTCTTTCTGATAATAATTATTAAATAAATATCATTCTTATTAATATAACACACACAGAAAGAAATAGTAAGTATTTTTACCAAATTGTACCACGTTGATGAAAATAAAAAAGCGGCAAACGCGAATGCGCTTACCGCCTGATTTTTATGAATTTATCAGTCCTTGGAGGGAATGAAATTACCTATAATACCGCAAATAATGGAAGGCAGGATCCATGCAAAGCCCATGCTTGCCAGAGGCAGAGCGGATACGAAGCCTGTAGGCAGACCATAACCGGACAGGATTTCCAGAGCACTTACCAGAATGGCGGCATAAGCAGCCAAACGATATACGTTTTTGTTCTTGATTGTCTTGTGGAAGAACGCCAGAATGATCAGCACCAGAACGCCGGGGTATACCAGCATCAGCAAAGGAGCGGATACGGAAATAATTGTGGAAATACCAGCGTTGGAAACCAACCAGGAGAAGATACAAACGATGGTAACCACAACTTCATATTTCAGCTTGCCCTTCGTCAGATCCTGGAAGAACGCGCCGCAGGAGGACGTCAGACCGATTGCTGTTGTCCAACAAGCGAACAGTACAACGATACCCAGCAGGATAACGCCAACGTTGCCAAACAGACCGTTTGTGATTGCAACCAGCAGTGCTGTCTGAGACAGACCATGCAGATCGGAGATATTGCATGTTGTAGCGCCCAGATAGGTCAGACCGCCATAGATTACGAACAGACCAACTGCCGCAACGATAGAGGACTTCATAACTGCACCGGACATTGCCTTAGGTTCTGTATAGCCTTTGTCCTTTGCAGAGCTTGCAATGATCATGATAAATACCATGGATGCCAGAACGTCCAGTGTCTGGTAGCCGTTGTATGTACCGGACTTAACCGCACCTACTGTATCAGGCACATCAATGGGGCCCAGAGGGGAGATGATACCCTTGATGATCATAGCCAGCAGACCGATTACCAGAATAGGTGTCAGGAATTTACCGATAATGTCTACTACCTTGGAAGGACGAACCGTCAGCACCCAAACAACAGCGAAGAAAATAGCAGTAAAAATCCAAGAGCTGAAGCCGGGGAACAGGGGCTGCACACCAACCTCGAATGTTGTAGCTGCTGTACGAGGGATTGCCAGCAAAGGCCCGATACACAAAACTGCAATACAGTTGATGATGATACCGGGAACCTTACCCATAACGCTGGTTACGCCGTCAATCGCATATTCACCTTTGTTGATCAGAGCCAGAATCGCTACCAGAGCCAGACCTACGTCAAAGATGAAGAAGAACAGGAAACCAATAAACCAAGATGTACCTGTTTCCTGCCCCAGCAGAGGGGGGAAGATCAGGTTGCCGGCACCAAAGAACATAGAGAACAGTGCCATACCGATGACGATAAAGTCACCAAAGCCTTTTTTTTCCATACCTTTACCTCCTTTTAATTTTTCCCGACGCCGCGGGAAGTAGATTGGAAAAAAGAAGCTACCATCCGCGTCAGAACCATACACGGATTGTTCAGCTAGGGCGTATCTGAAAACCTCCCCTTGCGATTAACACCCTCCGCCTTGCGCGCGCTTTGCCCGAAAATCAGTCCGTACAGCGCCGCCATACGTCTCTCAGCCAAAGCACATCCTCTGCAATTTGCAGCAGACATCTCATAGAAAATGGTTTTCAGAAACGCCCCAACGCTATTTTATGATAAAATGAAAAAAAAAGCAAGTGCATACAAGATACCGATAGTTAAAAAAAGCCATATTTTTTTCTTATAAATAGAAAAAATAGCCATAATATAGGCAAAAAATTCCAAAAATATCCGAAAATCAGCAAAAAAGCCATATTTTTTTCTTATAAATAGAAAAAATAGCCGTAATATAGGCAAAAAATTCCAAAAATATCCGAAAATCAGCTCTATAATAATTTAAGGAAACAGTCTGAAAAATCCTCATTTCCTTAAATAAATATATGCAAATTTTAGATATGCTCCGAAAGAACAAAAAAAAATACACAAGAAGTACCAAAGAAAGGAAAAAAATATGTACAGTTTTTTTAACAAATAGTGGCAATAGCTTCCTTAAATATGGGTGTGGGGAGCGTTTCGGGGCGATTTGCGACCATTTTTTGCGGAGGATTCGGCAGGATGTATGACATGGGCGGCATTATGGGGGATATAAGATATTTTTATCAAGACCCCCCCTGTTATGATTGACAATGCTGACGTTTTCCTGATAAAATGGGCTTGTCGGTGATCGAATCATTTCGTCACTT
>CAVGZD010000040.1:0-19296 GCA_963633805.1 Lachnospiraceae bacterium | reverse complement strand
AGTAAATTTAATTCCCAGATATTCCCTTTTTAGGAATTGTACAATATGTCTCTATTTTTTTCTTCCAGATTTTTGTATAAAATGGATGTTATTTCCATATTTAATGAAATATGGTATTTTTTCAAATAACTATATTTTTCCGATTAAACTTTATTTCATTGTAAATTTCAGGAAATCGTCACCCATTTCTTCCCATTAGCAAAATGATAGCCCCGCTCCGGCATAAAAATCAACAGATTTTCAGAAAATATGATTTACAAACAATCATTTTATATTGCACCTTGCGGAGAATGCATCTCGAATAAAATACAGCCGTCGCATACAGACAACCCATAAATTTCGCTCCAAACCGAATGTTTCATAGGAACATCTGTTCCCAAATAAAAGGCGAGACCTCAAGCAGGTTCTGCTTAAGAAAACATCGCTCTGCCTTTTGTTGATTTCTTAAGCGAAGCTGCAAACGACGACCCAAATAAGAAAACGGACATTTTTCATTGAAAATGCCGTAAGTCCTTGTAAAATAAGGATTTACGGCATTTAGATGTTTTCTTATTTGGACGCGCCATCGCCCAACAAGGATCTCACCTTTTTCTCAGAACATCGCCGCAATCAGCCGCTTCGCCCGATTATTTTTTCATCTGCGCAAGCCGTTCCTCCACCTGCGCAAGCATTGCCTTATATTTTTCTTCCTTCGCGCGTTCCTCCGCGATCACATTTGCAGGAGCTTTCGCTACAAAGCCCTGATTTGCCAGCTTTTTCTCTACGCGCTCCACTTCCTTCGTCAGCTTATCCTTCTCCTTCTCCAGCCGTTCGATCTCCTTCTCAAAATCGACCAGCTCTGCCAAGGGCATATAGATCGTCGCGCCCTGGATCACAACGGATACCGCATCCTCATCAATGCCTGCCTTGTCCGCCTGTACGCTCACATCGCTCGCATGCGCCAGCGTCTTAAAGAATACCTCCGAACGCTCGAAGATGCCGCGGATTTCCTTGCTCTGCGACACAACGTAAACGTGTACCTTCTTGGAGGGCACAACATTCATCTCCGCGCGGATATTGCGGATGCCACGTACCGCTTCCTTCACCGCATCGATCTCCGCTTCATTTTCCTTGTAATTCCATTCTTCCTTATAAACAGGCCACTGGGAGATCATGATGCTCTCCTCCTGATCCTGAATATGCTGGAACAGCTCCTCCGTGATGAAGGGCATGAAGGGGTGCAGCAGCTTGAGCGCATGGATAAGAACAGTCTTCAGCGTCCAGAGCGCCGCATCGCCGGTCTGATCCTCCTTGTCGTACAGGCGCGGCTTCACCATCTCGATATACCAGTCGCAGTATTCATCCCAGATGAAATCGTAAACCTTCTGCGCCGCCAGACCGAGGTCATATTTCGTCAGGTTTTCCTGAACCTCCTTCGCCAGCGTGTTCGCCTTGGAGAGAATCCACTTATCCGCAGAGGTCAGCATCAGGAATTTCGGCTCTGTGCGTCCCTCCATATTCATCATCACGAACTTGGAGGCATTCCACAGCTTATTGCAGAAATTCCTGCAATTTTCCAGTCTTTCCCAATAGAAACGCATATCATTGCCGGGGGCGTTGCCGGTAATCAGCATCAAGCGTAGCGGGTCAGCGCCGTAATTTTTGATAACCTCCAGCGGATCGATACCGTTGCCGAGGGATTTCGAGAATTTGCGCCCCTGATCATCGCGGATCAGACCGTGGATCAATACATCGTCGAAGGGTCTTTCGCCCATCTGTTCCATCCCGGAGAATACCATGCGGATAACCCAGAAGAAAATAATGTCATAGCCCGTTACCAGCGTATTGGTGGGGTAGAAATGCTTGAGTTCCTCCGTATTTTCGGGCCAGCCCAGCACGGAGAAGGGCCACAGTGCGGAGCTGAACCAGGTATCCAGCGTATCCTCATCCTGCTTGATATGGCTGCTGCCGCATTTCTCGCATTTGCCGGGGTCATGCTTCGATACCGTAATATGGCCGCAGTCCTCGCAATAATATGCAGGGATTCTGTGTCCCCACCAGAGCTGGCGGGAGATGCACCAATCGCGGATGTTTTCCAGCCAATGCATATAGATCTTGCCGAAACGCTCCGGCACAAAGCGCAGCTCGCCATCCTGATATACCGTCATGGCGGGCTTTGCCAGCTCGTCCATCTTTACGAACCACTGCAATTTGATCATCGGCTCGATGGGCACATGGCATCTTTCATGGCAGCCAACCGCATGGGTAATATCCTCAATCTGTACCAGATAGCCTTCCTCTTTCAGCTGCGCAACAATTGCCTTTCTTGCCTCCATGCGATCCATGCCGGCGAATTTGCCCGCCAGCTCATTCATCGTACCATCATCATTCATGACGCAGATGCGCGGCAGATCGTGCCGCAGACCAACCTCAAAGTCGTTGGGGTCATGCGCGGGCGTGATCTTTACGACGCCTGTCCCAAATTCGCGGTCAACATATTCATCCGCAATGATCGGCACTTCCTTATTCAGCACGGGAACGATGCAGCTCTTGCCGATCAGATGCTTGTATCTGTCATCCTCCGGATGCACCGCAACCGCCGTATCGCCCAGCATGGTTTCGGGTCTAGTCGTCGCCAGTCTCAAAAATTCGTCCGAGCCAACGATGGGGTAATTGATATGATAGAAATGCCCCGCAACGTCTGCATGCTCTACCTCTGCGTCGGAGATCGTCGTCTGGCACTCCGGGCACCAGTTGATGATCTTCTCCCCGCGGTAGATATAGCCCTTGTTATACAGGCGCACAAATGTCTCCAGAACCGCATCGGAGCAGCCCTCATCCATCGTAAAGCGTACTCTGTCCCAGTCGCAGGAGCAGCCCAGCTTGCGCAGCTGATTCAGAATAATGCCGCCATATTCCTCCTTCCATGCCCATGCGCGTTCCAAAAAGCCCTCTCTGCCGACATCCTCCTTCGTCAGCCCTTCTGCCGCCATCTTCTGAACGACCTTCAGCTCCGTGGAGATGCTGGCATGGTCGATGCCGGGCACCCAAAGCGTGTTGTAGCCGGACATTCTCTTCCAGCGGATCAGGATATCCTGCATGGTATTGTCCAGCGCATGACCCATGTGCAGCTGCCCGGTGATGTTCGGGGGCGGCATCACGATGCAATAGGGGTCCTTTGCCTTGTCAACCTCAGCATGGAAATATTTTTTCTCCATCCAATGGTTGTAGAGCCGCTCCTCTACAGCCGAGGGATTAAAATTCTTTTCTAATTCTCTCATATGCTTTCCTCCTGTGTAAGATATTCTGTAAAAAAAAGAGTTTCCATCCAAAAAAGGACGAAAACTCGCGATACCACCTTCATTCCCGCCCGAAAATCGGACGGACACTCGACAGTCTCTAACGCGACCAACCGTCTTCGCCTACGCAGGCTCTGCCCTTCAGCGAAGCAACTCCAAAGCTACCTTCTGCACCCCTCCCGCAGAGCATCTTCCAGCCGATGAATGCCCCTCTCTAGCCGTTCCGTGTGCATACTCCTCTTTTTCCTTGTCTTTCATCTTATACCAAAAGATTCTATGCAAATTTTCCGTTTTTGTCAAGCGAAAATTACAAAATAAATCATGTATACATGCAAAAACACTGCTGTATTTCCCATCGCGAAGCCGCAAAAGCGACTTTACAGCCGCTTCAGATACCTGATCTCCTTCTCCGTCAGATGGCGAAACCTCCCCTTCGGCAGATCACCCAGCTGCAAATCGCCAGTCGCTACGCGCTTAAGCTGCGCCACGGGATGCTTGATCGCTTCACACATCTTGCGCACCTGCCGGTTCCTGCCCTCATGGATGATGATTTCCGCCGTGCAGAAACGTCCGTCCTTCTCCCGCTCCAAAATCTGAATTTTCGCGGGCTTCGTGCGCTTGCCGTCCAGAAAGACGCCGCGTCTGAATTTTTGCAGCGCACCCTCATCGGGAATGCCGTAGAGCTTCGCCAGGTAGGTCTTGTCAACATCATGCTTGGGATGCGTCAGGCGATAGGTCAGCTCGCCGTCGTTGGTCAGAAGCAGCAGCCCGGAGGTGTCATAATCCAGCCGCCCGACCGGGAAAATCCGCGCATCGATCCCCTTCACCAGGTCCAGCACGGCAGGTCTGCCGAATTGCTCCTTCGCCGTCGTCACATAGCCCTCCGGCTTATGCAGCATGATATAGACCATTTTTTGCGCCTGTGCGCTGACTTTGCGCCCCTGATAGACGACCTCGTCCTTCTGCGGGTCGATCTTCGTCCCAAGCTCCGTCACCACTCGCCCGTTGACCTCGACCTTCCCCGCCACAATCAGCTCCTCTGCCTTTCTGCGGGAGGCAATGCCCGCGTCCGCCAAAAATTTTTGCAATCTGATTTCCATTGTTCCTTCCTCCACGCTTGTTCAGCCAGATACCTGAATATTATACCGTTGCCGCCGGAAAAGTAAGCGGCTGCAAGGCAGACATTTGCTTTTCCAAGGCATGGTACGAACAGGCTTTGCCCGTGAGTTGTATCATCCGTTGCGCAGCAACGGGCAGACATCGCAGATGGATGCCTCGCGGACTCTGTCTGCGAGTATTATACCCAAAAAGCGCGAGAAAGTCAAAAGCTTCTCCAGCACAGCCAGCCGCGATACAGCCGCCCAAGCCGCTGCGAGAGCGTAAAGAGCGGCGCATCCTCCCCCGCCAGCAGCGGAATTTCGGCAAGGCAGTCCGCATCCAGCCAAAGCTCAGCCGTCCCGATGGCTTCTCCCGCCTGCACGGGCGCTTCCAGCTCCTGCGGCAAGACCGCCTTCACGCAAAGCCGACTGCGTTCCTCATCGGAAAATAAAGCCGCATAGGAAGCCGACAAAACCGTCCCGACCTCCTCCACCGGCGAATCCGCAACGGGTACCCTGCCGCAAGTCGTCCCCTCCCGCAACACCTCCTGCATGCTGTAGTTGGCGAAGCCGTAATCCATGAGTGCCTTTGTATCCGTCCATTTTTTCTCCTTGCCCGCGCTGCCCCAGCCGCTGCCCAGAACCGCCGTCACCAGCGTAACATCCTCGCGTTTCGCCGCGCCCACAAAGCAATGCCCCGCCTGATTGGTATAGCCCGTCTTGATGCCGAGCGCACCGGAGTATTCCCGCAGAAATCTATCAGCATTCGTGACATTGCAGGGATGCTTGCCATCCAGATCGCATACAAAAATCTCCTGCTGCGCAATGATTTCGCAAAATTTTGGATTCCCTATGGCATATGCGCCGATCAGAGCCATGTCATATGCCGTGGAGTGATGCTGCTCCGGCGAAAGATGGCTGTCCAGCCCGTTCGGCGAACCGAATATCGTATCCTGCGCACCGATTTCCGCTGCTTTTTTCGTCATCTCCGCACAAAATGCCTCCACGCTGCCCGCCGTCTGCTCCGCCAGCGCCACCGCCGCATCATTATAGGAACGCAGCATCATGGCGGAAAGCAGATCCCCCGCCCGCCAGCGTTCGCCCTCCTGCAGATCCATATGTACCTCCGGTTGATGCGCGGCATTTTTGCTGACAACAACCTCCGCATCCAGATCCAGCCGCTCCAGAATCAGGATCGCCGTCATGATTTTGGTAGTGCTCGCCATCGCCAAAGGCTGACTGCCGTTTTTGTCCCAGAGCAGCCTGCCCGTCTTGGCGTCGATCAGAGCCGCCCCCTGTGCCGCCACAGTCGGTTCCTCCGCCATCGCGGGCTGTATCGCCGCCGCGCAGAGGAAAATCGCCAGCAATATTGAGGATATTCTTCGCTTCATGTGCCTCCCCCCTCCTGCTATTTTTATTCCCCGGGCGGCGCATTCATGCCTGACAGCTCAGTCCTTCCGCAAGCGCTCCGCCGCAAATTTTAGGAAACGCGCCGCCGCCGGGGAAAGCCGTTTGAAGTCAAGCGCGGCGATGCCAAACGTGGTTTTCTGCGGCGGATCGAGCGGGAGCTTTCGCACATCGTATTCCCAGCGTTTCGTCAGCAATTCATTCATGATGCTGATGCCGATGCCCTGCTCCACAAGCGGGATTGCCGCAAAATTATCTCTGGTAAAGAAGCGAACGTTGGGATACACACCATTCTGATGCAGAATCGCCATCACATCGTCATCCGCGCCGTACTCCGGCATGATGAATTGATCCTCTGCGCAATGGGAAAGGGGATAGGCCTTTGCCTGCGCCAAGGGATGCGATGGCGGCAGGATCGCCAGTATCGGCTCCTCCGCCAGGGGCAGCCATGCATAGCGCATCGGCTCCATATAGCTGAAAAAAGCCATGTCCGCCTGTCTGCTGTCCAGCCTGTCCTCGATCTCGCGCCTTGTACCCTCCAGCAGCTTGATCTCGATCTGCGGATAAGCCTTCTGAAAATCCCGAATGACCCGCAGCAGCCAATGCGTAGCAATGCTGAAATAGGACGCAATCGTAACGCTGCCGATCTGCAAGCCGTTCATCTCTGCCACCAGCTGCTCAATCTGCTCCTCCTGCTGCAATACGCCGCGCATCGCCGGGAGCAGCCGCTCCGCCTCTGCCGTCGGCGCAACGCCCTTTCGGCTGCGATGCAGCAGCACAATGCCCAGTTCCTTCTCCAATGCATTGACCAGCTGGCTCACCCCGGACGGCGTGTAATTCAATTCCTCTGCCGCCGCACTAAAGCTCCCCAGCTCTGCCGATGCCAAAAATGCCTTGTATCTCGCCGTGTCCATATGCCCTCCTATTTTAAGAAATACTTAAATTCATCATAAAGATTTGCAGCTTTACTTTATATTAAAGCAATTATATAATGAGCTCACAAAGAAAACAAGTGAAAATGATTTTAGATCAAAGGAGGAATCATTATGACAGATAAAGGTTATGTTCATGCAAAAATCGCCGGCATCGCGATCATCCTCTGCATGGTCTTCGCCTACTTCTGGAGCACCAACGCCTACGCTATGCCATCTCCCTTCGGCATCCTGACGATCGCATCCGCTGCCGTCTTCCTTTATACCATCCTGGCAGCATCGAATCGGATCGCCGAATTGGAGGAACAAAAAGACAGAAAATAACGAAAATTTGATATCGACCCCACGAATCGGCAGGAGGAAAGAGCCCTCACCGCTTCCATTCTCTTTCCCCCTACCAAGCAACAAAATTCCCATACAAAAAGGCGCAGCACCTGAGCATACAGGCGTTTGCGCCTTTTGTATCTGATCCGCGCCCCCAAGCAGACTTCCGCTTATGGCGCGTCCGAACCAGAAACCATCGAAATGCCGTAACCCCTTGTTCCGCAAGGACTTACGGCATTTTCCTTGAAAAATGTCTGTTTTCTGATTTGGAGCGTCACTCGCAGTTCCACTTATGGCATCTCTTCTCCCCCGGCGTCTTCCTCGCGCAAGGGCGGCAGCTCGCCGATGCTCTTAAAGCCGAAATAGCGCAGAAATTCGCTGCTCGTCCCGAACAAAATGGGCTTACCCGGTCCATCCGCACGCCCCACCTCGCAAATCAGGCGTTTTTCCAGCAGCTTATTGATGGCATGGTCAGAGTTGACCCCGCGAATTTCCTCGATCTGCGTGCGCGTGACCGGCTGCTTATACGCCACCACCGCCAGCGTTTCCAGCAGGGTCTGCGTCAGCCCCTGCCGCTTAGGGCTTTTGTACATATTGCGGATATATTCGAAGCATTCCGCCGCCGTACACATCTGATACGCGCCCTCGATCTCCACGATGCGCAGCCCGCGCCGTTCCTGCTCATATTTATCCGCAAGCGAAGCAACGACCGCCCTTGCCGTCGCCTTATCCAGCTCGATCGTCTGTGCGATGGAGCTGAGCGGGACAGCGTCCCCCGCGATAAACAAGAGTGCCTCCACAACAGCCTCCAATTCCGATAATCTCATTCCGTCTCCCCCCGATAGGCTTGAATCAGGATGTCCCCGAAGGTTTCCTCCTGCGTGATCCGCACCTCCTTTTGCTTGATGAGCTCCAGAAGCGCCAGAAAAGTCACAACTCGTTCCATCTTCCCGGCATTTTCCCGAAAAATGGAACGAAAAGAGGTCTTTCCGTGCGGGCGCAGAATCAGCAGGTCGCGAATAAAGTCCATTTTCTCGCCGATGGTGAATAGATCCCGCTGCACGGCGCGAAAGGAGCTGCGCACGCGATCCACCTTGACCTCCCGCCGCGCCAGCACCTGCTGGAACGCCTGATAGAGATCATCCATCGAAACGCCCAGCAGCAGATCCTCCAGCTCCTGCGGGGGCTGCTCCTTCAGCTTGCGGACAGAGTCATCCGCCGCCTTATAAAACACCAGCGCGGCTTCCTCCTCCCGCTCCTTGAGCGTCCCCGTGACATCCTTGATTTTTTTGTATTCCAAAAGCCGCTGCACCAGCTCCTCTCTGGGATCAGGACCTTCGACCTCCTCCTGTTTCGGCACAGGCAGCAGCAGCTTGCTTTTGATCTCCAGCAGCGTCGCCGCCATCAGCAGAAATTCGCTCATGCCATCCATATCCGTATCCTCCGCGGCGTCCAGATAAGCCAGATATTGCTCCGTCAGCGCGGCGATGGGAATATCGTAAATATCGATCTCATTTTTTTCGATCAGGTGATACAGGAGGTCCAGCGGCCCCTCGAAGGCATCCAATCGAACCGTAAGCGTTTTGCTTTCCATGCTCCCATCCTTTCCCGGCGCGGATCAAACAACGCCGACCAGAGCGCCGAAAATGCCCATCACGCCATAGATCAGGGCGTTCATGAAGCCCGTCACAACGCCGAAGAACAGCAGGAACAGGAAAATCATCTGAATTAGCTTTTCATACTGCATATATTTGAAATACTGATTGGCGGGCAGCACGACCGAGAGCACCTTCACGCAGTCCATCGGCGCGACCGGCAGAATATTATACACCGCCAGCGCGATATTATAATACGCCGCATAATAAATGACCGCCTGCACGACCTCGCCGCCGGGCACAAGGCGATACGCCAGCAAAAGCAGCAGCCCCAGCAGCAGATTGATGACCGAGGGCAGGATTGCCACAAGCAGGGTATCCCGCTTACGATCCTTATAATACAGCGCGCTGGTCTCCACCGGCTTGCCCCAGCCGAAGCCGCCGCTGTAATAGAGCAGCAAAAAGCCGATCGGCTCAAAATGCTTGATGGGATTGAGCGTCAGGCGACCCTGGCTTTTGGGATAGTTATCCCCGAATGCCACAGACAGCGCGGCTCTGGCAAATTCGTGCGCGGTGGTCGCCAGAAGCATCCCCGGAATCCCCACCAGAAATAAGATCAAGTAATTGGCATTTCCCATAGCAAACAAACAATCCTTTCCGCGATAAAATCAACTGCAAAAAGCAAAACCTTGGGACTCCGTCCCAAACCCTCTAAGACCTTGGGACTCTGTCCCAAACCCTGCCAAGGGAGTTCCTCCCTTGGAACCCGACAGGAAAAAGCTAACGCTTTTTCGGGGGAATAAATCCGATTGCCCCCTCCGCAGGAGCGAGCATCGCTCCTGCATAAATGGGGTGCAGGGGACGAGTCCCCTGCCGGGGCAGTGGGGCAGCGCCCCACGGTCTTCAGGGGTGTTGAGGGCAAAGCCCTCAAGGTCTTTATGGTCTTTTCCTTACCTCACCACTTCCAGCGCATACTCCCTGCTGCCCAGCCCGATCTTCTCCGCATGCTCCAGACAGCTCTCATACTCGGACTCCGGTGTGGTATTGATAAAATGATCGTGATGATCGTGGAAATCCGCCTTCTCCATCTGCTCCGTCAGCATCGTATGCGGCAGCGGCGTCTGCTTGATGCAGGCATCCACGCAAGCCTGATCCAGCGCCAGCGGATCGAAGGACGCAAACATCCCCAGATCCGGCAAAATCGGCGCATCATTGCCGGAATGACAGTCGCAATAGGGCGAAACATCCATCACCATCGAAATATGGAAATGCGGTCTGCCATCCACAACCGCCTTGGCATACTCCGCCATTCTGCGGTTCAGATCGACGATAGCCGCATC
Source organism: Lachnospiraceae bacterium (assembly GCA_963633805.1). GTDB lineage: Bacteria > Bacillota > Clostridia > Lachnospirales > Anaerotignaceae > Anaerotignum_A. The sequence goes on along the minus strand of CAVGZD010000040.1, from coordinate 9,323 downwards.
CATCCCAAAATGGATCGCATCAAAATTACAAGCCCCGACGCATCTGCCGCAGCCCACGCAGTTGTCCGCATTCAGCTCCATTTTCTTCGTTTCTTCATTGAAATGCAGCGCATCGTTGCCGCATTGCTTCGCGCATAATCTGCAGCCCCTGCATTTCGATTTGCTGATGTGCGCCTTGCCGTTGGAATGCTGCTCCTTTTTGCCCGCGCGAGAGCCGCAGCCCATGCCGATATTCTTGATCGCGCCGCCGAAGCCGGTCATCTCATGCCCCTTGAAATGGCTCAGGGAGATGAAAATATCCGCATCCATAATCGCGCGGCCGATCTTCGCCGCTTTCACATATTCCCCGCCGACTACGGGCACATCAATCTCATCCGTCCCCTTCAGACCATCGCCGATCAGGATGGGACATCCCGCGGTCAGCGGCGTAAAGCCGTTTTCCCATGCGCAGTACAGATGCTCCAGCGCATTTTTGCGAAAGCCGGGGTAAAGCGTATTGCAGTCCGTCAGAAAAGGCTTGCCGCCGTGCGCCTTCACAAAATCCACGACCGCCCGTGCGTAATTCGGGCGCAGATAGCTCAGATTGCCCAGCTCCCCGAAGTGCATCTTGATCGCAACAAATTTCCCATCCATATCGATCTCGCCCAAGCCCGCCTGCTTCATCAGCCGCGTCAGCTTCTGGGTGCGGCTTTCATCCGCGCCGCAGCGAAAATCCGTAAAATAAACCTTGGATGCCTTTGTTTTCTCTGTCATATCGTATCCTCCCTTTGTTTCTTTGCAGTGCTTTTGTTTTCCCATAAAATCTTCTATGACATTCTATGACATATGTTAGCATCGCCCCATCAATAGCGCAAGGGAATATCCGAGAGCAGCACGGGGATGTCCAGCCCCTGCGCCCGCAGGAAATAGCGCATGCCGCGCATGGTGATATCGCTGTTATTCTTCGCGCCGACCATCACGCTCTCCAGCGGGATTTTATCCTCTCCGCATTCATATTCCACCATGATATAGGGCAGGAAAATCTGATCCCGCAGGCGAAATTTCGGCTTCGCTTCCTCCATTCGATGCAGCAGCGGCGAAAAAACGAAGCGATATTCCTCCTCGCCCGCGAAGAAGTTTTTCTTGAAAAACATGGCGTAGACCGAGCAGACCACCGCCATCTCATCCACCAGTAGGCTCAGAGAGCCATCCGAGGGGTTCGCGTTCTCCTCAAAGAAGCCGGATAAGTCCTTCGCGCCCCCCTTTACCAGATTGTGTATACAGGTGAGCAGGCTTTCCAGCAGCCCATTCATCTGCTCCTCCTCATCGTAGAGCACCGTCCCGTGCAGGCAGACCCGATTGCGGAAGCCCTCCACCAGCTTTTCATAGTCAAATTCCAGACAATAGCCCCGAAAATCCGTAAATTCCGCCCAGAGCAGCGCATTATTCTGCAACTTGGAGAAGGAGAGCACATAAAAGCTCAGCCCCTCATCCTCATGCGCCCCATCCGTCATGCAGGAGGGCGCGATCACGCCGAGCGCCTCGATCTTCCGCTTGAGCGCAGAGAAAAAACGCTCCCGCAGCCGCTCATTGACGATATACTTCTCCGCCAGATGCCCCATCACCTCGACCGCATGCTGAAATTCCAGCTTGTCATTGAGAAAATCGCTTTTTGTCGCCAGAAATTCGCCGTTTTCGATGATACCCTGCACACCGTCCGCCATGGTATAATGATAGAGCTTATCGCCCTTCTCGCAGAGCGGCACGCGGATCCATTCATCCATGTATTTTGTATCCTGCATACAAATTTCCCTCCGACTCTCCCTCGATTATTCTCTAATCTGACCATCTCCATAGATAATATACTTTGTCGTCGTCAGCTCCTTCAGCCCCATCGGTCCTCTGGCATGCAGCTTCTGCGTGCTGATGCCGATCTCCGCGCCGAAGCCAAACTGCCCGCCGTCCGTAAATCTAGTCGAAGCGTTGACATAAACCGCCGCCGCATCCACCTCATTGAGGAAACGCTGTGCGTTCGTATAATTCTCCGTCACGATGGCTTCGGAATGCCCCGTCGTATATCTGCGGATATGCGCGATGGCTTCGTCCAAATCCCGCACCACGCGCGCGGAGATGATATAATCCTCGTACTCAGTCGCCCAGTCTTCTTCCGTCGCGGGAACAGAGCCGGCAATCAGCCCCTGCGTCCGCGCATCCCCGCGGATTTCGACCTTCTTTTCCTGCAAAGCCCTGCCGATCTCCGGCAGAAAGTCCTCCGCGATCGCTTCATGCACCAGCAGACTCTCGCAGGCGTTGCAAACGCCGGGACGCTGTGTTTTTGCGTTGATGACGATGTGCGCCGCCTTTTGCAGATCCGCGCTTTCGTCCACAAAAATATGGCAGTTCCCCACGCCCGTCTGGATCACGGGAACGGTGCTGTTTTCCACCACGCTGCGGATCAAACCCGCGCCCCCTCTGGGAATCAGCACATCCAGATAGCCGTTCAGCCGCATCATCTGATTTGCGGTTTCGCGGGCAGTATCGGGCACCATCTGCACGCAGTCCTCCGGCAAGCCCTCTGCCGCCAACGCACGGCGCAGTGCAGCAATGATCGCGCGGTTTGTCCCGAAGGCTTCCTTGCCACCCCGCAGGATAACCGCGCTGCCCGCCTTCAGGCAAAGCCCAAAGGCATCCGCAGCCACATTCGGCCTTGCTTCAAAAATAATGCCGATGACCCCCATCGGAACGCGCTTCTGCCCGATGGTCAGCCCATTATCCAGCGTTTTCATGAAAAGCATCTCGCCCACAGGGTCAGCCAGCGCCGCCACCTGCCGCAAGCCGTCCGCCATCTCCGCAAGCCGCTTTTCCGTCAGGGTCAGGCGGTCAATAAAGGCGCCCTTGATGCCGTTTTCCTTCGCGCTCTCCACATCCTTCGCGTTTGCCGCCAGAATTTCATCCTTTGCGGATAAAAGTGCATCCGCAGAGGCATGCAGCGCGTGATTTTTACGCGGCGTCGGCAGCGTTGCCAGGCATACGGATGCCGCCTTCGCCTTTTTTCCCATCTCGATCAATAAATCCACAGTCAATCCCCCCGTTCGTTCCATCTATCAAAAGCTCTGCATCATTTCATGCATGATCATGTTGCCGCCCACCAGCGCAAACAAGATCCCGCCGATCAGCGAAATCGCGATCAGAACGATGCAGAAAATCAGAATCACCCTGCCGAATTTGTGATAATCCTCCACCGGGCTTTTCAGCAGAAGGATGCCGGCAACTGCACCCGCCATATATCCGATCGTGCCGGTAACGAAAATCGCCACCAGTATCACGATCTTCAGCAGCGGGTGGATGCGCTTATCCTGCACCGGCTCTGCGCTCTGCGAGCCGTAGGAATTTGTCTCCGTGCGGCTTTCAAAGCGCTGATAAGTACCTCTGTTATCCTCCACCGTAAAGGAGCTCACCTGCTCCGCAGGGGCTTCCTTTTGCGGCTCCCTCTGCTGCTCCGGCTGCACCGGGCGAGAATAATCAATATTTTCTCTTACGCTGCAAACAGGGCAGCCCAGACTTTCGTCCAGAATCTTCCTGCCGCAATTCGGGCAAAAACTCATATTTTTTCCTCCTTTTCTCACTGTCAGCAGCCGAATACCGTGCCGACATCCTCTCCCTCGATAAGTTGATGGATCACCTTCGGGTTTTCTCCCAATGCAATCGCCATTTTTACGTTGGCATCCAGACAGATTTTTGCCGCCTGCAGCTTCGTTTTCATGCCGCCGACGCTGAATTCCGAGCCTTTTCCCTCGCTCGCCATGCCCTCGATCTCCGGCGTAATTGCCTTCACGTTCGGCACGCGCTTGGCATCGGCATTGCTGCGGGGGTCTTTATCATAGAGCGCATCAATATCCGTCAGAAGAATCAGCAGATCCGCCTGCACGATCTCCGCAACCATCGCGGAAAGGCGGTCGTTGTCGGAAATTTCGATCTCGTAGGTCGAGATTGTATCATTGGCGTTGATGATGGGGACGATCCCCATCGCCAGCAGTGTTTCCAATGTATTTTTGGTATTCTGATAGCGGCTGTTGCTGCTCAGCTCCTCTTTTGTCAATAAAACCTGCGCCACGGTCTGATTATAGCGGTCGAAGAAATTATGATAAATCTGCATCAGCATCGCCTGACCGACTGCCGCCGCCGCCTGTTTTTCCTTGATGATGGTCGGGCGCGCCTTCATATTCATACGCACCGCGCCAACGCCGATCGCGCCGCTGGTCACCAGAATGACCTCCTTGCCGCGATTACGCAGGTCGGTCAGAATCCACGCCAGCTCCTCGATGCGCTTCAGATTCAGCTTGCCGCTTGGGTATGTGATGGTGGATGTGCCCACCTTGACTACGATTCGTTCGCACTGCTTTAATATTTCCCTCAAAATAACGCCCCCTCCGTTTCTGCGGGGATCACCCCCATGCTATATCACTATAGTATACACCATTTCCCGCCATGAAAAAAGGAAAAATATATTAAAATGTAAAGATGTAAAGACCTTGGGACGTTGTCCCAAACCCTACAAGGGGACTCGTCCCCTTGACCCCGTTATAGCAAACGCATTTCATGCGTTTGCGGGTACAAATCAGAATAAAAGAGAAATACCGCTTGTATATCGGAAATCCAACATTCACAAGCGGTAATTTTTTCCAAAATATCTTGTTTTCCCCCGCAGGAGCGAGAATCGCTCCTGCCAAACGGGTTCCAAGGGAGGAACTCCCTTGGCGGGGTGGTGGGGCAGAGCCCCACGGTCTTTTGGGGGCAGTGGGACAAAGTCCCACGGTCTTTCTTATCAGTCTTTCACTCCTGCACCTGTACCCCAATCTCGTGCTTGCGGAAGAACTTCAAAACATACTCCTCCCAGAGTTGCTCGCCGCTTTTGTTGAGCGAGAACGTCTCCTGTGAGATCGCGGCAGTGCAAAAAAGCTCGTTGTTCTTGAAAAAAATATTCAGAAACGCCGCCGCCGTGTTCGGCAGATTTTCCAGCTTGTCCTCCGGCAGAGCAAAAACCAGCTTGATCTCCTTCGGCAGACGATTGCCCTTGATCAGCTGGAATACGTAGGGCCGCATCTCCCCCCATGTCACATAGGGCGAAAGCCCCTCCTCGGCTTCCCCCGCGGCGTAAAAATCCATGTTGCGCTTGCCCTCAATGACAAAAGCGGCGAAGGTCGTCAGCTCCCCCTGCCGAAATTGGAAAAAATCAAAGGTCGTCCCCTTCAAAAGCTGTGCCATGAAATGTTTCGTGTCATTGATGGTAAAAGCAAGCATAAAATCGATCCTCCGAAAGAATGTATACCCCTATTTTACACGCCTTCGGAGGATTTTTCAATCAAAATCGCATTTTCTCAGGGTCTAAAGGAGATGATCAGCTTGCCGTCTGCCCCAGCACGCTCCTTTGCGCAAGGCATTTTTCAGCCCCAAGCCCCAGAATATCAGCAAAAGCGCAACCGGCAACAAGGCGACCGCCCAGCCGTAATGATAGGCGAGATAAAGAAGCAGATAATCCGAGAGGATGCTGCCCTCGCCCAGCGAAAGTTCGGATAAATGCACAGGGAGGGGTGAGCCACGCCCGAGCAGAACGGAATGCTTGACCATTTCCTGCAAAATCGCCGGGAAATACCCCGCGCCGGAAGGGTCCACCCCCGGAGAGAACACCGCCGCCAGTCTCGCTACGCGGTAAGCAGCACTTCCATAAATCACCATCAGCACTAGCCCTGCCGCGATAAAGAAAAGCAGCGGAAGCAGCGTACTTTCCCCGAACCATCTCTTTTTTGTCGCAACGATCATCAAAACGCCCGCCGCAAACAGAAAGAGAAACAGCCCTCGCGCCGTACACATGCCGATCAGCAGGATGCAGCAGGCGAACGCCAGAAGCCCGCAGACCAAAAAGCCGACCCTGCCCCGCTGCCGCAGGCGATAAAGCACGCCGCAAAAGCCCAACGGAAACAGCAGCGCAAGCGCAGCCGCATGGATGGGGATGCTGCCGAACAGCAGCCAGATATGTACGCCATCAATGACCCAGCCAAAGATCCTCGTGCAGACGCCGAGAATGACGAGAACGACCGGCAGGAGATACGGATACTTCCCGACGAGGGAGAAATCCGCAAAATATGCCGCAAAAAACACCGCCAGCCCCACCGCGCCGACGATCAGAAAATACAGCGGCGAACGGAAACGCCCGGAGAGCAGCGGCGCAGTATCCGCCAGCAGAAATTGCAGCAGCAGTCCCGCAAAAAACAGTGCCAGCAACAGAGCGATCATGCCCTTTTGCGATGCAGGCTTATGCGTATGATCTAGAGCCGCGCCGACGGAGACGGGATCGCCCATTTGCAGCAGCGCCTTTTCCTCTGCGATGGATTCGGGATCGCCGGCGGCGAGATAGGCATTTTTCTGATCCGTCAGATGGTTTTCGATTTCCTCCGCAACGGCAGGATGCGCCTTTTTCCAGCGGATCTGGGCACAGACCTGCTCACTGTAGCGCTTGAAGGCTTCAAAAGGACACACAGGCTCTCCCCCCTTCCAGGATCTTGGATACGGCGGCGGAATAGACCGTCCATTCCTGCGTTTTTTCGTGCAGCGCCTTTTTACCCTTGGCGGTCAGGCGATAATATTTGCGGACGCGGGTAGAATCGGCGGCTTTTTCGTAGGATTCGAGCAGTTGCTTCTTCTCCAGACCATGCAGCAGGGGATAGAGCGTGCCCGCCTTGAGCTGAAAGGTATCGTCCGAACGGCGCGCCAGCTCCTCGATCATCTGATAGCCGTACATATCCTGCCCCTCCAAGAGCTTGAGGATGAGCGTTGCGCTGCTGCCCGCCAGCAGGGTTTTATCAATTTTCATGTGCATACTCCTTTCCGATGTATCGATTGTCTATATATTATATCGACCATCTATACATGTCAAGCCGTTTCCGAAAAAAAGTGCAAGTTCCTTGCCATGACAAGCCGATTGCGGTATAATAGAATATCATAATTTTTAGTGTATCACGGCTGAGGGACAGATGTATTCCTTCGCCGTATCAGCAAAACGAACAAACGACAGGAGGGCGACCAATGGCTGAAGAAAAAAACATGGAAAACGGCTTGGGGGCAACGGGCAATTTTATCCACAATTATATCCAGGAGGATCTGAAGGGGGAGCTGAATAAGCTGCATACCCGCTTTCCGCCCGAACCGAACGGCTATCTGCACATCGGCCATGCAAAATCCATCTGCCTGAATTTCGGGCTGGCGAAGCTCTATGGCGGCAAATGCAATCTGCGCTTCGATGATACCAACCCGACGAAGGAGGATGTGGAATATGTAGAATCCATCGAGGAGGACGTAAAGTGGTTGGGCTTCGATTGGGAGGACAGGCTGTACTATGCATCCAGCTATTTTGAGCAGTATTACGAGGTGGCGCTGAAGCTCATCCGCGAGGGCAAGGCATTCGTCTGCGAGCTGACGCCGGAGGAAATGCGGGAATATCGCGGCACGCTCTCCACGCCCGGCAAGGAAAGCCCTTACCGCAACAGAAGCGTGGAGGAAAATCTGGATCTGTTCGAACGCATGCGCGCGGGGGAATTTCCCGACGGCTCGAAAACGCTGCGCGCGAAGATCGATATGTCCTCCCCGAATATCAATATGCGCGACCCCGTCATCTATCGCATTTCGCATTCCACGCATCATACGACAGGGGATAAATGGTGCATCTACCCGATGTACGACTTTGCGCACCCGCTTGAGGACGCGATCGAGGGCATCACGCATTCCATCTGCACGATGGAATTTGAGGATCACCGCCCGCTGTATGATTGGGTAGTTAGAGAGGCTGGCTATACCGTAAATCCCCCCAGACAGATCGAGTTTGCGCGTCTCGGCATGACAAATACGGTCATGAGCAAGAGAAAGCTGCGCGCCTTGGTGGAAAACGGACAGGTGGACGGCTGGGACGACCCCAGAATGCCGACCATCAGCGGTCTGCGCCGCCGCGGCTATACGCCCGAAGCCATCCGCGATTTCTGCGAGAGAATCGGCGTTTCCAAGGCAAACAGCGTGGTGGACAGCGGTCTGCTGGATTACTGCATTCGTGATGATCTGAAGGCAAAGGCAAAGGTCGTTATGGCTGTGCTTGACCCGCTCAAGCTGGTGATCACGAATTATCCGGAGGATCAGGTCGAGCTGATGGAGCTGGAAAATAATCCCGAAAATCCCGAGCTGGGGACGAGAAAGGTGCCCTTCGCACGGGAGCTGTATATCGAGCGGGAGGACTTCATGGAAGAGCCTGTGAAAAAATTCTTCCGCCTCGCGCCTGGCAAGGAGGTGCGCCTGAAAGGGGCATATTTCGTGACCTGCACGGATTTTGTGAAGGATGAGAACGGCGTTGTAACGGAGGTTCATTGCACCTACGATCCCGAAACCAGAAGCGGCAGCGGCTTTGAGGGCAGAAAGGTAAAGGGGACGCTGCATTGGGTGAGCGCAAAGGAGAACGTGCAGGCGACCGCGCGGCTCTACGACCACATGATGCTGGACAATCCCGACGATCCCAGCGGCGAGATGATCATGAATCCCAATTCTCTGGAGGTCAAGGAGTGCTTCATTGAGCCGTCCGTGAAGGATGCGCAGAAGGGCGAGCGCTTCCAGTTCATGCGCAACGGGTATTATATCGTGGACACGAAGGATACTACGGCGGAGCATTTGGTCTGGAACCGCATTGTGCCGCTGAAAAGCTCGTTTAAGCTGAAATAAGGGGGACGAAAGACCCCAAGACCTTGGGGGCTTCACCCCCCAACACCCCCACAAGGGGATTTCATCCCCTTGACCCCGTTTAGCAAACGCATTCTATGCGTTTGCGGGGGCAGATATGGAGCAAAGAGAAAACCGCTTGTGTATTGGAAGATGTAATTTTCCTTTCACAAGCGGTTTTTTTGCTAAGATATTCTGTTTTACTTCCCGCAGGAGCGAATGCTCCTGCACCGGCAAGACCGCAGGACCCTGTCCCGCACCCTGCGTGGGGAGTTCCTCCCCTCGACCCCATTAGGGCAAATTGGAAGTAAAGAGAAAACCGCTTGCAAATTAGGATACGCATTTTCCCCTTTCACAAGCGGCTTTTTATCGCCAAAATATTCTGTTTTAACAACTCTCTGCAAAGAATGCCGAAAAATCAGCGAAAACCAGCGATTTATTTTTCTGCATACGCCAATTTCTACACCAGCTTCAGTTTCTGCTCTATCAATTCCATTTCCCTGGCTTTATGATCTTCTGTGACGTGGATATACAGGTTCATCGTCATTTCGATTTTACTGTGTCCAGTTTCTTTTGGCAAAGTCCTTGAT
>CAVGZD010000039.1:0-19531 GCA_963633805.1 Lachnospiraceae bacterium | reverse complement strand
GGTCTTTGGTCTTCATGCCCCAAGCCCTTCCCCCATAAGTATAAAAACGGCGCAAAAAAAGAGCCGACCGCAGAAACCCGCAATCGACCCGTTTTTTACTTATGCTCTCTCGATGATCGCCAAAAATTACTTCAGAGTAACCTTTGCGCCAACCTCTTCCAGCTTAGCCTTGATGGAATCAGCTTCTTCCTTAGCAACCTGTTCCTTCAGAACCTTAGGAGCGCCGTCTACAGCTTCCTTAGCTTCCTTCAGACCCAGACCTGTTACCTCACGAACAACCTTGATTACTTTGATCTTTTCGGAACCAACCTCTGTCAGTTCAACGTCAAACTCTGTCTTTTCCTCTTCAGCTGCTGCTGCGGGGCCGCCAGCTACTACTGCTACGCCTGCTGCTGCGGATACGCCGAATTCTTCCTCTGCTGCCTTTACCAGATCATTCAGTTCCAGCACTGTCAGTTCCTTTACTGCTGCAATGATTTCTTCGATTGTCAGTTTTGCCATTTCAAAGCACCTCCGATAATATTTATAGTTTGTTTTTTCAAGCTTTGTGTGTAGAAAGTCGATCGCTCCATGCCTCGCACGTCCGCGATCAACGTCGCATCCGACCAATGCTTCATACCATCAGCAAGCCATCTTGCCTCGTGTCCGAACATGCCCCGGAGCCTTTTGGAAATTATTCTGCTGCTGCGTCCTTCTTCGCGATCTGATCGATAACGCGAGCGAAAGAGGACAGGGGGGACTTGAAGCTGCCCAGCAGCTTGGAGAGCAGTACCTCTCTGGAAGGGATATCCGCGATCAGCTTCATGCCTGCCGCATCATATACAACGCCTTCCACTACGCCTGCCTTGAATTCCAGCTCTTTTACGTCCTTCGCAACCTTATTGAGGATGCTTGCGCCTGCTGTTGCATCCTCATAGGAGAATGCAAATGCGCTGGGACCTGCCAGATATGCATCCAGACCTTCATACTGTGTGCCCTGGATCGCAAAATGCACCATTGTATTTTTGTAAACCTTATAATCAACCCCTGCTTCTCTGAGCTGTTTTCTCAGTGCAGTGTCCTGTTCTACAGTCAGACCTCTTGCATCGACCATAACAACGGAGGTTGCCTTATCCAGCTTTTCCTTGATCTCGTTTACAACTACCTGCTTCTGTTCAATCTTTGCCATTGTTTCCTTACACCTCCTTAAAATCCAACTTTATTGCGATGTCATGAAAAAACCTCCCTGCACGCAGACAGGGAGGCTTGAAATCCGAACAAAAATCTCCTCGGCAGGATTTACGCGCCAAAGCGCACCTGCTGTCTACGGCAATATGCGATTTTTTCTATCAACCTATTTATCTTAACCGATAAACAAGCTCCTGTCAAGGATTTCTCCGAGATTATTCGGAAATTTTTGCAGGGTTTACCTTCACGCCGGGGCCCATTGTGGTTGTCAGAACCACGCTCTTGAGGTACTGACCCTTTGCAGCCTGAGGTTTTGCCTTTATTACTGCACTCATCAGAGTCTGGAAGTTTTCTGCCAGCTTTTCAGAACCGAAAGATACCTTGCCTACAGGCACATGAATGATATTTGTCTTATCCAGACGGTATTCGATCTTACCTGCCTTGATGTCGTTGATTGCCTTTGTAACGTCCATCGTTACTGTGCCAGCCTTAGGGTTAGGCATCAGGCCCTTGGGACCCAGCACACGACCCAGTCTACCAACAACGCCCATCATATCGGGTGTTGCTACCGCAACGTCGAAACCGAACCAGTTTTCATTCTGGATCTTGGGAATCAGATCCTCTGCGCCTACGAAATCCGCACCGGCTGCAAGTGCTTCCTCAGCCTTGTCGCCCTTTGCGAATACCAGAACACGAACCGTTTTACCTGTACCGTGAGGAAGAACTACGGCACCACGAACCTGCTGATCAGCATGTCTGCTGTCAACGCCCAAACGAATATGCGCTTCTACTGTAGCGTCAAATTTTGTAGTAGATGTTTTCTGTACCAGATCGATGGCATCCGCTGTATCATACAGCGCTGCTCTATCTACGAGCTTAGCTGCCTCGTTATATTTTTTGCCTCTTTTCACTTTCGTGACCTCCTTATGTGGTAGTATCGGGAGAATTCCCTCCCACTATTGCGCCGATCGAAACTCGCGTTTTCGCTTCGGCTTATTCCTCAACAACGATACCCATGCTTCTTGCCGTGCCGCAGATCATTCTGTATGCTGCATCCACGTCAGCCGCGTTCAGGTCGGGCATTTTCATCTCTGCAATCTTCATTACCTCAGCCTTGGGCAGCTTTGCAACCTTTGTCTTGTTGGGTGTGCCAGAAGCAGCCTCGATGCCTGCTGCCTTCTTAAGCAGAACTGCCGCAGGGGGTGTCTTTGTAATGAAGGAATAGCTTCTGTCCTGATATACCGTGATCACTACAGGGATGATCAGACCTGCCTGAGATGCTGTTTTTTCGTTGAATTCCTTGCAGAAGCCCATGATGTTTACACCATGCTGACCCAGTGCGGGGCCAACAGGAGGAGCGGGCGTTGCCTTCGCTGCGGGAATCTGTAATTTGATATAACCTGTTACTTTCTTTGCCATGATGGCACCTCCTATAAATGTGGTAATTAGCGGGGATTTTCCCTCCCACGCGGCAGTGCTTCCTGCCGCAAAACGATTGACTCAATAAATTGCAAGCCTTACAGCTTATCTACCTCAGTGAAATCAAGCTCTACCGGTGTTTCTCTGCCAAAGATGGAAAGGCTTACGACCAATTTCTTCTTATGGACATTGATCTCCTTGATCTGCCCGATGGAATCGGCAAAAACGCCGACTGCGATGCGAACGCTGTCGCCAACCTCAACATCCAGATCCTCCGCCTGACCGCCGATGCCCATTGCGCGCACCTCCGCATCGGAGAGGGGAACGGGCTTGGAGCCGGGGCCGACAAAGCTGGTCACGCCTCTGGTATTGCGAACGACGTACCATGTTTCATCGTTCATGATCATATTCAGCAGAACATAGCCGGGAAATACCTTGCGCTGCACCATTTTCTTCTGACCGTCCTTCACCTCTACAACATCCTGCAAAGGTACGCTCACCTCGAAGATCTGATCCTGCATTCCCCTGTTTTCCACTGTTTTTTCAATATTCGCCTTCACCTTATTTTCATAGCCGCTGTAGGTATGCACAACATACCATCTTGCCTCAGCGGGCAACTCTCTGGTCTCCTCCGGCTTATTGATCTCTTCTGACATAGTTTGAACCATCCTTTTTCCACTCGTTTTCGTTGATTAGCCCAAAAGGCCGATAATCGCACCATAGCCGGCATTGAATACCGTATCCATGCAGAAAATGATCGCGCCTATAATCAAGGATGTGACAATAACAGTCGCCGTTTTCTTGACCACCTCAGGGCGAGTGGGCCAAACGATCTTCTTAAACTCCGCCTTATAATCGGCAAAGGTGTCCTTGTCATTGTCTTTTTTCGCTGCAGCCTGCGTGGGCTTTGCTTTTTTTTCTTCGTTCGTCGGTTTCGTGATGTCCTTTTCTTCCAAAGCGTTCACTCCTTAAAAATCGGAATGTCTCAAACCTGCTTATTTCGTTTCCTTATGCAGTGTATGAGCTTTACAGAATTTGCAATACTTTTTGATCTCCATTCTGTCAGGCATAACCTTTTTGTCCTTCGTCGTGCTGTAGTTTCTCTGTTTGCAGTCTGTGCAAGCCAAGGTAATTCTCGTTCTCAAGCTGTTCACCTCCCTTTCTGATCCGTGGTATTTGTTTACATAAAAAAAAGACCTTCGTCCTCTGATACAGCATAGCACAAGACAGGCTCTGTGTCAACAAAAAATCTCGAAAAAAGACCGCGGGGCTCTGCCCCACCGCCCCGCAAAACCTCAAGACCTTGGGGCTCTGCCCCAACACCCCGCAAGGGGATTTCATCCCCTTGACCCCATTATGCAGGAGCGATTCTCGCTCCTGCGGAAAAATATTTCATATTTTGGCAAAAATGCTGTTTTCATGTATGAAACTTTGCACGAAAAAGCATCCTTCCCGATTTCCTGCCCCTCTTCCCCGCAAACGCATGCAATGCGTTTGCCATAACGGGTCAAGGGGTGAAACCCCTTGTGGGGGTATTGGGGGCAAAGCCCCCAAGGTCTTGCAGGGTGTGGGACAGCGTCCCACGGTTTTATTGGTCTTACTGCTCCTTCAAAAATTCCTCCAAAGCCAGCGCCAGCTGGTCGGGACAGCTTGTCTTCCGTGCGCCGCAGGTGATCCCTTTCATCCGCCGCGCAGCCTCCTCCGGCGTCATGCCCTCCGCAAGCGCCGCAAGCCCCTTGTGGTTGCCGTCGCAGCCGCCCAGAAAATGGATATTCTTCACCACGCCGTCCTCAATGTCAAACTCGACCCGTGCCGCGCAGATGCCCTTCGTGTTGTATGTGATATGCATGCTCTCTCACCTTTCCTTTCCCTGCAAGAGAGGATAGCACATTTTTCGCCGAAATTCAAATAAAATTCATTCTTTTTCCGCATTATTTTCCGCATCATTTCCTGCGTTTCCCAATGAAATAGGTCGCAAAAAACAGCACCGCCGCCGTCAATACCATCGTCGCTCCGGCGGATGTGCCATAGGCATAGGATAGCCCCAGCCCCACAACGGAGGAAAACAGACTGAAGCCCGTCGCCATCCAATGATAGCTCCGCGTGCCCTCCGCGATATTTCTTGCAGCCGCCGCCGGCAGGATCAGCAGCGAGTTTATCATCAATATCCCCACCCAGCGGATGGAAACCATCACCGCCACCGCAACCATCGCCACAAATATATTCTCCGTCATCTGAACGCGCACGCCGCGGCTTGCCGCCAGCGAGCGATTCACGCTCAAAAGCAGCAGCTGATTATACAGCAATGCCCACAGCACATACGCCGCAAGCAGCACCACCACGATCAACCGCAAATCCCCCTGCCCGACCGTTAAAATGTCCCCAATCAGATAGGAGGAATACTTCGCAAAGCCGCCGCTTGCCGATAAAATCACGATCCCCAGCGCCATCGCCGCCGAGGAAAATACGCTGATGACCGTATCGAAGGAGACCAGATTCGCCGTCTTGACCTTTGTGATCACCAGCCCCAAGAATATCCCGAAGGCAAGCATGGCAAGCAGGGGATCCTCCATGCCCAGAAGCACGCCAAGCCCCACGCCCGTAAACGCGCTATGCCCCAGCGCATCGGAGAAAAACGCCATTTTGTTATTGACCGCCATCGTACCCAGCAGCGCGAAAAGGGGCGCAATCAGCACGGCGGCGAGGAAGGCGTTTTTCATGAAATCATATTGAAACATGGATGCGGGCAGCGCCTCCAAAGCGCGATAGATCAATTCCATGCCGTCGCCCCCTCTCCCGCGAAGCCGAACGCCCGCCGAAAGGCATCCGTCGCAAAAACCTCATCCGCATCACCCTGCGCGATAACGGTCTTATCCAGCAGAACGACTCGATCCGCATATTGCCGAATCAAATCCAAATCATGGGAAACAAGCAGGATCGCCATATGCTGCCTGTCGCGCAGCTCCGTCACCCGCTTGTAAAACAAATCCAGCCCGGCGGCATCCATCCCGGACACCGGCTCATCCAGCACCAGCAAATCCGGAACGGGATCGACCGCCAGCGCCAGCAGCACCCTTTGCAGCTCCCCGCCGCTGAGCGCACCCAGCCTGCGCTCCGCCAGATAGCCGCAGTGCATTTCCTCCAGCATCTGCCGGATCTGCGCCTTCGTTTCCTTCCTTTTGCCGAGCCAGACCGCACGACCGCCCCGCGCCGCCGCCAGAAAATCCTCGACCGTCACGGGCATGCTCTTATCAAAATCCAAATGCTGCGGCACATAGCCGATGCGCGGCATAGGCAGCACCGTGCCGTGGTGGTCGGTAAAGGAAATCTGCCCCTCGTAGCGCCGCTCCCCCAGCAGGGTGCGCAGGAGGGTCGTTTTGCCCGCGCCATTTTTGCCGATCAGGGCGGTCAGCTCCCCGCAATGGAAGGTCAGATTCACGTCCCGCAGGAGGATATCGTCTCCGCTTACAACCGTAATATGCTGCATGGCGATGCTGCAAAGCCCGCAGCTGTTATGAATGCCTTTTGTCATTTTCTCATCTCCCTCCATAGGCTCGGATAGCGTCTATGTTGCGCTGCATTCGCTCCGCATAGGAATCCGCCTCGCCCTGCGCCATCGTCAGGGGGTCGAGCGTGATGCTCTCTTCCCCGCCCTCCGCCGCCAGCACAGCGGCATATTTCCTGCCGTCGTCGTCTGCCGAAAGGAAATAGCGAATCCCATGCTCCTGCGCTTCCTCCGCCGCAAACGCCAATTCCTTCGCGGACGGCTCTTGGTATTCATCCGCAAAAATCTCCACCGCGCTCTGCAGCCCGAACAGCTCCGTCAGATAGGCAAAGCCCTCATGGAAGATCGCCGCAAATTCCCCCTCCGGGATGCCGACCGTCGCCGCTTCTGCCAGCAGTGCATCCGTCTGGGCGCGAAATGCCGCCGTATTCTCCGCAAAAAGCCCCTGCTCCGCCGCATCCAGCTCGCTCAGGGCATCGCAGATATTCTGCGCCTGCTCCGCCGCCCGTGCGGGCGAAAGCCAGATATGCGGATTGCCCTCATGCTCATGCTCGTGCTCATGCGCGTGCTCCTCGTGCTCCTCCGCGGCTTCCTCATCATGGTGATGATGATGCGCCTCCGCTTCCAGCAGCTCGATGCCCTCGGAGGTATCCACGATCTGCAGGTCGGGATACTGCGCAATCGCCTGCATGAGGAAACTCTCCATGCCGCCGCCGTTGACCAGCAGAACATCCGCCTGCTCCAGCAACCTGCGGTCGGCAATCGTCATCTCATAATCATGCAGACAGCCCGTCTGCGGCTGCGCCATATTCAGAAGCTGCACACCCGCCGCGCCCCGCGTCACCTCCTGCGCCAGAAGATAGACGGGGTAAAAGCTCGTCACGACCGTCAGCTTATCCGCCGCAATTTCTTCCTTTCTTGTGCCGCAGCCTGCCAGAAGCAGCGCCAGCAGCAGAATCAACCCATATTTTTTCATGCTATCGCTTCTTTCGTTCCTTGTATATGCAAATGATTTGCAAATAGAATTGTATGCAAGAATGCCGCTCTTGTCAAGAGAGGATCGCCGCCAAAGCCGGCAAAATGCATCGCCCGCGCGGGGCGCATGTTCCCGCAAAAACGCATCCAACACCATGCTTTGAGAAAAAAACATTTTTTTCAAGTCTTTCCTTCGAAAAATACGAAATTCGGCTTGCAAAATACCTCGTTCTGATATAAAATAGGGTCGTATGAATGAAGAAGGAGGTGTTCCCAATGGCTCATAAAATCGGTCCCGAATGCATCGGCTGCGGCGCTTGCGCTGGTGGCTGCCCTGTAGGTTGCATCAAAGAAGACGGCGGCGTTTATGTTATCTCCGCTGCTGAATGTATCGACTGCGGTACATGCGTAGGCAACTGTCCTACAGGTGCTATCAAAGCAGAATGATGAAGTACTTAGAAAAAGTGAGCCCTGCGGCTCACTTTTTCAGGGTGTCGACAAAGTCGACACCTAAGTCGAAATCAGGATTTCGACTTGCTTAGACAGAGGAATAAACAGACGAGTTCCATCGGCTTAAAAGCCTTGAAACTTTGTCAGCACTTTGCTTCGCAAAGCCGCCTGCGGCGGCGCCGTCTATCTTCGGCGTGCATTTCTGTTTTACTCGCCGGAAGTAAATTCCGGCTGCGGATTCCAATTGGGAAACCACTCACCGCCCAAGATGGGGCGGCGGGCGAAGCCCGCTTTGCGGAGCAAAGTGATGAAAACCGTTTCCCAAACCCTTCCGCGATGTGAAAATAACTTTGTCTACAATCTGAAAGTGAGCCTTGCGGCTCACTTTTTTATTGCCCGCCTTCCGGCGTGTTCTCTTCGGGCGGCTCATCCTGCGCACCCTGCCGGTTCATCAGAACCACGGAGGAAAGCACCAGCACGATGCCGACCACCTTCAGCAGCGTGACGCTCTCATGAAAGAGGATGATACCCAACAGCGCGGCGACTACAGGCTCGATCGTCGCCGTGACGGAGGCTTGGCTGGCAGGCAGCCCGCTCAGCCCCTTGGTATAGCAAAGGTAGGTCACCACGGAGGTCAGCAGCGCGAAGAGAATCAGCGTGATCCACTGCCCCTGCAGCGTGATCTGCGTGAAAACCATCACGGGGTCTACGCAAAATACCATGAAAACCGTCGCAAGCAGGAAGGTATAGAAGGAGATCGTCAGCGAGCCATAGCCCCTGCGCAGCGCGAATGTACCGAAGATGCTGTAGAGCGCATAGCCCACGCCGGCGGCAAGCCCGAAGGCAACGCCCTGCCATGTGAGCCTTGCGCCGCCGCTCAGCACGCCCGTTACGCACAGACAGCCCAAAAAGGTCATTGCCAGCACAAGGCACTTGAGCTTCGTCAGCTTTTCATGGAACAGTAGCACGGAAAACAGCATGACGAAGGTCGGCGCGGTATACAGCAGCACCGCCGCGACGCCGAGGCTGGTCAGGTTGATCGCCTTCATATACGTCCAGCTAAAAAAAACGAAGCTGCAAATGCCCGTGCCGACAAAATAACGCAGATCCTTCCAGGTTTTCAGCTTAAGCTGGCTTTTATCCTGCAGCAGGATGATGAAAAACAGCATAATGACCGCCAGCACGCTCTTTGCAAAGAGCATTTCCATTTCCGTGAAGCCCAGCGCACTCAGTGCTCTGGTGAACACGCCGATCATACCCCAGCAGACCCCGGCGATCAGCACCAATACATACGACATACGTTCCTCCTATTTCAAGAAAAGTTCTAAAACCCTGAGGGCTCTGCCCTCAGGCTCCCGCAAGGGGAGTTCCTCCCCTTGACCCCATTATGGCAAACGCATATCCATGCGTTTGCGGGGCAAAGGGGACGGAAAATCCATAAAATCTCGCCTGATTTCCCTGTCTCTTGTTGTCCGCAGGAGCGGATGCTCCTGCGCAAACGGGGTGCAGGGGACGAGTCCCCTGCCGGGGCAGTGGGACAGCGCCCCACGGTCTTAAGGTCTTGTGGTCTTGGTTTTTACAACAATACCTCCCGCCCCAGCGCGAAAGAGTAAAGATAGACCTCCTTCACCGGCAACCCCAGCGTGCGCTCCAGCGCGGCGCGGTATAGCTCCAGCTGAATCCGGTACCGCTCCCGCAGCTTTTCCTCATCATAAATCCGATCTGTTTTGTAGTCAAGCAAAATGATACCGTCCCGCTCCATAAAATAACAGTCGATAATCCCGTTGAGCAGAATCTTCGCCGAAGCCTCCGCATATTCCTCGCCGAAAAATAACTCCTTCGGCTGCATCAGGAGCGAAAAGGGCTGCTCCCGTTCGATCTTCTCCGCGCACCGTAGCCGTGCCGCCAAATTCGAGCGGAAAAAGCCCAGCAGCTCCTTTTTGCGCAGGGCTTTGCCCTCCTCTGCGGTCAGCCGCCCCTTCGCAACCAGCTCCCCCGCCAAGGTCTCGATCTGCTCCATGCTGTACTCCTGCCGCAGATCGGCTTCCTCCAGGAAGGTATGCATCGCCGTGCCGATCTCAGCCGCAGTCAAGCCCTTACTGCCGCTCCGATCCGGCAGATGCAGCTCCCGCGCAGGCATGGGCTGCAGCTCGCCCGTCTGCTCCTCCTGAAATTTCCGCTTCACCTCGGAGATGGTCAGCTTCGCGGGCAGCAGCGTTTCCTTCTCCTGCGGATAGCGCCAGCTTAGCACGCGGAAAACCTCCTTTTGGCTTTCCGTCATCTCCTGCGGCGTCTGCCATGCGGCGAAAAAGCTGCGCTGCGTCTCGGCTTGCTTCTGCTCCAGAAGGATGCCGTGCAGCACATCCTCGCGGCTCTTCCGGGAAATCGTCCATGCGGAGTTCTCCCCGAAAAAGCGATGCGGCGCGACCTCCCAATCGGTCGGAACGTCGATCCCCCGCGGATGTCTGCAAAGGGCGGGCATGACCCAATCCAGATAGCTCCGCGCCCGCCGCAGACGAAACAGCGGCAGGATCTCCGTCTCGCATTCCGCCGCCTGCGCCCATTTGCGCAGCGATTTTTCGCCGTCCTTCACCGCGCCCGTGAGGATCAGCTTTTCCTTCGCCCGCGTCAGCGCAACATAAAGCACGCGCATTTCCTCGGCGAGATTTTCCATGCGGGTCGCCTCAATAAGGGCGGTTTTGGACAGCGTGCGATAGACCGCGCGGGTCCCCTGGTCGGTATAATCCATGCCAAAGCCCAACCTATGATGAAAAATAACCGCGCTTCGTGCATCCATATCATTGAAGGTCTTGCCCAGATCCGAAACGAAAACCACGGGAAATTCTAGCCCCTTGCTCTTATGGATCGTCATCACATGAATCAGATTTTCCCCCGCGCCCAGCAGCTTCGCCGTGGAGGACTCCGCTTCGGCGGTCTTCAAATCCTCCACATAGCGGATGAAGGTGAACAGCCCCTTGCGGCTGCCCTTTTCGTACTGCTCCGCTTTTTCCAACAAAAGGCGCAGATTCGCCTGACGCAATGCGCCGCCCGCCGTCATGCCGAGGAAATCATAATAGCCCGTCTCGCGATACAAAAGCCGCAGCAGCTCATGCAGGGATAAATCCCGCTTCGCCCTGCGCCAACGGCTCAGATCCTCCAAGAAAACGGCTAATTTTCCGCGCAGATCCTCATCCTCGCCCTGCTCCAGATAGGCATGCACGCAATCCAGATACAGCCCCTTGCCGCCGCCCAGCCGCACCTGCATCATCTCATCGGCGGTCAGCCCGTAAATGGGCGCATGGAGGATGGACAGCAGCGGGATATCCTGTCTGGGATTATCGATCAGGCGCAGAAGATGCAGCACTGTTTCCACCTCCGGCACCTCGAAATAGCCCTCCGCTGTCTCCGCATAATAGGCAAGCCCCGCTCGCCCGAAGACATCCTCCAGCACGGCGCTCCAATTTTTCATGGAGCGGAACAAGATCGCAATATCGCCCAGCTGCAAGGGGCGATACTGCCCCGTTTTGCCATCCAGAACCTGATAGTCCTCCTTCAGCAGGGCTTGGATGCGCACGGCGATGGCAGTCGCCTCCACCTGCCGGCGATCCATCTCCAGCATTTCCTCCGTCAGCTCGCTGTCCTCCTGCTGTGCCGTTTCGATCAAAAGCAGCTCATTCGCACCGCCATGCGGTTTATCGCAAGCGGGAAACTCCCGCCCCGCATAAAGAGCAGCCTCCGCATCATAGGCAATGCCGCCAAACTCACGGCACATCATCTGCCGAAAAATAAAATTGATGCCGTCAAGGATATTCCTCCTGCTGCGGAAATTTTTGGATAGAATGATTTTCCGCTCCCTGCCGCCCTCCTCCGCAGGATAGCGCAGATATTTCTCGCTGAAAAGCTCCGGCATGGCTTGCCGAAAGCGATAGATGCTCTGCTTCACATCGCCCACCATAAAGCGGTTATTCTCCCCGATGCTCTGCCCCGAAACCGCCGACAAAATCAGCTCCTGCACGATATTGCTGTCCTGATATTCGTCGATCATGATCTCGTCATAGCGTCCGCGCAGCTCCGCCGCCGCCGCAGTCGGTCTGCCCTCCGCGTCCAGCAGGATTTGCAGGGCGAAATGCTCATAATCGTTGAAATCGATGATATTTTTCTCCCGCTTCGCCGCCGCAAAGGTCTGCATGAAGCGGATGGTCAGCGCGGCAAGCCCCTTGGCGATGGGGTAGGCTTTGCGGATCAGCTCCGTCTGCGTTTCTGCGCTGTAGCAGAAATAGGTCTCGCCCATTTTTTTGACGGCATCCTTCGCCTCATTGCGCAATTCCTTGAGATATTCCGCGAAATCCTTTTCCGCCCCGCGATAGGCTGGCAGACGCGCAAAATCCACCGCCACATACGCCAGCCGCCACGCCTGATAGGGCTTGTCCAGCACGTTTTTGAGCGAATGCACGCTGCCCAAGTCCTGCGACAGGGTTTTCGCATAGGCTTCGAAGCCTGCCGCGCCCTTTGCCAGCGCATATGCCCTTTCCAGCTGATACAGCGCATATTCCACCTGCGCCGCCACCCCCTCGCGGATGATGGGAAACCACGCGCAGTCGTCCACGGTCTGCCCCTCCGCCAGATGAAAGCCCTCGGCTGTTTCCTCCAAAAAACGCTCCGGCTGCGGGCTGCCCTGCGCGAAGGTGTAGGTCTGCAATACCAGCTCCTTCAGGCGGTCATCCCGCGTGGCGGGCGCAAAGGCCTCCAGCAGCTCCAAAAACCACGCATTGTCCCCCGCGGCATAAAGCCGCTCGAATAAATCCTCCAAAACATCCTTCTGCAGGAGCTTGATCTCCGCGGGATCCGCCGTGCGGGCGGCAGGGTCGATCTCCACAATATGATAATATTCCCGAATGACCTGCAAACAAAAGGCATGGATGGTCTTGATGTCCGCGCGGGGCAAAAACGCCATCTGATTTTGCAGATGCAGATTATTCGGGTCTGTTTCCAGCCGCTTGCAGATGGCTGCGCCGATGCGCTGGCTCATCTCTGCCGCCGCCGCCTTGGTGAAGGTCACGACCAAAAGGCGGTCGATCTCCTGTTCTTCCTCGATAATGCGGGTGATGATGCGCTCGACCAGAACCGCCGTTTTGCCGCTACCTGCCGCCGCCGCCACCAATAGATCGCCGCCCCTGCTCTCGATCGCTTGCCTCTGCTGCTCCGTCCATTGATTTGCCATGCCTTTCCCTCCGCTCAAAGGGCGTCCCGCAATCGGATATGAAAGGGGACATAGCCCGTAAATGATCCCATAAAGCTACTATAGGAATTATACCAGAAATTGGCGATAAATGCGAAGGAAAAACCGTTTAGCACGCGATCGCCGAACAAATAGCGCACGGTCGTTTTCACAAAAAGCTCCGAAAAGCCGCTCTGATAGTCCACTGCGCAGCGATGCAGACACTCCGCAAGACGAATTTCCCGTTCCTCCAGCGCGTACGCCTCCGCCAGCGCCGCCGAAAGCTGTGCCCAGTCCAGCTCCTTTTTGCGCTTGCGGACGGCACGAATGCTGTGGTGGATCGCCGCCAGCTTGAAAAAACGGGTGATCGCGGGCTTGTCCAGCCTTGCGAGGTTTTCCCGAAAATAATTATACGCCAAGGGCATTTCCAGAAAGACCTCGTAGGCATCCGCCGCCGTGCTCTCCACACATTGCGCATAAAGCGCCCCCAAAAAGGCATCCTCCAAGGCATAGGCCTGCATAGAGAGCCGCTCGCGCTCCTCCTCGATCCATTGCCGCAGCGCCTGTCCCTGCTTCCTTTTTTCCATCATCGTCATCCGCTCCTTTACTTTTTTCTTTTTTCACTTTTTTATCTTATTGTAGGAAAAAAGCAGGCGGGCGGCATGACGCTTTATCGCAAAAAGGGACAGTCTCCCGCAAAATACGGGAAACCGCCACAAATCGGATCGTCACAGACGATGCAGAGCTGCGCTCAAGCCCAGCAGAATTGCCGCAAAAAGGACATTCAGCAGCGTGAAATACAAAAGATACCGCCCCTTGCGTGCACCGGGCATCTGCGCATAATATTTATAGGAAATCAGGCTCGCCATGGAGGCGATCAGCGTCCCCAAGCCGCCGATATTCACCCCTGCCAGCAGGAGGTCATAGCGATTGGTAAACTCCGACAGAAGCACCGCCGCCGGCACATTGCTGATGATCTGGCTGGCGAGAAGGGAAATCAGCACCTCCCTGCCCTGCAAAAGCCCCTGCAAGCCCTCCCGAATCAGCGGGATGCGCCCCAGATTGCCGATGAGGATGAAAAAGAATACAAATGTCAGCAGGAGGGCGTAGTCCAGACCGCGCAGAACGCCCCTCTGGCAAAGCAAAAACCATGCCAGCACCAGCGCGAAAATCGGCAGATAGGGCAGTATGCGGAACACCGCCAAAAGGCACAGCAAAAACAGTAGGCACAGGGGCAGAAGCTCCTTTCCGCGTATCTGCACACGCTGCGTTTCGGCGGACTGCACGGGTACGCGCCCTTGAAACAGGCAAAGACCGAGCAGCAGCACGAAGGATACGCCCACATAGGGCAGCGTAACGGCGAAAAACTCCCGCAAGCCCATATCGGAGACAGTATAAAGGTACAAATTCTGCGGATTGCCCACGGGCATCAGCATGCTCCCCAGATTCGCTGCGATGGTCTGCAGCACGACAATAGGGATGATCTTTTCGGATAGCGCGGCGCGGGAGAGCAGGAGTATGGTAAAGGGGACAAATGTAATGAGGGCGACATCATTCGTGACAAGCATGGCGGAGAAAAAGCAGAGCAGCACCAATGCCGCCGCAAGCTGGCGCACCGTCCCCGCCCGCTGCAAAAACAGCCCCGCCAGAAGGTCAAACGCGCCGATCTGCCGAAAGCCACCCATCACCGCCATCAGGCAGAACAAAAGCACCAGCACGCGGCTGTCGCAATAGCCCAGATAAGCGGCGTCCGGCGGGATGAAAAACGCCGAAAGTAGCGCCGCCAATGCCGCCAGAGACAGTATCGTTTCTTTTTTGATAAATAAAATGCATTTTTCCCGAATCATTTTTCCTCCTCGTTTCTATCATCGCACATAGAGTGCTTCCGGAAAGCTCTGGCAAAATAGCGGAAAATGTGTTTCATCAAACAGCGGGAAATGTATCAAAATATCTAATAGACAAAGAATAAATTTTGTGAAATCTGACGAATACTTTTCCATTGCTCCGCATACCGCGATTCTCTCAAATAGTTCCGCAATCCGTCCAATTATACGACCGAAAAAGGGCAAATGCAAGCAAAATCCGCAGAATCCCCAGCTTTGCGGCGCGAAACGCGCCCCCTGCACGTCCCGAAGGGGCGCATCCGGGCGAAGGCCCAAAACAGACAGGCTGAAGCATCGCACGGCAGTATTTTGTATGCAAAATATACAAGAACGTCCATCTCATGCCATGCGACTGATGAGAGTTTTACTTGCGAAAAGGCAGTTAGTTGCGGTAAAATAGAAAAAATCAGTTTTTGAAAAGCAAAGGAAAGGGAGTACCTCTATGAACGTAAACGAAATTCTTGCCGGCAACCTAAGACGGCTGCGCACCGAACGAAACCTGAGCCTTGGCGGACTTGCCGAGCTTTCCGGCGTCAGCAAGGTGATGCTGAGCCAGATCGAGAAGGGCGAATCCAGCCCGACGATCAATACGCTCTGGAAGATCGCCAATGGCCTGCAAGTATCCTATACAAAGCTCATCGATGAGCATATCGAAACACCGCTGATCACTCGCAGAAACGAGAGCACGCTGGTGGACAACCAAATGGGCTATCTTGTTTATCACTACCCGATGACGAATCCCGCGCGGGATTTTGAGTTTTTCGAGAGCGTACTGCTGGCGGGCTGCGAATTTGCCTCCGAGGGGCACGGCATCAACACGCATGAATATGTACTGGTGACGAAGGGCGAGATGGTCGTACTATACGGCAACGAGGAATACCTACTGGCTGAGGGTGATTTCATCCATTTCGACTGCAGCCTGCCCCACACCTACTGCAACCGCGGGGAGGCGGATGTGGTATTCACGAACATTGTGTATTATTTGGGGTAAGGATGAAAAGACCGAAAGACCTTGGGGCGCTGCCCCAAACCCCGCAAGGGGCATCTGGTCAAAGCATCCTCCCTACGGGAGGACGGCTTCGCCGCCGCCTTATCTTGGCGGTGCTCACACCCCTTGACCTGGTTTGGCAAACGCATATGCATGCGTTTGCGGGGACAACTTGGACGCAATACAAAAACCGCTTGTGCATCGGATATCCAATGTCCACAAGCGGTTTCTCATATCAAAAATTTTTTCCTCCGCAGGAGCGTATGCTCCTGCATAATCGGGGTGCAGGGGACGGGTCCCCTGCCGGGGCAGTGGGGCAGAGCCCCACGGTCTTAAGGGGTGTTGAGGCATCATGCCCCTGCACCCGGTTTGGCAAACGCACTACATGCGTTTGCGAGGACAAAAATAAAATATTCAGGAAAAAATTACCGCTTGCGAAAGAGAAATTTTCGTTTCCCAACTCACAAGCGGTATTTTCATATCAAAAAATTTTCCCTCCGCAGGAGCGTACGCTCCTGCACAATCAGGGTGCAGGGGACTCGTCCCCTGCCGGGGCAGTGGGGCAGAGCCCCACGGTCTTAGGGGTTTGGGGGCAGAGCCCCACAGTCTTAAGACCTCATCTTATTTATCCACTGTAGGCGCTTCATCGTCCATCCACTTCATCAGACCGCCCATTTCCGCATCCTTATCCCATACATACTTCTTCGTTTCGGATGCGATTACGCCGCTCAGACCCAGCAAAGCTACGCAGTTCGGGAATGCCATACATGCGTTCAGTGTGTCAGCTACGTTCCAAACAACGTCCAGAGCAGCTACACAGCCAACGAATACAACCAGCGTCCATGCAATACGGAAAGGCATGATCGCCTTAACGCCTACCAGATAAACCCACGCACGTTCGCCGTAGTAGGACCAGCCAAGGATGGTGGACCATGCGAATGTGATCAGACCAATTGTCAGAACGATAGGTCCAATCGTCGGGATCGTACCAAATGCACCGGAGGTCAGGTTTGCACCAACCAGACCGTCCATACCAACGGGGTCTTTGATGATGCAGGATACCAGAACCAGACCTGTCATCAAGCATACTACGATCGTATCCCAGAATACGCCAGACATGGAGATCAGAGCCTGTCTAGAGGGGTTTCTGGTTGCCGCGCAGGCGTCAACGATGGGCGCGGAACCCAGACCGGATTCATTCGTAAACAAACCGCGCGCTACGCCGTAACGAATACACTGAATAATTGTAATACCTACAAAACCACCGCCTGCTGCAGAAGGATTGAATGCAGAACGAATGATTACGGAAAATGTCTCCGGGATGTACGCTGCGTTCATGCACAGAATGATGATGCAGCCCAGAACATAGAAACCTGCCATCAGAGGAACCAGCTTTTCGCATACTTTGGAGATAGACTGTACGCCGCCGATGATTACCAGACCCGTCAGAATGCACAGGACCGCGCCTGTGATGAACTTAGGCACATGGAATGTATTGAGAACAGATTCTGCGATGGAGTTACCCTGCGTCATATTACCGATACCAAAGCAAGCCAGAGCCGTGAATACCGCAAACAACACGCCCAGCCATTTCTGACCCAGACCTCTTTCCAGAGCGTACATAGGACCGCCGATGAAAGAGCCGTCTTTTGCTTTTACACGATATTTAACAGCCAGAACAGCCTCGCCGTACTTGGTCGCCATACCGAACAGACCCGTCATCCATACCCAGAATACCGCACCGGGACCGCCCAGACCGACCGCCGTTGCCACACCTACGATGTTACCTGTACCAATGGTTGCTGCCAGCGCAGTTGCCAGCGCACCGAAGCCGGATACATCGCCTGCCGCCTCATTATCCGGCGTTACGGATAGCTTGATGCCGGTGAAGGTTTTTCTCTGAATGATGCCGGTTCGCAGTGTCATGAAGATGTGCGTACCTACCAGCAGACACAGCATCAAGGGACCCCACACAACGCTATTGATCGCAGATACAAAATTGTTAAACGCTTCCATTGATTTTTCCCTCCCTTAGAAAAGATGAGATGATTCCTGCATAAAGCCTATCCCAGACCGCGGTTTCTGTTTTCGGGGAGCATGGACATGATCCGTTTGACAAACCGCATCGCATAGCCGCGCAGACCCCTTATGGATAGATTTTATATAATTCCAATCGGAACTTATCCCTATAATATACAAAAATTGGAAATTAAGCAATAATTTTCCTATTTCTTTACTCTTTCTTAACTGTTATTGATTGAAAAATATGCCTTTTTTTGTAGAAGTTTAACATTTTTTACTTCTAAAAAATGGACGACTTTGATGAAAAAAACGACCGCCGGAAATCGCGAGGAACAAGGCTTTTGGATCGTTCTGCGCGCCGTACGGGAATATGAATGGGGCATATAAAAGCGGAAAAAGAATCCTGAAGCGGAACCTACTGACAGGGCGCCCCAAAAATACAAAGAACACCGGATCTGACGCGCCTGAAAAGACTCCGCAAATCCCTGCAAAGCAAGGATCTACGGAGTCTTGAATGAAAAATGTGTATTTTTTGATTCGGAGCGCCGCCTGCCAGAGCGTTTTTGGAAAGGCTCCGATCCGGCGCTTCGTCCTATTCTATGCCTGCTCCTGCGGAAAATCAGCTCAGCAGCGGCTTATTCCGCAAAAATATCGCTGGAAACATATGCCACGCCATCCTTCAGCTCGCTGGGCATTGCCGCCTTCTTCACCTGATCGCCATCCACAACATAGTCCTGACTGCCAAGGGTAATCTCCATAGAAACGCCGTCCTTCGTCAGCAGGATGGGCTTTTCCTTGCCCTGCCATGTTACAGTGTAGCCCTTCTCTACCGCCGCCTGACGCAGGGGAAGCAGAATCTGCGCCTGCATTTCAGGCTCTGCAACGGGATCAGCGGTAGGTTCTGCAGCGGGTTCTGTTGTGGGTTCTGCAACAGGCTCTTCCTCATTCTGGCTCAGGATCAGCACGAAGGAAGGGTTCGTCTGCGCGGGGATGCTTCTTGTTGTAATATCATAGAATACCAGCGCATCCTGTCCCTTGATGTCCTCCTCGGAGAGCTTCTGCTTTGTGCCGCGCACATCTGCGATCACGGTCGAATCGGGATCGATATTCAGCTGAAGCATGTGCTTGAGATCGGTCAGGTCTGCATCAAATCTGCCAACCTCGTAAGAGCCTGCGTCCGCATTTGCCACAACTGCCGTCACCTTGCTCAGATAAGGCGGCAGGCTTAGACCCATCGGACCATTCGCGTCATAAATCACTGCAATTTCCATGCCCTCCGTCAGGTCGGCAACGGTCAGATGTGCGCCATCTTTTCTGTCCAGAATCAGGTCGTTTGCATTCAACGCAAAACGCAGACCGCCCTGCTCATTTTCGATCTCCACGATGGAAACGCCTTCTGTTTCAGAGCCTTCCACGGAAAGCACCTTGCCGCTTTGTGTCAGGAACATAGCATCCTCCGCTTCCGCAATCACATCCTCGATCTTCGCCGTCGGCGCGGGAGCAATCACCATGGCCTCCTCGTTCGCCAGAGCCGTCATGCCGCCCAGCATCGTCATTACCATACCAACTGCCATAATTTTTGTACAATTCTTCTTCATATCTATTTCCTCCTTGCCGATTTTTCCATTCATTGACTGTCTTTGTAAGCCTTACATATCCTCAGACGGAGAAAAAAGATGGATGTTCCCGATTTTTCGAAATTTTTTGCCGAATTTCAAAAAATAAATTTTGCGGAGCAAAAAAGGGCGAGATTCTCGCCCCTTGAGACTGTAGACAGAGTTTGTCTTATACCGCGGAAGGGCTTGGGAAACGGGTTTCATCACTTTGCTTCGCAAAGCGGGCTTTGCCCGCCACCCCGTCTTGGGCGGTGAGGTTCATCACTTTGCTTCGCAAAGCAGGCTTCG
>CAVGZD010000038.1:0-21316 GCA_963633805.1 Lachnospiraceae bacterium | reverse complement strand
TTTCCGGCGGGAGGAGCATTTGTGCCTTTTGGAGGATGCTCTGCAATATATTCATCTTCATGCGCCGCAGCAGGCGGAAGAGGGCGGCGAAAATCCCGTTGCCGGGCTGACATTCGTTGTGACGGGGGATCTGGAACAATTCGCCAATCGGAAGGAATTGCAGGCTTGGATCGAGCAAAACGGCGGCAAGGTGACAGGAAGCGTGACAAAAAAGACGAATTATCTCATCAACAATGACGTGTATTCCGCTTCGTCGAAGAACAAAAAGGCGGCGGAGCTGGGTGTACCGATCCTCAGCGAGGGGGAATTTATCGAAAAATTCATGAATAAATGAGGATGCGATTCGATTTGTGAATTTATAGCAATCCATGTGTGCCGCCGCGGGGCGACGGATTTTATTGCAAGGCAAGCGGAGCAGTGGCAGGGATGGATCGGATCGCGATGACTGTATTTCGTGTATACAGGGGACTGACTTGATTTTGATGAATCGGTCTCCTTTTTTATGAAATTAAGATATTTCGCATGGAAGTAGTTGACATGCTAATTAATTTGTGTTAATCTATTCACAGAAAAGACAGGGAATGAGTGTCTCCCTTGGTGTGAACCTAAACCGCTTTCGAAAAGCTGATGACTTCTACGATTCTTGTAATCGGGAGAAGTGTCAGCTTTTTTTGTTGCAGAAAATTTGGGGAGGTGCTCTGTGTAATGAAAAAAGGAGGGATTTGGAAAATAAGGTTTGTTACAAAATAGACAAAAACAAAATGGGGAAACAAGAAAGGATGATGAAAAATGGAATTGACGAAGGACTATGTACAGCGTGCGGAAGCGGTTGCGGATGAAATTTTGGCAAAATACGATTGATAGCAATTCCATCAATTCTTACCACTGCTTGGCTTGTCTTTTACCGCAATACGGTGTCTATTTCAGCTCGATGTACCTTTGGGTACGCCTTCGCTTCATCTCCTTGTCTTGCGATAAAATCCTGCACCCTTCAGCGGCGCGAACTGATAAAATTGCTATAGACGGCACATATGACTGCGATGTCGTAGCTGAGGTCATGGCGGCGCTGGCATCGAAGGACCTGCTGTGCTTCGGCTTTTCCGATTCTGCTGTGACAGGACCGCAGAAGGGCGATATGGCGAAGGCCTATGCGGTTATCAGCACTCTGTCGGCAAAAAGCGGTGTGCTTTCTCATATTTATATTGTTGGCGCGCTGCTCGCGCCGCTCTGCGTGGCATTTCAGGGGAGCAGGGGGCAGAAGGCGGACATTCTCTCGAAGGTTGCCGAGGGGAAAATGCAGCTTTCCTTTGCGCTGACAGAGCCGGACGCAGGCTCGGATGCGGGCGCGGCAAAGACGACCGCTGTTCTTGAGGGCGACAAATACGTTCTGAATGGCGAAAAAATCTATATCACAGGCGCAGACACGGCAGATCTCATCCTGGTAGTGGCGAAAACGAATCCCGAAAATCCGAAATCCTTCGGCGTATTTATGGTGCCCAAGGGGACGGAGGGCGTTACCGTGGAGCCGCTGGCGCGCATGACGGGCGGCAACGTGCATCCTTCCTGCCGCATTAAGCTCGAGAATGTTCGTTTAGCGAGAACACATGTACTCGGCGGCGAGGAATGCTTGGAGAAAGCATGGGGAACCTTCCGCAAAACGGGTATGCTGGAACGTTTGGTGGTATCCTTTATGGCGGTTGGTTTGGCGCAGCGACAACCGCGCGGGCAACGCAGTTCGTGCAGGAACGCAAGCAGTTTGGCAAATATCTGAAGGATTTCCAGAGCATCCAGCATACGGTCGTTGAGATGGGCACGCTCACAAAGGGCATGCAGCTTTTTGCGGAAAATGCACTGCAGGCGCAGGAAAATGAACCCGACCCGACACAGGCAATTTCTATGGCGAAATATTTCAATGCGGAGCAGCTGCAAAAAATCATGGGGATGGCTGTGCGCGTGATGGGCGGTCGCTCGTTCTTCGATTTTGAGCTGATTTCACGCTATTATAGGGAAGCACCGTTTTCGCTGTATGCCGGCGGCACGATCGAGGTGCAGAAAATGCTGATCGTTCGCAGCATGGGGATCTAATGCGAACTTTGCAATATGAAATATACTATCTGATTTGAAATTGAACTTCCTATGACGCAAATAGCTGTAGATGCCAGCCTTTTTGGCATCTGCGGCATAGGACCTTCCGTGTTGATCGACTGCGTAGAAAATATCTAAATCACTTCATCCTGCTTTACTCATGATCTTCTGCGCGATTAGCCTGTACTGCATCGTTGTATTTCCTCCCTGTTTTGCACCATAAACTACACAAAACATAATATAAAGCGTTTCCTGCAAAAGCATTTTTCGGAAATATCCCAGAGACAGGATATGCTTTTCCTTGCGCACCGGAAGAGCTTTATATTTATCACATTTTATAAAATATTTCGAAAAATTTCCTTGCATGAAACAGCGAGGTTGTGCCAAAATTTTTATGATACGATTTCTTTTTTCGGAGACAATAGGGAGGAAGAGCAGAACCTAGGGTGACAACGGATGCAGTTACAGCGGCAATCCAAGGGGTTTTATTGCGGCGCGTACTGTCTTTGATTGCAACACATCACAGCATCGCTTTTGGGTATGCTCTAGATTATTATAATAAAATTGGGGAGATTTTCATGCTGATCGAACTCGCGAGTACGCCCGCTGCGGCAGGGCTTTTTTTCATCTACATCAAGGATAAATATGAGAAAGAGCCTTGGCGCATGCTCTTTTTGGGGCTTTTGTTCGGGCTGTATACTGCGGCGGTGGTCTATGGGCTGGGGCGTTGGCTGGAGTTTCGTTTTCCGCATGAGGAAACCCCGCTGTATACGGCTTTTGTCAGCTCTGCGGGGGTGGAGGAGGCTGTCAAATTTCTATTTTTGTTTTTTCTGATTTGGATGAACCGCAATTTCAATGAGCCGTTGGACGGGATCGTGTATGGTGTATTCCTTTCGCTGGGTTTCGCGTGGGTGGAAAACGTGATTTATGTGCTGCATCCCGTTCTGGGCGGCTTCGGCACAGCACTGACCCGCGCCCTGCTTTCTGTGCCGGGACATGCTCTATTTGGCGTGCAGATGGGCTATTACATGGCTTTGGCGCGTTTCACGGGGCAGAAAAAATATCTGCTTTTATCCATCCTTGCACCTTATATATTGCATGGATGCTATAATTATTTTTTATTGGAAAAGCAGGAGATATTCTGGCTGCCCTTCGCGGCTCTGGAGGGCTGGATCTGGCTACTCGGACTGCGGTGCATCCGGCATTTGCAGCGCATTTCTCCCTTTCGGCGTAAGCCCTGAGCGCGGAATGATTCGCAGAGAAGAATTCTTTCTGAAATCCCTTGAAAAAAGAGCGAAAACAGGTTATACTATATAAGATGTAAAAAATGGAAAAGCAGCGGAGGAAAAAACATGATAGAAGCGGTCAGCTGCGGCGGCATCGTGATATACAAGTGGAAGATCCTTCTGCTGTATAAAAATCGGAATGGCAGATATATGGGCTGGGTGCTCCCCAAGGGCACGGTTGAGGAAGGGGAGACTTATCGGCAGACTGCTCTGCGCGAGGTGAAGGAGGAATCCAGCGCAAATGGCGAGATCATCAAATACGTCGGCAAGACGCAGTATACCTTCAAGGGTGGCGAGGATCTGGTCAATAAGACGGTGCATTGGTATCTGATGAGTGCCAATTCCTTCTATTGCAAGCCACAGAGCGAGGAATATTTTGCCGACGCCGGTTTTTACAAATTCCATGAGGCATATCATCTGCTGAAATTCAACGATGAACGCCAGATCTTGAAAAAAGCGTACTATGAGTACAGCGAGATGCGCAAGAACAAGGAATTTTTGAGAAGGAAATTTAGTGAGAGACAATCATAAAAAGTGAAAAGGAGAGAGCAGATCATGAAAAAATATTTTGACAGAACACCCGGACTGGATTTGGACAGCCTGAGAGAGAAGATTATCGTGCTGAGAGAAAAGGACGACAGAAGAACGCTCTTTGCGGCAATCGCGCTGGTTACGGTGGTATTGGTTGCAGTTACGGCAGGCATCGTTTATCTGCTGAAAACAAAGATGGACGATGAATACGAGGATGATTGGGATTACGATTGGGACGATGAGGACGACTGCTGCTGCGATGAGGATTGTTGCTGCACAGATAAGGATGTAGACGATTCCGTAAAGGTAGAACAGGCTTGATGAGAAAAAGAGGGTGGGGATTTTTACGCCGCCGCCCTCTTTTTTTATATTGACCGGGGCACAAGAGAGGTATGCAGGGATGGAGCGGAAATTGCAGCTATTAAAACTCATCGCACCGGACTTGATCGAGGAAATGATCAAGCGATACCGCGTGCTGAAAACGATCAGATTACTACAGCCCTGCGGCAGAAGGCTTGTCGTCCTCTCTCTGGGCATGACGGAGCGGACGGTGCGCAGCGAGATCGAACGGCTCAGCGCACAAAAGCTGGTGCATGTAGCCAAGGTTGGCATGAGCCTGACGGAAGAGGGCATGGAGGTCTTGCAGGGCTTGGAGCCGATCTTCTCTGCGCTGACGGGGCTTTCCCTTTTGGAGGAACGCCTGATAGATGCGCTTGATGCGCGGCAGGTCTTCATCGCGCAGGGAGACAGCGACAGCAGCGAGCGGGCACGAAAGGAAATGGGTCAGCTTGCGGCGCGGATATTGTCCGAAAAAACAAACAAGACTCAGGGCATTGCCATTGCAGGCGGCTCTGCCATGGCGGAGTTGGTGCAGGCGATGCCCCAGAGCGCGGAGCCGATGGCGCGGATGGTCGTTCCTGCGCGGGGGAGCATCGGCAGGCGGCTGGAGCTTCAGGCGGATACGCTGGCGGCGCGTTTGGCGGAAAAGCTGCACGCGGAATATCGCATGCTGCAGCTGCCGGATCACCTGAGCAATCATGTGCTGGATGAGATGAAAAAGGATGCCGAGATCCGCGAGACGATCGAAGAGATGGAGCAGGCGAATATCCTGCTTCTGGGCGTTGGCAATGCGCTGGAAATGGCGGAAAAACGCCATCTGGGCGAGGCTGTCTGCGAGAGGCTGAAGCAGGAACAGGCTGTTGCGGAGGCATGCGGGCATTATTTCAACGGCAAGGGGCAGGTCGTGTATGTGACGCGCTCTATTGGTCTGGATTTTCAGGAGATCGGCAATATGGACGAGGTGATCGTGGTTGCGGGCGGCGTGAAGAAGGCGGCAAGCCTGCTTGCTGTCAGCCATAGCATTCCGAACGGCATTTTTGTGACGGACGAGGG
Source organism: Lachnospiraceae bacterium (assembly GCA_963633805.1). Classification (GTDB taxonomy): domain Bacteria; phylum Bacillota; class Clostridia; order Lachnospirales; family Anaerotignaceae; genus Anaerotignum_A. The sequence continues at coordinate 16,022 of CAVGZD010000038.1, read as the reverse complement.
CGCTGCGCTGGAAATGCTGAAAATTGCGGGGAAATAAGCAGACGAAATACGGGAAAACTGAAAGAGATCGAAAATCGGAGAGGAGAGAGGAACATGCTGCATAAAAAGACGGTGGATGATTTACAGGTAAAAGGAAAACGGGTGTTGCTGCGCTGCGATTTCAACGTGCCTTTGCAGGATGGCGTGATTACGGATGAAAACAGAATCACAGCGGCTCTGCCGACCATCAAAAAGCTGATGAACGACGGCGCGAAGATGATCCTTTGCTCCCACATGGGCAAGCCCAAGGGCGAGGTTGTTCCTGCGCTTTCACTTGCGCCCGTTGCGAAGAGATTGTCCGAGCTGCTGGGCAAGGAGGTCGTTTTCGCGAAGGATGATACGGTCGTGGGCGAGAATGCGAAAAAAGCGGTTGCAGCGATGCAGGACGGCGATGTGATCCTGCTGGAAAACACGCGCTATCGCAAGGAGGAAACGAAAAACGAGGAGAATTTCAGCAAGGAGCTGGCTTCTCTGGCGGATATTTTTGTGAACGATGCCTTCGGCTCCAGCCACAGAGCGCATTGCTCCACGGTCGGCGTGACGAAATTCGTACAGGAGTCCGCAGTGGGCTATCTGATGCAGAAGGAAATTGAATTTTTGGGCAATGCGGTCAATCATCCGGAGCGTCCCTTCGTGGCAATTCTGGGCGGCGCAAAGGTTTCCGATAAAATCAATGTCATCAGCAATCTGCTGGAAAAGGTCGATACGCTGATTATCGGCGGCGGCATGGCATATACCTTCGTTGCGGCGCAGGGCGGCAAGATCGGCAATTCCCTGCTGGAGGCGGATAAAATGCCCTATGCGCTGGATATGATAAAAAAAGCGAAGGAAAAGGGCGTCAATTTCCTGATTCCGGTTGATACGGTGATCGCGCAGGAATTTAAGAACGATACCCCTTTTAAAACCGTTCCCGTGGGCGAGATTCCCAACGGCTGGCAGGGTCTGGATATCGGCGAGAAAACGAGAGCGCTGTTCGCGGATGCGATTAAGGGCGCGAAAACCGTTGTCTGGAATGGACCGATGGGCGTATTCGAATTTGCAAATTTCGCAAAGGGCACGGAAGCGGTTGCCAAGGCGATGGCGGAGATTGATGCGACAACGATCATCGGCGGCGGCGATTCTGCGGCGGCAGTCAACCAGCTTGGCTATGGCGATAAAATGACGCATATCTCCACGGGCGGCGGCGCATCTCTGGAATTTTTGGAAGGCAAGGAGCTGCCCGGCGTTGCGGCTGTGGACGATAAATAAGCCCTTGCGGCAGAAGGAAGGGAAATGACATGAGGAAAAAAATCATTGCAGGCAACTGGAAAATGAATAAAACCCCTAAGGAAGCTGCGGAATTTTGCAAAATGATGAAGGAAAAAGCGGCTTCGGATGCGGTCGAGGTCGTGTTCTGTGTGCCATTTGTAGACCTTTACCCTGCTTTGCAGGAATTGCAGGGCAGTGACATCGGCATTGGTGCGCAGAATATGCATTTTGCGGATCAGGGCGCGTATACCGGCGAGGTTTCCGCACAGATGCTCAAAGAGATGGGCGTAGGCTATGTGGTGCTGGGGCACTCCGAGCGGCGGCAATATTTCGGCGAGACGGACGAGATGATCAATCAGAAGCTGAAAAAGGCGCTGGAGGCGGGCATTGTCCCCATACTCTGCTGTGGCGAAACGCTGGAGCAGCGCGAGGCTGGCGTTACCATCGAATGGGTGCGCATGCAGATCAAATACGCCCTTGCGGGCATTTCTGCCGAGGATGCACAGAAGATCGTGGTCGCATATGAGCCGATCTGGGCGATCGGGACGGGCAAAACCGCTACGACGGAGCAGGCGCAGGAGGTTTGCCATGCGATCCGTATGGTGCTGACGGAGCTTTACGGCAGCAAAACGGCGGAGACGATACGCATCCAGTACGGCGGCAGCGTTAATGCAAAAAATGCGGCGGAGCTGTTCGCGATGGAGGATATCGACGGCGGCTTGGTCGGCGGCGCAAGTCTGAAGGAAGAATTTGCGGATATCGTGCATTATTAAGAGGTAAAATTTCCTTTTTATAAGGAGGAAACTATGGATAAAAAAACAACGGTTTTGATGATTTTGGATGGCTTCGGCATCAATGATAATCCCGTCGGCAATGCGATCAAGGCGGCACATACCCCGGTGCTGGACGAAATTTTGAAAAAATATCCTGCGGTGAAGGGCTATGCCAGCGGGCGCGATGTCGGTCTGCCGGAGGGGCAGATGGGCAATTCCGAGGTCGGGCATCTGAATATCGGCGCGGGACGCATCGTGTATCAGGAGCTGACGCGCATTACAAAGGCGATAGAGGACGGCGATTTCTTTGAAAATCCCGATTTGCTCGATGCGGTGGAGCATTGCAAGAAAAATGGCTCTGCGCTACATTTGTATGGCTTGCTGTCCGATGGCGGTGTGCATAGCCATATCACGCATCTGTATGCTCTGCTGCAGCTTGCGAAGCGCAACGGGCTGGAAAAGGTGTATGTGCATGCCTTTTTGGACGGCAGAGATACCCCGCCGACCTCCGGCGTGGAATATATCGCGCAGCTTGAGGAAAAAATGCGTGAGCTTGGCGCGGGGAAGATTGCTTCAATCATGGGCAGATATTATGCCATGGATCGTGACAAACGCTGGGATCGCGTGCAGGAGGCTTACAATGCGATGGTGCTTGGCAGGGGAACAACGGCGACTGATGCCATGCAGGCGATCAAGGATTCCTATGCGGCGGGAAAGACGGACGAATTTGTACTGCCGACCGTGATCGTGCAGGAGGATGGCATGGCGCTTGGCAAGATCGGCGATCATGACGCGGTGATTTTCTATAACTTCAGACCCGACAGAGCCAGAGAGATCACACGCTCCCTCTGCGATCCCGATTTCGATGGCTTCGCAAGAGAAAAAGTGCCAACGGATTTATGCTATATTTGCTTCACGGAATATGATGTTACCATCCCCAATAAGGAGGTTGCATTCAAGCCGCAGAAGCTGACCAATACGCTGGGCGAGTATCTTTCTTCCCTTGGGCTGAAGCAGCTGCGCACAGCCGAGACAGAAAAATACGCCCATGTAACATTTTTCTTCAATGGCGGCGTGGAAGAGCCGAATCCGAATGAGGACAGATGGCTGGTGCCCTCCCCGAAGGTCGCGACATACGATCTGCAGCCGGAAATGAGCGCGGTCGGCGTGACGGACGGCTTGGTGCGGGCGTTGCTCTCTAGGGAGTACGACTTCATCGTCGTCAATTACGCAAACCCCGACATGGTGGGGCATACCGGCGTGATGGAGGCGGCAGTGAAGGCGATCGAAACGGTGGACGCCTGCCTTGGCAGGGTGTGGAAGGCGCTGCTGGAGGTCGGCGGGCAGATGTTTATTTGCGCGGACCACGGCAACAGCGATCAGATGATAGATTATATCAGCAATCAGCCCTTTACGGCGCATACGACAAACCCCGTGCCGTTTATTCTGGTAAATTATACGGATGGCGTTGGGCTGAGAGATGGCGGCAAACTGGCGGATATCGCGCCGACCCTTCTGGAGATGATGGGTCTGCCACAGCCGAAGGAAATGACGGGGCATAGCTTGCTTGTCAGCAAATAAGGAGAATTGAGGAGGATTGACAGATGAAAGGATATTATGAGATTACAGATGTATACGCAAGAGAAATTCTGGATTCCAGAGGAAATCCTACAGTAGAGGTCGAGGTCGTGATCGATGACCGCATTGTGGGGCGTGCGGCTGTTCCCAGCGGCGCATCCACGGGCGCATTTGAAGCCGTTGAGCTGCGCGACGGCGGCGACCGCTACAATGGCGTTGGCGTGCAGGATGCCGTGAAAAATGTAAACGATATTATCGCAGATGAGATCATCGGCATGAATGCGCTGGATCAGGTTGCGGTGGATAAGGCGATGATCGCGCTGGATGGCACGCCGAATAAGGAGAAGCTGGGCGCAAATGCGATCTTGGGCGTTTCCATGGCGGTTGCAAAGGCGGCCGCAGATGCGCTGGATCTGCCCCTGTATCAGTATCTGGGCGGCTTCAACGCGAAGACAATGCCCGTTCCCATGATGAATATTATGAACGGCGGCAAGCATGCGGATAACACCGTGGATGTGCAGGAATTTATGATTATGCCTGTTGGTGCGCCTTCCTTCAAGGAAGCGCTGCGGATGTGCGCGGAGATTTATCACAAGCTGAAGAAGGTTCTGAAGGACAAGGGGCTTTCTACCGCGGTGGGCGATGAAGGCGGTTTTGCGCCCGACCTGCCGACAGCAGATTCCGTAATCGATCTGATCAAAGAAGCGGTTATCGCAGCGGGCTACAAATGGGGCGAGGACATCAAGATCGCGCTTGATCCCGCCGCAACGGAGCTGTACGACGAGAAGGACGGCAAATATCACTTCCCTGGCGAAAGCAAAATGCTGGGCAAGGAGATTGTAAGAACTTCCGAGGAAATGGTAGAGTTCTGGAAGGCTCTGGTTGCAAAATACCCGATCATCTCCATTGAGGATGGCTTGGCTGAGGAGGACTGGGCAGGCTGGCAGCTGCTGACGAAGGAGCTGGGCGATAAGGTTCAGCTGGTGGGCGACGACTTGTTTGTAACGAACACGACAAGACTGCAGAAGGGCATCGACCTGAAGGCGGCGAACTCCATTCTGATCAAGGTGAACCAGATTGGTACGCTGACGGAGACATTCAATGCTATCCAGCTGGCGAACAGAAATAAAATGACGGCAGTTGTTTCCCATAGAAGCGGCGAGACAGAGGATGCGACCATTGCAGATATCGTGGTTGCTGTGAATGCGGGGCAGATTAAGACGGGTGCGCCCGCAAGAACGGATCGTGTGGCAAAATATAACCAGCTGCTACGCATCGAGGAAGAGCTGGAGGATGCAGCGGAATATCTTGGCTTGAATGCGTTCTTTAACCTGAAGTAAGACGGAAAGAAAAAAGAAACCGCTTAGAGAATGGGTTTAATTGCCCATCCTCACAAGCGGTTTTTTGATTGCCGATTTATAGAATCTTCCCCTTTGCAGGAGCGAACGCTCCTGCGCAAATGGGGTCAAGGGGATGAAGTCCCCTTGTAGGGTGTGGGACAAAGTCCCACGGTTTGCGGGGAGTTGGGGACAACGCCCCCAAAGTCCTACGGTTTTCAGTTTTTTAGAATAACATCGAAAATTCGTCAAATTTCCATTGCCCGTCCTCGTTCACCAGACGGAAGTGATAGTCCTGCGTGTCGTAATTCTCCGGGTCCTCCGGTGCAGTGTAAAATAAATCGCCGTCGTAAGGCTCATCGCCGTTTGCATAATATGCCGTGGCTGTAAAATCGATCTCGTCCGCTGTCTCGCTGTCGATGGTGAAGGTATGCCCTGCGTAGAAGATGTTCGCGCCGCGCGCGGCATCGGAGAGGTAAAGACCGCCATCCTCGCCCTCTGCAAAACGCCTGTTGTCCCCTAAAATATTCTGCTCAATGAAAGCATCCGTAAAATGCCGCTGTAAGTCCTCCTCAAAGGCAGCATAATCCGCATATTGATCGGTGGATACGCGATAATAGTCGAGACCGTCTACCTGTATGAAATCGGTAAAATCGCACGCAAAGCCGCAGAAGGTAAGGTCCAGAAGGAAGGCCTCCGCCTCACTATACAGCGTTTGCAGCTCCGGTGAGAGGGGAGGAAGCTCCGGCGAGAGCGGCTCATATTCCGTGGGCGTCTGCGCGGCATCGGTCGGCGCATCCTCCTGCGTGGGCCGGTCGGCGGGCTGACCGCCGCAGCCATTGAGCGAGAATGCCAGAACCGTGCAGGCAAGCAGTGTATACAGTGTTTTTTTCATGAAGCATACCCCTTTCTGTGATTTTGTTGAAATTGAAACTTTACTATAGTGTAGCACGGAAACGGAGAAAAGAAAAGCGGATGAAGAAAATTGTAAGAAATTTTGCGACAGACCAAGCAGCTATGAAATTTCATAGTGACTCATAAATTGACGGATATCTTCCCGCGGACGCATATCCCGGCTATACTGCATATATCAACAAAAAACAAGGGAGGAATGAAGGATGTTGAATGAAAAGGTAATTACGGTTTTGAAGGGCAGCGTGTGGGATTTGGCGACCTGCGCAAAGGGCGAGCCGAATGTGGTGCCGGTGGCATTCAAGGATGTGACGGTGGACGGAAAGCTGGTCGTAGGGGATGTTTTTCTGGATACGACGCTGAAAAACCTCAGGGAAAATAACGGAAAAATTGCAATTTCCGCCTATGATGCGCAGAGCTTGGAGGGCTATCAGATCAAGGGGACTGCGGAATATGTGACCACAGGTGCGGTCGTGGATGGCTTCAAGGCGATGGTGGAGAAGATGTTCAACGGCGCGGCAACAGCCAAGGGTGCGCTGATCATCACACCGGAGAGGGTCATTGTGACAACGCCCGGCGCAGAGAACAAGAAGGAATTGTAAGTCATCCCTTGTGGACGGCGGAAATTTCTGCTATCATGAGGAAAAGCGGGGGTGATGGGATGTATCAGAGGAAATTGGAGAAGGATATCAGGTGTCCTTTGGAATATGGGATGGATCTGTTCGGCGGCAAATGGAATTCCCGCATTATATGCGTGCTGGCGGCGCTGGGAACGCTGCGATACAGCGAGCTGCGCAAGGAAATGGGGAACATCACCGATGCGGTGCTGGCATCTACGCTGAAGGCTTTGATCGCAAACGAGATCGTCCTGCGAAAGTCCTACAACGAGATCCCGCCCCGCGTGGAATATTCCTTGTCTGAGAAGGGGCAGTCCATCGTCCCGATTTTGCAGAGCATTTGCCGCTGGGCAGGGACGTTTTATAAGGATACGGGCGATGCGCCTATGATCCAATGCCAACGCTGCGACCATCGCGGCAGATAGCGGAAATTTTTACAATCGAAGCAAAATTTTGAAGAGATCGGGGCGGAAGAGGTGCGCCCGAATAAGAAAACATAAATTCTGAAATGCGGAAAGCTACGGCTACCGTGTTGATCTCCCTTGACAGCCCGGTAGCGGACTTTTCTTCCGTTCATGACGAGAGAAAATCTGCCGGAATGTTGGGAAAATGAGGAATGGAAGGAAGGTATGAGCGGTTTTCGAGTGCCAACGAGAAAAACCTTCACTCATCAAAGGATGCCTGCGGGAGATTGCCTTGTATCCGCAGACTTTCCGCTATTTCAGCTCTTGTATGTTTTCTTATCGGGAAAAGCTAAACCGCTCTGATTTTTTTGCAAAAAACGCATTTTTTCGGAAACACTTTAGCATTTCATACAAAAAGGACAAAGCTTGATACGGATAGAATGTAGGAGCTTTTTTATTTTTTGAAAAAGGGATTATGCAAAAGTTCCTTTTTCTGCCTATTTTTCGCTTGATTTTGTGTGTATTTTTTCTGGAAATTTCCTTGACAATCGGCAATCGGATATGCTATTCTACTAAAAATTAGTTGAAGCTAATGTGTGGACGAGGAGCGTGTTTGACGGAATTGGATGGAAAGCGATGGAGAACAGGCAGAGAGGAAAAAAATGGATTGCGGCACTTGCGCCCTATATCGGTGTTTTGATTGTCCTTGCGATATGGGCTGTGCTTTGCAGGCTAGAAATTTTCAGCACATATGTTCTGCCTACGCCGCAAAAGGTGTTCGACAGCTTCTGCAAGGCGCTGCGCTCCGGTGAGCTTGCCGAGGATATTCTCATCAGCCTGGGGCGGGTGCTGAAGGGCTTTTCGATTGCCTTCGTGCTGGCGTTTGTGCTGGGGATGTTGCGGCTTTTTCTGCCTACTGCGGAAAAATACTACGATGCGATGCTGCAATTTTTCCGCAATGTGCCGCCGCTCAGTCTGATCCCGCTACTGATCCTCTGGTGCGGCATTGGGGAGACTACAAAAACCATCATTATTGTCTTGGCTGCATTTTTCCCGATGTATCTGAACATCGTGAAGGGTTTTGTCGGCTGTGATCAGAAATTATTGGAGGTGGGAGAGGCGTTTGGCTATTCCCGATTGAGGAAATTTGTTCACATTGTTTTGCCGTATGCATCTGCGGATATTTTGGTAGGGATGCGCATCGGCATGGGGTATAGCTGGCGTGCGATTATCGGGGCGGAAATGATTGCCGCGTCCTCCGGGATCGGGCATATGATTTTGTTCGCGCAGGAGTTATCCAGAACGGACCGCGTGATCGTGGGGATTTTCGTCATTGGGCTTGTCGGTCTGGCGACGGATAAGCTCTTTGGATTTCTGCTGAAAAGACTGTTTGGGGGAGCAGATGAAAATGGCTGGAATTGAGTTGAAGGAGCTTCGCAAGAGCTATCCGCTGGAGGGGAGAGAGCTTGTTGTGCTGGATGGCGTGAATTTGCAGATCCCTGAGCATAGCATCACGGTGATCCTCGGCAGGAGCGGCTGCGGAAAGACGACTCTCCTGCGGCTGGTGGGTGGTCTGGAGCAGGCGGATGCCGGCAGCATCAGCTTTTCTGCGGCGCATCGGACGGCGTATGTCTTTCAGGAGGCAAGGCTGATGCCATGGCTGAATGTATGGGAAAACGTGCGCTTCGGGCTGGATCGGCGAAGCAAGGATGCAGAGCGGATACAGGGCTTGATCGACACGGTCGGTCTGAGCGGCTTTGAGAAGCTGTACCCGCGGCAGCTTTCCGGCGGGATGCAGCAGCGCGTTGCGATTGCGCGTGCGCTCGCATATGAGCCATCCTTCATCATGATGGATGAGCCATTTGCCGCGTTGGATTATTTCACCAGAAATCAGATGCAGAGAGAGCTGCTTCGTCTGCAGCAGGAACGCGGCGCGAGCATCCTTTTTGTGACCCATAGCATTGAGGAGGCGTTGTTGCTGGGGCATCAAATTGCGGTGCTGGAGCGCGGGAAAATCAAGCGGATTTTCGCGATTGATGCGCAGAATGAGGACAGAGATCTACTTTCCCCGGAATTGATTGCATGGAAACGAGAGATCATTCAGGAGTTACATTTATAAAAACTTTTTGCATAAAAAAACATATTTTGGAGGTAAATGATGAAAAAGAAAATGATTGCACTTTGCATGGCGGCTCTGATGGCGGCGGTCGCATTGGCGGGCTGCGGCAATTCCGCAGCGGAAACACCCGATAAGCTGGTATTTACTTATGTGACCTCTCCGCTGAATATCCCCTCTATTATCGAGAAGGATCAGGGGATTTTTGCGGAAACCTTTGGCGAGATGGGCATTGATGTGGAATATGCGGACCTGACCTCCGGCGCGGATCAGACGCAGGCTCTGGCGGCAGGAGATGTGCAGGTATTGTATGCCGTTGGCGCAACGTCCGTGATTCTTTCTGCGGCAAACGGCGCGGATATCAAGGTGCTGAATATGTACAGCCGTTCGCCCAAGGCATTCTGCCTCTATGCAAAGGATACGGAACTGACCACACCGGAATCCCTGAGGGGGAAGACGATCGCCGGTCCTGCGGGGACGAATCTGCATGAGCTGCTGGTGGCTTATCTGGCGACGGCAGACATGACGCTGGATGATGTGGATTATGTAAATCTTTCCATCCCCGAAGCAAAAGCGGCTCTGGATGGGGACAGCATTGATGTTGCGATGATCGCAGGTCCGACGGCATATCTGGCGCAGCAGCAGGGCTATCATCTGGTGGCAGATGGCGAGGGCTTGATTGATGCGATTATTGCGGTTGCCGTGACGGATGCATTCTATCAGGCAAACCCGGAGATCATCGAAAAGCTGGGCGAAGCGCAGGCAGAAATTTCCACGTTTATGCAGGAGCATGAGGAAGAAACCATGCAGATCGTGGCAAATACGCTGGATCTGGAGCAGACGGCGGTAGAGGAAATGGCAGTGAATTATGATTTCTCGACCGAATTGACAGATGCGGATAAGGCGGGCTTCCAGCGCACGGCGGATTTCATGCTGGCAAACGGTATGATCGAAAATGAGCTGGATGTAAATACGCTGTTTTATGAATAAGCGTGAATAAAGGCGCATAAAACAAAAAGGATGAAGGCTTCAGAAAGGGCTTTCATCCTTTTTTGCTGTGTACAAACCGTTTCGTTTTGCGCCCGAGTTACCTTGCAATTAGTCTGCGTGGCGATGCTGCGCATTCCTCTGATTTCTTATAAGGTGTTGGGGAATGGGGCAGGTAGGGCATTGCTCTTGCACACTGTATGCAAGATTTGGAGTAAAACCAAGTCAGATCCAGTCATTTTTCCATTCTCATTTATAGCAATTTCATTAACCTGTGCCGCGAAGGGTGCTGCATTTTATTCCCGAGATAGGGGTGGGCAAAGGCGCGCCCAAAGCTTATGCCAAGCTGGGATCGGTGCTGTATTGCGATAAAAGGCAAGTCAAGCGATGGGATTGCTATAGCTCCAAAAGGGCGTACAGCTCCTTGAGGGAGCCAATTTCATAATCTACCCGTACATCGGCGTTATTTTTCGCTCCTTCGGGATTGAACCAGCAGGTCTCGATTCCTGCCTGGTTCCCGCCCCTGATGTCGGAGGTCAGAGAATCGCCGATGATCAAGGCTTGTTCGCGATGAAAATCCGGGATGTGAGCGAAGCAATAGTCGAAAAACTCCTTCCGTGGCTTTTGCCAGCCGATTTCCTCGGAGATGAACAATTCCTGAAAATAAGGCGCAAGACCGGAGTCCCGCATTCGCATTCTTTGCGTGCTGCTCACGCCGTTTGTAACAAGATAGAGCAGATGCGTCCGGGAAAGCGTCTGCACAACCTCCAATGCGTCCGGCAGCAGCTCACAGGAGTGCTCCAAATGATGTCGATAGCAATCCTCAAAGGCAACGCCGTCCGCCTGATAGCCGAAATGCGCAAACAGGCGCACGAAACGGGTATACAGCACTGTTTCCCGATCGATCAGCCCCTTTTCGTAATCCTCCCACAGCTTGGCGTTATGCTGCAGGTGGAACTGATACACCTCGTCAGAAAATGGCAGACCGTAATCCGCAAATGCCTTTGCCAGCGAATTTCGCTCGGATGCAGAGAAATCCAGCAGGGTGCGATCGGCATCAAAAAGCAAAAATTTCTTTTTCATCAAAGCATTCCCCCGTCTATCGTCAGAATTTTGCCCGTCAGGAAGGTAGCCTTCTCGCTTGCGAGAAAAACAGCCAGCTCGCCGACCTCCTCCGCCTTGCCCAGACGCATGAGCGGAATTTCCTCGATCAGCGCTTGTTTTTCCTCTGCGGAGAAGCAGGCGTTCATCTCGGTATCGATCACGCCGCAGGAAATCGCATTTACGCGGATCTGCGACGGTCCAAGCTCCTTTGCCATTGCCTTGGTGAAGGTATTTACGCCGCCTTTTGACGCGGAATAGACTGCCTCGCAGGATGCGCCGACCTCGCCCCACATGGAAGAAATATTCAGGATCACGCCGCTTTTTTTGCGCACCATTGCGGGGACGGCGAGATGCGTGCAATGCAGCACGGATTCCAGATTGACGGAAAGCACATGTCTCCATTCATCGGGCGACATATCCGTGAATAGACCGATATGCGAAATGCCCGCATTATTGACCAGAACATCCACTGCGCCGAAGCGCTGTTCGATCTGCGCAAACAGGTTGCGGCAGGCATCATAATCCGAAACATCCGCGAGAACGGCAAGCACGGGAACGCCCTCCTGTTCCAACAGTGTGCGCACCTCCGCAAGCTGTTCCGCGCTTTTAGATGCGTTCAATACGATATTATATCCTGCGCGTCCAAAGGCGAGGGCGATCGCCCGACCAATGCCACGCGAGGAACCCGTGACCAACGCGGTTTTACGCTGTGTATTCATTTTGTAGCCCCCTTCAAACTCTCTGTATCAATAGGAATATTGTATAAAAAAAGCAGAAAAATGGCAAGAGAATTTTGCGCGGGATCGGCTGGGACGGGGCGTTGATCGACCCGCAGGAGCGAAGAAAATACTGAAAGAACGGCAGGTTATGATTGCTTTTTTGGATGTAGTATGATATATTGTACGATAGGAGCTTTGTGCCGGAAAATACACCGACATATGCGATTTTTTAATGATTAGAGCTAGACGATGGTGTTTGAAATGGGAGTTGAAATTTTATGAGATTGGTCAAGCACATACTGCCCGTGCTTTATCCTGATGGGACGCTTGCGCTCAATGGGAAGAAATCGGAGCTGCGCTACGATGCCTTTGAGGAGCTGGCAAACAGGGGGGGCTTTTTATCGAGCAGACAGGAGGACGCCGTAACGGGAGAGCCCAGTGTTTATTATGTGCTGCCGGTCAAGCAGGATGGGGATGCTATGGCGGTCATGATTGGCGTGATTCATGTGGAAAACCTATTGAATGCATTTTCGGTCAATCTTTACGATGGGAAGGCGAACATTTGTATTATTGATTCGACGGATGGCAGCTTTATTATGGATAGCTAGAACAATGAGTTGGGAGAACTGTATCAGAAGCAGAACCAGCAAAAGCCGGCAGAATATCAGAATATTGAATTAGGCATGACTGGCGGTGTTGCAGAATTTATCGCCGAGAATACCGGGGAAAACATTTTTCTGTATGCTGCGCCTGTACATATGTTTGATTGGGAGGTCATACTTTTTGCGCCGATGGATGCAATTTTTTCAAGTCTGCTTGTCACACGGCGTTTGATCGTATTGGCAGGGATTGCGGAAGGTCTGCTGATCCTGCTTTATCTGGCGTGGAATCTGTATGTGGTCAGACAGCTGGAGCGCGGCAATGATGAGATACAGATCCAGAAGGAACGGCTGGAATTTTTGAGCTATACGGACGTTCTGACATCTGTATGCAACAGGCATAAATATTCAGAAATGCTAAGCGAGCTGAGACAGCGGGAGATGGAGAAGGTCGGGATTGTCTACATTGACCTGAACGGTCTGAAGGAGATCAATGATACGCAGCTTCACGATGCCGGCGACAGATATATCCAAAATGCGGCGCGGATTTTGCAGGAGGTTTTCGGCAGGAATTGCTATCGCATCGGCGGGGATGAATTTGTGGTGCTGGTCAGCGGCACGGAGGAGGAGAGCTTCTCGGAAAGCCTGAAGCGGATGCGGCAAAGGGCGGATGAGGAACAGGTCAGCTTTTCCGTTGGTGCGCTCTGGCAGGATCGGTGCGAAGGGATCAGCGAGTTGCTGCGGGAGGCAGAGGAAAAAATGTACTGCAAAAAGAAAAAATATCACACGAAGCATGATAGAAGAAAATCGGAATAAGGCGGCGTTCGCAGAGGGTGTCTGCATCGTTCTGAGCGATTTCTGCCGCTGTATGACATGAGATTTTATCGCAGGATAAGGCGATGAGATGAAGGCGTACCTAAAAGCCGTGTTGACTCGCAGCCGACGATATTGCGGGTTGGTTTATGATAAAGGACAAAGCAAGCGGCGGCAGAAATGGATGGAATTGCTATAGGTGTAGTCTGCTTGAGGCGCGAGGGGGGATGGCAATGAAGGCAGCAAGCGAAAAATCCTCGGTGAATGTATATGCATTTATACTTTTGATGGCGCTGGAGCTGCTGATGTCCTTCACTTTTTTGGGCTATATGCATATCCCGCCGATCTCCATTACCTTTGCCTATATTCCGATTCTGATTGCGGCTTGCCTTTTGGGGACGTTGCGCACAACGGTGGTCGGGGCGGCATTTGGTCTGGCTAGTATGGATAAATCCACGGCGGCGTATGTGATGCCGATGGATATGATTTTTTCACCGTTTCGCAGCGGCTATTCCCTCAGCAGCCTGATTCTTTCCGTGGGGACAAGGGTGCCTTTCGGCTTTCTGGCGGGCAGTGCGTTCTATCTGGCGAAACGCAGCAAGCATCCGCGGCTTTGGATTGGCGCGGCGGCGGCGATCACGCTCAAGCTGCATGCGGTTTTGGTTTATATTGCCATTGCGCTGTTGTTCCCGGATATTATGCAGCAGTATCCGGCAGCTTTTTATCTCCATCTGAGCGATTTGATTATGATCTGCCTTTGCATCGGCATTGCTGAGGGGTTATGGAAGGTGTACGATTCGGAGCGGATGTGCAGATTCAAGCAAAGCATTGATGATCTGAGCAAAACGCCGGATTATGCGGGCAGAAGGCGGCAGATGCTTTGTGATATTCATCGTGTCTCTGGTCAGCATGGGCATTACGATTCTTGCGGCGATTTATTTCTCGCAGAGGACCTCCTACATGCCGGGGCGGCACGGGATAGAGACGGGCTCGGTCATCAACAGCGATTTGGTGCATCTGCAGATTCAATTTCTGATGGCGATGCTCTCGCTGAATGTCATACTGATGGTGACGCTGGATTTGTGCTATCAATATATGGAATACCAAAAATGTCTGGGTGAGATGGATGGTCTGACCAACGTGATGGGACGCAGGATATTCTTGAAAAGCTGCGAGGCTGTGCAAATTTATGCAAAGCGGCTGCATACGGAGGGCGGCTGGTTTTTGTTTCTGGATGCTGACCGCTTCAAGCAAATTAACGATACCTTTGGGCATGCGGTGGGGGATACGGTTCTGAAGGGCATTGCGGCTGCCATGGAGCGCAACATCGGGGAGTACGGCATGATCGGCAGGATGGGCGGGGATGAATTTGCGGCGATGTTGCATCGACCGATTTCCCGTGAGGCTTTAATGGAAAGACTGGACCGTTTTCAGGTGAAGATTGCCACAATTCTGCCGGAGGGCGAGCCTGTGAGCTGCAGCATAGGCGTATGTGGCTTTCGCTGCCCGGTGGAGCTGCCTGTCTTGGTGCGTGCAACAGATGAAATGTTATATGAAGCAAAACGTCAAGGTCGCGCCCGTTATATCATTCGGGAGCATCTGGCGCAGGAGGAAGAAGAACATGAGAGATGAAATTTATAGCAGGGAGTTGCGATGGAATGAGTTGTTTACGAAGGCGATGTATTTGTTTGCGCAGAATTTTCGGGGGATTTTTCTGGTCATGCTGGTCTTGTTTTTGCCGGTCAGTCTGCTGGAGAGCGTGATTTTGGATCGCATGACGAATCTGACGCAGGCGCTGCAGCAATTTGTATCCGCTGTGAATGCCTCGTCCGCGGTCGTTTCCGTGGAGACCTATGCGCAGATGATGCAGATCGTAAAGCAGGTTTTGCTGCATGAAGGGCTTTATTTTGCGCTGCTGCTGTTTTTGCAGCCGGTGGGGATCGTTGCTATTGCGAAGCTGACGAAAGCGCAGATCGATGGGCATCAGCTCTCGCTCAAGACAGCGATGGCGGAGGCGCTGAATCTGGAGCCGACGATACTGGTATCGGGATTTTTTTACGGCGTATTGCTGTTTCTGGGCGGTATGGTCATCATTCCCGGTATTTATTTGTCTGTGGCATGGGGGCTGTATCTGTACTGCATCGGTTTGGGCGGGCGAAAGGGCTGGGATGCCCTGCGCCACAGTAAGGAGCTTGTGCGGGGCAAATGGTGGAGAACGCTGGGCTATCTCTATCTGCTTTCGGCGATGGCTGCGCTGGGAAATACCGCCCTGCAATCCATACTGCTGCTTGGGGATGGGTCTGTGCTTTTGCGAATTGTCTATCGCTTCCTCTGCTATTTCTGTACGGCGTTTGTAACGATCGGGGAAGCACTGCTTTTCATCAATCGCGAAGCGATGGCAGGCGGGATGCAGCTGGACGGCTATCATTTTGAGGATGGAGATGCGGCGCAGACGGAAGAGGATGCGGAAGATTAAAAATAGCAGGGGGATGAGTTAGGTGTGTCCCGATAAGAAAACATACAAGAGCTGAAATAGCGGAAAGACTGTGGGTACAAGGAAATCTCCCACAGGCATCCTTTGAAAAGTGAAGGTTTTTCTCGCTTTCGCTCGAAAACCGCTCATACTTTCCTTCCATTCCTCGCTTGCCCGGCGTTCCGCCAGGTTTTCGCTCGTCATGAACAGAAGGAAAGTTTGCTACCGGGCTGTCAAGGGAGATTGACGCAGTAGCCGTAGCTTTCAGCATTTCAGAATTTATGTTTTCTTATTCGGGCGCAC
>CAVGZD010000037.1:0-21673 GCA_963633805.1 Lachnospiraceae bacterium | reverse complement strand
GCTGTTTCGAGCCATAAAAAAGCCCCTCGTCTCCTGAAAAAGAGACGAAAGGCCATAGCTTTCCGCGGTACCACTCTCATTTATCCCCAAGGGGATACACTCATACGGATACGGACAAAAACTGTCGATATCCTGTCGGGATAACGGCCGACTGCCGTTGCCGCCTACTCTGCCGTTCAGCGGACCACTCGGAGGTCAGTTCGGATACACCGCCGCTGCCTGCTCGCACCGCCCGCAGACTCTCTGAAAGCCAGGTCATATCCTACTATTCCTCGTCCTCGTGTTTGTTTGGTATGCTCCATCCGGTACGGATTGTACTGGAATGAGTGCAATTCTATCATCGGCGGACATTCTTGTCAATAGTTTTTTGCGCATGGATTTTGCGGTATGGGAATGGAAAAAGATACCTTTTTTCGGATCGGGCGAACCCAAAATATGCGCATTATATAGAAGGAATTTTTTTGCGGATTTCTTTTGACTTGTATGACAAGATAATGTCGTGCTTTTTGTAATTTTAGGCTGTTTTGCATAAATCAGACAAATATTTCGGCAAAAAAGAGTTTTATTATTGTATGTATTTTTGTACAATTTTTGCGCAATCCACGAAAACCTCTCGTTTTTTGTACAATTTTCCTTGTTTTTCCACATTTTTTTCGGTTTGCATTCAAAAGGACGCTGGTGTATAATCGGGAGCATCATTTCGAGCAGAGCCGGAATGATCTTGATGAAAAAAATCCGAGAAAGGAGGAAATGGCATGAAAAAAACAGGAGCGCAGGTGATTCTGGAGGTCCTGCTGGAGCATGGCGTGGATACGGTTTTCGGCTATCCCGGCGGCGCGGCGCTGAATGTATATGACGCGCTGTATGAATATCGGGGGAAGCTGCATCACATTCTGACCGCTCATGAGCAGGGTGCATCCCATGCGGCGGATGGCTACGCCAGAGCGACCGGCAAGACGGGCGTGGTCTTTGCGACCAGCGGCCCCGGCGCGACCAATCTGGTGACCGGCATAGCGACCGCCTATATGGACAGCGTGCCGATGGTTGCCATCACATGCAATGTGGCGAATATACTGGTTGGCAGAGATGCCTTTCAGGAAATCTATATTACGGGGATCACGATGCCAATTACGAAGCATAACTTCTTCGTAAACCGTACAGAGGATCTGGCGGATGCCCTGCGGGATGCCTTCCGCATTGCGCAGAGTGGGAGAAAGGGACCTGTTCTGGTCGATGTGACGAAGGACGTGACGGCGGCGGAGATGGATTATATCCCGCAGCAGCCCCTTGCCATCGCAGAGCTGCCCAAGGCGAAGGAGGAAGAGCTGCAGCTGGTGGCTGAAGCCATCAATCGGGCAAAATGCCCCGTGATCTATGCGGGCGGCGGGCTGACTGCCTGCGGCGCGGAGCAGGAGCTGCAGGCGCTGATGCAAAAGGCGGATATCCCGACTGCCTATACCATGATGGCGGCGGGCGTTGTGCCCTATGATGACGAGCGCTGTCTGGGCATGATTGGCATGCATGGCAGCGTGACGGCGAATCAGGCGCTGCATCATGCGGATCTGGTTTTGGCACTGGGGACGCGCTTCAGCGACCGCGTTGCCCTCAATATCGAAAAATTTTCTCCCGGAGCGGTTAAGGTACAGGTGGATATCGACCCCTGTGAGATCAATAAAAATGTTCCCGTCGATCAATATATCGTCGGGGATGTGAAGGACTTTTTGCAGCGGCTGCTGCCGCAGGTGCAGCCCAATACGCATCCTGACTGGCGCGAGGAAATCGCCCGCTGGCAGGAGCGGCAGGAGAAGGTCGCCTATCGCGGCGGGAGCCTGCATCCCGGCAGATTGATCCGGGATGTTTGCGATATGGCGGAGCAGGATGCGATTTTTGTTACCGATGTCGGGCAGCATCAGATGTGGGCGGCGCAGTATGTGAAGCATCAGAAGCCGCGACGTTTTCTCTCCAGCGGGGGCTTGGGCACGATGGGCTATGGCTATGGCGCGGCGATCGGCGCACAGGCAGCCTTTCCCGGTCGCAGAGTGGTGCATTTTACGGGTGACGCGTCCTTCCATATGAATATGAACGAGGCTTGCACGGCGGTCAGCCAAAAGCTGCCGATCATCACCGTGATTTTCGATAATCGCGTGCTGGGGATGGTTTATCAGTGGCAGACTGCATTCTATGGCAAGCGCTATTCCGAAACCACCCCGGAGCGGCAGACGGATTTTGTCAGGGTCGCGGAGGGCTTCGGCGCAAAGGGCTATCATGTGCATACGGAGGAGGGCTTCAAGGCTGCCTTCGCACAGGCGCTCAAGGCGGACGGTCCGGTCTGGATTGCCTGCGATATCGACAGAGACTTGAAGGTTCTGCCGATGATCCCCAATGGCGGTACGGTTGACGATATGGTTTTGGAATAGGAAGGGCGGTGGTCTGCATGAATGCAATTACAGTAAAAAAAGCGGTACGCCGCACGGTCATCTGCCTGATGGTGGATAATCAGCCGAATGTGCTTGCGCGGGTTTCTAGCCTGATCGGGCGCAGGAGCTTCAATATCAGCACGATCACGGCTTCGGAGACGAATATCGCCGGGCTGACCAAGATCACGCTGGTTGTCAGTGGGGATGACGAAAATGTGTTATACCAGATCATTACCCAGTTAGGCAAGCTGGAGCCGGTCAGAGAGGTCAGCGTGCTGGAGGAGGGCAACAGCGTCTACAGGGAGCTGCTGCTCATCAAAATGAGGGCGAACAAGCAGGAGCGCACGGAGCTGCATGAGATCACGGAGATCTATCGCGGCAAGGTAATCGGGCTGAACACGGACAGCATGATCATCGAGCTGACCGGCTCGCCCAATAAGCTGGACGGCTTCATGAATATGGTCAAGCAGTATGAGATTCTGGAGGTTTCCAGAACAGGCGTGACCGGCATGGCGCGCGATGGCGCAGAGAATACGGAAACAGGCTATTCCGGCATTTGACAGAGATTGCACATACAGCATACAACATACATACAACAAGACATACAACAGAAAAGGACAAAAAACAACAGAAGAAAAAGGAGACGATGACAATGATCAAGAAGTATTACGCACAGGATTGCAACTTGGGGATGCTGGACGGCAAAACGGTAGCCATCATCGGCTTTGGCAGCCAGGGTCATGCGCACGCAATGAATCTGAAGGACAGCGGCGTGAATGTAGTCGTAGGTCTGCGCCCCGGCTCTGCGCATATCGCAAAGGCAGAAGCGGCAGGGCTGAAGGTTATGGGCATTGAGGAAGCCGCAGAGGCAGGCAATGTAGTTATGATGCTGGTTCCCGATGAGCTTGCGCCCGAAATCTACAAAAAGCAGGTTGCCCAGCATATGAAGGAGGGCGATACCCTGATGTTCGCCCATGGCTTCAATATTCATTACAGCCAGATCCAGCCTGCGGAGTATCTGGACGTATCTATGGTTGCGCCCAAGGGTCCCGGGCATATCGTAAGAAGCCTGTATACGCAGGGCAGCGGCGTTCCCTGTCTGATCGCCGTAGAGCAGGATAAATCCGGCAAGGCAAAGGAATTTGCACTGGCTTATGCGGCGGCTATCGGCGCAGCGAGAACAGGTATTCTGGAGACCTCCTTCAAGGAAGAAACGGAAACAGACCTCTTCGGCGAACAGGCGGTACTGTGCGGCGGCGTTTGCGAGCTGATGACCGCAGGCTTTGAGACGCTGGTAGAAGCGGGCTATGAACCGGAGATGGCATATTTTGAATGTATCCACGAAATGAAGCTGATCGTTGACCTCATCTACGAGGGTGGCTTCGACAAGATGCGCTATTCCATCTCCAATACGGCGGAATACGGCGATTATGTGACCGGCAAGCGCATCATCACGAAGGAATCCAGAGAAGCGATGAAGCAGGTTCTGGCGGAAATTCAGGACGGCACCTTCGCAAGCACATTCGTACAGGAGATGAACGCAGGCGGCAAGGCAAAATTCCTGACCTCCCGCAAGAAAGCCGCAAATCACCAGCTTTGCAAGGTTGGCAAGGAGCTGAGAGAAATGATGACCTGGCTGAAAAAATAATGCCGCATTATGCAGAGGAAAGGAGAGGGCAGGATGGAAAGAAGAAGTGCGCAGGTGACGCAGGGCGTGGAACGCGCCCCCGCCAGAAGCCTGTTTTATGCAATGGGATATACAAAAGAAGAATTGGACAGACCGTTGATCGGCGTTGTATCTGCGCATAGCGAGATCGTGCCCGGCCATTTCAATCTGGATAAGGTGACGGAGGCTGTCAAGGCGGGGGTACGCATGGCGGGCGGCACGCCCATCATGGTTCCCGCCATCGGCGTTTGCGATGGCATCGCCATGGGGCATCAGGGCATGAAATATAGCCTTGCCAGCCGCGAATTGATCGCAGACAGCGTGGAAACCATGCTGATGGCGCATGCGCTGGATGGGCTGGTGCTTGTGCCGAATTGCGATAAAATCGTTCCCGGCATGGTGATGGCGGCGGTGCGGATGAATGTGCCCGCCGTGGTTTGCAGCGGCGGCGCGATGCTGCCCGGGCTGGTCGATGGGGAAGCGGTCAGCCTGTCGAAGATGTTTGAAGCAGTCGGCGCACGCAAGGCGGGGCTGATCGATGATGCGAAGCTGTACGAATACGAAAACAGTACCTGCCCCGGCTGCGGCTCCTGCGCGGGGATGTATACCGCAAACAGCATGAACTGCCTTTGCGAAGCGATCGGCATTGCCCTGCCCGGCAATGGCACGATCCCCAATGTTTCCGGGGCGCGGCTGCAGCTGGCAAAGCATGCCGGCATGGCGATTATGGAGCTGGTAAGGCGCGACATCAAGGCACGGGATATCATCAACGAGAGAAGCATTTACAATGCCGTTGCCTGCGATATGGCGCTAGGCTGTTCCTCCAACAGCGTGCTGCACCTGCTGGCGATCGCCAACGAGGCAGAGGTCGCACTGAATATGGATATTTTCAATGAGATTTCCGAGAAAGTGCCGAATCTCTGCCATCTTGCCCCCGCTGGGCATACCCATATCTCCGATCTGAATATCGCCGGGGGCATCCCTGCGGTACAGGCGGAGCTGGCGAAGAAAAATCTGCTGAACTTGGATGTCATTACGGCGACAGGCAGGACACTGGGCGAGAATATCGCGGGCGCGGCGGTCAAGGATTACGAGGTCATTCGCCCCATCGACGAGCCGTACAGCAAGACGGGCGGCATTGCCGTTCTCTGGGGCAATATCGCAGAGGATGGCTGTGTGGTTAAGCGGAGTGCGGTCGACCCCGAAATGCTCTGCCATGAAGGCCCCGCCCGCGTCTTTGACAGCGAGGAAGAAGCCATTGCAACCATCTATGCGGGCGGCATTCATCCCGGCGATGTGGTCGTGATTCGCTACGAAGGTCCAAAGGGCGGCCCCGGCATGCGCGAGATGCTCAACCCGACCAGTGCGCTGGCGGGCATGAAGCTGGATAAATCCGTTGCGTTGATTACGGACGGACGCTTCAGCGGGGCGAGTCGCGGCGCATCCATCGGGCATGTCAGCCCTGAAGCGGCGGCAGGCGGTAAAATTGCCCTTCTGCACGAGGGCGACCGCATTGAGATCGATATTCCCAATCATAAAATCCATGCGAAGGTCAGCGAGGAAGCATTTGAGGAAAGACGGAAAAACTACACTGCGCCTGAGCCAAAGGTAAAATCGGGCTGGCTGGCGAGATATGCCAAGCTGGTTTCCTCCGCGAATACGGGCGCAGTGATGAAATAGATCAGCATACAAAAGAAAAAAAGGAGAGATGTCCTATGATGCAGATACCCGTAACAAAAACCACACATCCCAAGCAAAAGCCCGATCCGGCGACCGTCCCCTTCGGCGTAGCCTTTACGGACCATATGTTTATCATGGATTATACCGATGCCGAGGGCTGGCATAACCCGCGTATCGTTCCCTTTGGGGATATTTCGCTCAATCCGGGCGCACTGGTGTTCCATTACGGCGCAGAGGTGTTCGAGGGGCTGAAGGCATATCGCACGCCGAGCGGCGAGGTACAGCTGTTCCGTCCCGATGCCAATATCGCCCGCATGAATGATTCTGCGGAGAGATTGTGTCTGCCTAAGCTGGACGAGCAGATGGCGATGGATGCGCTGAAGGCATTTGTATCCGTGGAGAAGGACTGGGTGCCCGAGCCTTACGGAACCTCCCTGTACATCAGACCCTTCCTCTTCGGTACAGACCCCGATCTGTCCCTGCATGGCATCCATCAGGCGACATTCATGATTATCGCCTGTCCCGTCGGCAGCTATTACAAGAGCGGCTTAAAGCCGGTTGAGCTGCTGATCGAGCAGGAGGATGTGCGCGCGGTCAAGGGCGGCACGGGCTATGCGAAATGCGGCGGCAACTATGCAGCGGCGACCAGAGCCGCCGAGAGAGCGGAGAAAAAGGGCTATTCCCAAGTGCTTTGGGTGGATGGCGCAGAGCGGAAGTACGTTGAGGAAGGCGGCGGCATGAATGTCATGTTTGTCTGGAACGGCAAGCTGGTTACGCCAGAGCTGAACGGCTCCATACTGCCCGGCGTTACCAGACGCTCCATCTTGGCGATGGCGAAGAGCTGGGGCATGGAGACGGTGGAGCGCAAGATTGGCGTACAGGAGCTGATGGACGCATGCAGAACGGGCGAGGTCGAAGAGGCGTTCATGTGCGGCACGGCGGCGGTCGTTACGCCCATCGGCGGCTTTGCGCATGGTGATGACAAGATTACGGTCAACCACAACGAGATCGGCAAGGTAACGCAGAAGATTTACGACGAGCTGACGGGCATCCAATGGGGCTTGAAGGAGGACAGCTTCAGCTGGACGGTGAAGGTCGAGTAAGACCGTGGGGCTCTGCCCCACCACCCCGGAAGACCTTGGGGACGCTGTCCCCAACACCCCCGCAAGGGGGCTCAGCCCCCTTGACCCCAGTTTGTGCAGGAGCGATTCTCGCTCCTGCGGAGGGCAAAATAGAATATTTTTGGCAAAAAAGACCGCTTGCGAGAGGGGAAATGCATCCTCCACTTCACAAGCGGTTTTTCTATTTCATTCCAATTTGTATCCGCAAACGCATGTAATGCGTTTGCCATAATGGGGTGCAGGGGTATGAGCACCGCCAAGACTAAGGCGGCGGCGAAGCCGTCTTCCCGCAGGGAAGATGCTTTGACCAAGTCCTCTGCTGGGGCTTGGGGCAAAGCCACAAGGTCTTCCGGGGGCAGAAACAGAATATTTTGAAAAAATTACCGCTTGCGAAAAGGAATTTTCGTTTCCCACTTAACAAGCGGTTTTTGTATGCTATCCCAAATCTGCATCTGCAAACGCATGGATATGCGTTTGCTATAATGGGGTCAAGGGGATGAAATCCCCTTGCAGGGTGTGGGACGGTGTCCCACGGTCTTTGGTCTTTTCTGTCTTTTACCCCG
Organism: Lachnospiraceae bacterium; assembly: GCA_963633805.1. GTDB lineage: Bacteria > Bacillota > Clostridia > Lachnospirales > Anaerotignaceae > Anaerotignum_A. The sequence goes on along the minus strand of CAVGZD010000037.1, from coordinate 14,226 downwards.
CCTGCCGTAGCTCCCGTCGCTTCCAGCTGAGAAAGCCGTATACATCATTGAGGAAAAAGACGCAGAAATTCACTACAACCGGGATGTACGCCGGGTTCTCCAGCGCTGCCAAAACCCATAGCACGATCAAAACAACGTCGTTCGCGGCATAGCCCGCCGCATAATAAGACGAACGCAGCATCGTCAGCGCCGCCGCCGTAAAGCTCGTTGTGATCGAAATTGTGCTGAACAGCAGATTCGGCGTGTCCAGCAGCTTCAGAATCGCATAAAAAATCGCCGCGACCGCGATCCCGCCGATCAGCAGCCCGATCAGATGCTTCCGCTGCAGAGCCTGAATCTGCACCGTGCTGCCATCCTCCGCAGAGGGATTGCGCAGCCATGTGATTGCCGACCATACCGCCATCGGCAACGACATGCCGAGGTAGGTCATCATCTCGCCCCAATAGCGGAAGCGGTAGGAAATAATGCCATACAGTATACTGAATGCGACCATCAAAATCTGCGCCCATACGTTCCCCACGGCGGCGAAGATCAGCGAGGTCACGCCGATGCACGCCGCGGAAAGCGTCAGAACGTCAAAATCCCCCGTGACCAGATTGGACGCGAGAATGACGCACAGAGAGCCGAGCCAAAGCCCCCATTCCTTTTTCGATAATTGCTTGATTGGATTTGTCATGCCTTTCTGTCTCCTTTGTGTGATTTTCGATGTTGACCGAAAAGCACCAAGGGTCCAGCAGCGGCATGGAACGCTTCTCAAAAACCATTTTTCTCCCTATCCTTTGCGCGATCAGCCGACCTCCGCGCCCTGCTTCTTCTGGCAGGCGGCGCAGGTCCCGTAGAGGATCAGCTGTTCGCATTCCACATCAAAATCCAGATCGGGCGCGAGCTTTTTGCTGACCTCTGTCAAGGCATCCAGATGCAGATCGGCAACCTCGCCGCAGACACGGCAGACCGTATGCGGATGGCAATGCACGGCGGCATCATAGCGCGAGCTTGCTTCGCCCACGTTCAGCTCCTGCACCAGCCCGAGCTGCTTGAAAAAATCCAGTGTTTTATAGACCGTGGCCAAGCTCATGGTCGGGTTGGTCGGCTCCAGCGCACGGTAGATCGTCTCCGCGGTGGGATGCTCATAGGTGTTGCGGAGCATGTTGTAGACCGCGATGCGCTGCGGGGTGACCTTCAGCCCCTTTTCCTTCAAGATTTGAGCAGTTTCCTTCATTTTTTCACCCCTTTGTAGATAATAATTATTTTTATTTGATAGTAATACAGATTCTTCCTTGCGTCAATAGGTAAAATATACCAAATTGCGGGGGCGGGGGCGTTTGCGGGGTGGATTGTATTTTTCCGCGGGCTATGCTATCATAGAACGTATCGATTCGAGAAAAAAGCAAGGAGAGAGGGCATATGCATATTGTACTACTTGAGCCGGAGATCCCGCAGAACGCGGGGAATATCGCCAGAACCTGCGCGGTCACCAATTCCGTGCTGCATCTGATCCGACCGCTGGGTTTTTCCGTGGAGGACAAATATCTGAAGCGGGCGGGGCTGGACTACTGGAAGTTGCTGGACATCCGTTATTACGACAACTACGCGGATTTTTGCGAGAAGAATCCCGATGCGCGGCTGTGGATGGCGACGACGAAGGCGCGGCACATCTACACGGATGTGACCTACGGGGAGAACGACTACATCATGTTTGGGAAGGAAAGCGCGGGGATTCCGGAGGAGCTTTTGTTGGAAAACCGCGAGCGGACGATCCGCATACCGATGCTGGCGGCGGCGCGGAGCCTGAATTTATCCAATTCCGTAGCGATTGTGATCTACGAGGCGATGCGTCAGCAGGATTTCCCGGGGATGCTGCTGGAGGGGCAGCTACACCGGGGCAGGTGGTGATGAAGACCTGGGAAACCGTGGGACGCTGTCCCACACCCTGCAAGGGGACTCGTCCCCTTGACCCCGTTTGCGCAGGAGCGATTTTCGCTTCTGCGGGGGACAGAAATGAATTATTTTGGTAATAAAATGTTGTTTGCAGAAGGAGAAATTGTGTATTTCCGTGCATAAGCGGTTTTCCTATTTCACTGCAATTTGCACCCGCAGGGACATGAAATGCCCCTGCCAATCGGGTCAAGGGCGGTAGCCCTTGTGGGGGCGTTGGGGGGGCGAAGCCCCCACAGTCTTAGGTCTTAAAAAGGAGGAAAAGCGAATGTGGAACGATGTGAGGACAGAGGAGGATATCCTGCGGCTGATGTCAGCCTACGGCGATTTTCATGATGCGTGTATGGTGTCCTTTGCTTTTCGTAGCGGCGCATTCGTGGATGAGGAACGGGCGATGCATTTTGGTAATGCAGACGAGCATATAGTATCTGTCCTGTTTCAGCGGCAGGGCGAGCCGAAAACCATAGAGCTGCAATTTTCCGGTCTGCGCCGCCTGCATCTGATGGGCTGGCAGGAGGGCTATGTTTCCTGCATTTTTGGGGCGCATCTGGCGTTTTATGATGCACTGCTGCCGGGCGAGCGGGTCATCGTCTGGTCCGATAACAGCGATTGCGATATCGCCGCTGCTATGCGTGGCTCGTCCGACACCTATATCATCGCAAATGCGCTGCGCTGGCGCTGGACTCCGCGTGACGATTGATCAACCGGACTAAACCGTTGGTTAGCGTATCCAAACGGAGAAACCGCAGCGCAAACCTATACGAAGCAGAGCTTGGAGGATCTGTGTAAAAACTGCCTGCGGTTTGTTTCGGAAAGGTGATGATTGTAATGAATCATGAGGCAAAGGGCTATGCAAAAATATTTCTTGCAGGCTGCCTTTGGGGGACGATCGGTATCTTTGTCAAGATGATGGAACACAATGGTTGCGGCGCGACCTATACCAGCTTTATCCGCCTGTTTTTTGCATTTTTGCTGTTGGCTTTGCTGACGCTGTTTTTGGATGGAGTGAAGGCGTTTCTGATCGGAAAACGTACGCTGCTTTCCTGTGCTTTGTTTGGCGTTGTGTGCCATGGGCTGGATAATATCCTCTATAGCCTGTCTATCAGCTATAACGGCGTTACCGTAGCCTCCGGACTTGTATACACCGCGCCTGTGTTTATCGGCGTGCTGTCCTTTTTGTTCTTTCGGGAGAGGCTGCCCGTGTACAGATGGGCGGTGCTGCTGTTGAATGCGTGGGCTGCGTACTGACTGCGACAGGCGGCGCGATGCGCGGGGACAGCATCATCCCGCTGGGCATTCTCATCGGCATCGGCTCAGGGCTTACTTATGCAATGACTGCGATCTTCGGGCGGATCGCCATGCAGGAAAATGCCTCGCCCTTCGCGGTGGCGATGTATAACGCGTTTTTCGGCTGTGCCTTTGTTGCCATCGTCAGCCATCCTTGGACGAGCGTTGCAGCGCCGCTGGATGGGCGGCTCCTTTTGATCGGGCTGTTTTATGCGATGATCCCGACAGTGGCGGCATATTTGCTGTATTTCAGCGGAATATCTCATATCAAGCAGACCAGCAAGGTGCCGGTGGTGGCTTCGGTCGAGCTGATCGTTGCGGCGTTGATCGGCGTTTTTGTGTTCCGTGAGGCGATTTCCGCCGGGAATGCTGTGGGGATTGTGCTTGTGCTGCTCTCCATTTTCCTGTTCAGTAAATAAATGCCGCGCTTGGCACATAAAAATAAATGCCCCCGTTTTCACGGGGGCATTTCCCTTCCGGATGCGCTTAGCAGGAGCCGCAGCTGCCGATCTGGTTATTGTTGTTGCCGCAGCAGCACAGCAGCAGGATGATCCAGATCCAGTTATTATCTGTGATCCCGCCGACGCAGTTGTTGCCATTGTTGTTGCCGCAGCAGCACAGCAGCAGGATGATCCAGATGATGCCATTGTCGTTTCCACAGCCAAATCCACACATAATAAAATACCTCCTTGAGAGTGAGAATTTTGTTACAATCCTATCCTATGAGGTATTTTGTTGTTTCTTGCCTGTCTCAAATTTTTTTATTTTTCCCCGGCACCGCTCAGGAGCAGATCGCTCAGGAGGATATCCGTCGTGAAGCCGCCCATCTCATCGCAAAGCCTGATCAGGCGGATATTTTCCGCATCCCGAAAATGCAGCACATGGCTCATGCCGCCTTCCTCGCCCAGAGAGAGCAGATCCTCCTCCGCGGCGACGCCATAGAAGATCACCTGCATCCCGCTGCGGCGATATGCCTCCAGCATGCGCAGGGCGGTGTCATAGCCTGCCTCGGTGCAGGTAAAGAGGGCTTTGGTCTGCATGCTCAGCCCTCCTGCTTCTTCTCGCTCAGGAGCTTTTCCAGCTCATCCATGAAGGTATTGATGTCCTTAAACTGACGATAAACCGAGGCGAAGCGCACATACGCTACGCCGTCAAGCTCCTTCAGGCGATCCATCACCATATTCCCGATGGTTTTGCTGTCGACCTCTCTCTCGCCGCTGCCCATCAGTGTGTTTTCGATATCGTCCGCCAGCTCCGCGATCTGCTTCGCCGTCACGGGGCGTTTATTGCAGGATTTCATCACGCCGTTGATGACCTTGTTTTTATCAAAAATCTCCCGCGTGCCGTCCCGCTTGATGATGGTGATGGGGATCATATCCATTCTCTCATAGGTTGTAAACCGCCTGCCGCAGCTCTCGCACAGACGGCGGCGGCGAATGACGGAATTATCATCCTGCCCGCGGGAATCGACCACCTTCGTATCCGGATGACCGCAAAAAGGACATTTCAAAATCAATCACTCCTATCCCTTTTCCGGGGCATTTCCGAAAAGCCCCGGACGTTTGTACAACATAACCTCAGTATAATCCAGATCATGCCGCCGGTCAATGTTGTTTTGTGAAAATGGACAAAAACAGATTTTGTGCGTATCCGCAATATACACTGCGATCTTCGGACAAACGATCCGTATTCCCTCCGAAGCATCATCCCATTTCCCCGGAAAAATCGCAGCTTTTTCATAACGGGGTGCAGGGGACGAGTCCCCTGCTAGGGTTTGGGACGAAGTCCCAAGGTCTTGGGTTTTGAGGGCTTTGGGGCAGTCTTCAGCACTCGTCCGCCCGCAGCACCTCCTCGCTGCTGACATCCACCAGAATGATATCATCCCCGATGCGCTTGACGCATTGCCATGGCACAAAATACGCGCGCTCCTTCCCGAAAAAATTCCACCTGCCGCAATCCTCCGGTATGATCAGCGTGCAGATGCGCCCGGAGGCGGTATCGATCTCCAGATCGGCAACCCGCCCCAGCCGCCTGCCCTCGCAGATATTGATGACATCCTTCTCCTCGATACAGGAAAATCGTTCCCATTTCATCGCTTTTCTCTCCATTTTTTTATTTTCTCCCTTTTATTCTATGCGTATCGGGACTGTCCCCCGCTCTTTTATGCACCTTTGACAGAATTTTACTTCCTCCGCTTTTTCTCTTGACGCTTCTATGGATATGGACTACAATATATACGAATTTCAAATAAGGAAGAACAAGATATTGTGGTATTTTGTCTTTTTTCGTTGCAAATGCGCACAGTATGGCGCAGGCGCACGAATCAGAGGGGAGGACAAGCAATGATTACAAGCATACAAAAAAGGGACGGACGCACGGCGGCGTTTGATCTGCATAAGATCGCGGCAGCCATTCAGAAGGCTTTTCAGGCAACCGTGGGCGAGAAGAGCGATGCGGAATGCATGGCGCTGGCGCAGGAGGTCGCGCAGAGGCTGGAGACAGATGGCGTCGATGCGCCAACGGTCGAGCAGATTCAGGACTGCGTGGAACGCACGCTGATTGAGCATGGCTGTGTGCGCACGGCAAAGGCATATATCCTTTACCGCGCGGAGCGTACCCGTGTGCGCAACATGAACGACAGATTGATGAAAACCTTTGAGGATATTACATATAGGGATGCGACCGACAGCGACATCAAGCGCGAGAACGCCAATATAGACGGCAATACCGCCATGGGCTCCATGCTCAAATACGGCTCGGAGGGCGCAAAGCATTTTTACGAAAGCTATGTGCTCAATCCCGCGCATTCCGAGGCGCACAGAAACGGCGACATCCATATCCATGATCTGGATTTTTATACACTGACAACAACCTGCTGCCAGATCGACCTGATCAAGCTCTTTCACGGCGGCTTCTCCACGGGGCATGGTGTGCTGCGCGAGCCAAACGACATCGCAAGCTACGCCTCCCTTGCCTGCATCGCCATCCAGTCCAATCAGAACGACCAGCACGGCGGGCAGTCCATCGCCAATTTTGATTACGGTCTTGCGCCCGGCGTAGCCAAGACCTATCGGAAGCGTTATCGCGCGAATCTGCTTTCTCTGGTCGAATTTATGGACAGCAAGGAGCGCGCGCAGGCGGTCAAGCAGGCGTATCGGGAGCTGTCCGCGCAGGGACTGTATCCTTCCTTGGATCAGAATGAAGCCTATACGGCGGCGGAACGGGAGATGCTGCTGAAAATCGGCATTTCCTCGGACATCGTGGAGCGGGCGCAGACATTTTCCGCAGAAAAGGCAGCAGGGGAAACCGATCAGGCGACCTATCAGGCGATGGAGGCGCTGCTGCATAATCTGAATACCATGCATAGCCGCGCGGGCGCACAAACGCCGTTTTCCTCCATCAATTACGGCATGGATACCTCCGTGGAGGGCAGAATGGTGATGAAAAATATGCTGCTGGTGACGGAGGCGGGGCTGGGCAACGGCGAGACGGCTATCTTCCCCATCCAGATCTTCCGCGTGAAGGAGGGCGTTAATTTCAATCCCGGCGAGCCGAATTATGATCTGTTCAAGCTGGCATGCCGCGTCAGCGCAAAGCGGCTTTTCCCGAATTTCTCCTTCCAGGATGCGCCCTTCAATCTGAAATATTATAAAGAGGGGCATCCCGAAACGGAAATCGCCTATATGGGCTGCCGCACGCGCGTGATCGGAAATGTGCATGATTCGGAGCGGGAGATCACCATGGGGCGCGGCAATCTGAGCTTCACCAGCATCAATCTGCCGCGCATCGCGATACTGGCAAATCGGAATATCGATTGGTTCTTCCGCGAGCTGGATCATAAGATCGACCTTGTTGCGGAGCAGCTGCTCGAACGCTTTGAGATTCAGGCAAGCAAGCGGGTGCGCAATTATCCCTTCCTGATGGGCGAGGGCGTTTGGATTGACAGCGAAAAGCTGAAACCGGAGGATACGCTGCGGGAGGTGCTCAAGCATGGGACGCTTTCCATCGGCTTTATCGGGCTGGCGGAGGCGCTGAAGGCGCTTTTGGGCGTGCATCATGGCGAGAGCGAGGTCGCGCAGAATCTGGGGCTGGATATCGTGGGGCATATGCGCCAGCGGGCGGATGATCTGTCGCAGAAAATGCAGATGAACTTCACCCTTCTGGCAACCCCTGCCGAGGGCTTGTCCGGCAGATTCGTTCGCATGGATCGGGAACGCTTCGGCGTGATCGAGGGCGTGACCGATCGGGAATATTACACCAATAGCTTCCATATCCCCGTGTATTTCCCCATCAGCGCGTATAAGAAGATTCAGCTGGAAGCGCCCTATCATGCGCTGACCAACGCAGGACATATTACCTATATCGAGCTGGACGGCGACCCCTGCAGCAATCTGGACGCCTTCGAGAAGGTCATCCGCTACATGAAGGCGCAGGGCATCGGCTATGGCTCCATCAATCATCCCGTCGACCGCGATCCGCTTTGTGGCTATAACGGCATCATCGGCGATACCTGCCCGAAATGCGGCAGAAAAGAGGAAGAGGGCGAGGTCGGCTTCCAGCGCATCCGCCGCATCACGGGCTATCTGGTCGGGACGCTGGATCGCTTCAATAATGCGAAGCGGGCGGAGGTCGCCGACCGCGTGAAGCACTCGATCGTGACGGAGGTCAAGCTCCAGACGAAGGAGTAAGCCAAAATGAGGATGAGCATAAGCGGCGTGACCGGGGATTCCATCGTGGACGGTCCCGGTCTGCGCCTGACGATATTTACGCAGGGCTGCCCGCATCATTGCCCCGGCTGCCATAATCCGCAGACGCACGATCCGGACGGCGGCTTTTGGTGCGAAACGGAGGATATTTTGGCGGCGATGGCGGAAAATCCGCTGCTGGACGGGATTACGCTTTCCGGCGGCGAGCCTTTTTTGCAGCCGCTTGCCTGCCTGATTCTGGCAAAGGGTGCGCATCGGCTGGGGCTGAATGTATGGGCATACACGGGCTATACATGGGAGGAGCTGCTGGCGGAGGATGATCCGGAGCGGATGGCGCTTCTGGGCGAGGTCGATGTGCTGATGGACGGGCCGTTTCTGCTGGCGGAGCGTTCGCTGGAGCTGCGCTTTCGCGGCAGCCGCAACCAGTGCGCGATTGATGTGAAAAGATCGCTGGAGGCGGGCGAGGTCGTGCTGTGGGAGTGAAGGGCTAAGACCAAAGACCGTGGGGCGCTGCCCCACAACCCCGGAAGACCAAAGACCTTGGGGCGCTGCCCCACAACCCCGCCAAGGGGGTTACCCCCTTGGAACCCGGTTGGCAAACGCATGTACATGCGTTTGCAGGAGCAAATTGGAATAACATACAAAAACCGCTTGTGGATAGGAAAACGCAATTCCTCTTTTCGCAGGCGGTATTTTTTGCCAAAATACTTTATTTTTGCCCCCGCAGGAGCGAGGATCGCTCCTGCGCAAACGGGTCAAGGGACGAAGTCCCTTGTGGGGGCGTTGGGGGTGAAACCCCCAAGGTCTTAGGTTTAAGTATTTCTTAAAACTTTCCCTGCTGTTTTCTTAAAATCCATTTGTTAGAGTATAGAAAAAGGAAAAAGGAGGTGCAAAATGTACACGATTTTGATTTGCGACGACGAGCCGGATATCGTCTCCGCGCTGTCGATCTACCTCTCCACGGAGGACTATCGCATCCTTCCCGCTTACACGGGCAAGCAGGCTCTGGATATCGTGGCGCAAAACGAGGTGCATCTGATCCTGATGGATATTATGATGCCGGAGATGGATGGGATCGCCGCAACGGTCAAGCTGCGCGAGGTCAGCAACATCCCCATCATACTGCTGACCGCCAAAAGCGAGGACACGGATAAAATTCTGGGGCTGAATATCGGCGCGGACGATTATATCACAAAGCCCTTCAACCCCGTGGAGGTGCTGGCGCGGGTGCGCTCCCAGCTGCGCCGCTATACCTCTTTGGGCGGCATGGCGAAAAAGGACACGCATCTGGTCATTGGGGGGATTATGCTGGATGATGAGGAAAAGCAGGTGACGGTCGATGGGGAGGCGGTCAGCCTGACCCCCAGCGAATACAATATCCTCAAGCTGCTGATGGAAAACCCCGGACGGGTCTTTTCCTCCGCGCAGATCTACGAACGGCTCTGGAACGAGGATGCTTACGGCTCTGCGGGCGTGGTCGCCGTACATATCCGCCATCTGCGCGAGAAGATTGAGATCGACCCCTCTAACCCCCGCTATCTGAAGGTCGTCTGGGGGCTGGGCTATAAAATGGAAAAGGAGGCAAAGGGATGAAGCAATGTTATCATACCGCGCTGAAGGTATTCGCCTGCTTTCTGGTGATTTTGTCGGGATTTACGGCAGTGCTCAGCGGCGGTGCGTTCTATTACAGTTTTTATGATTCTGCGCCGACCTATGCCGAGTCGCAGGCATGCAATGTCATCACGTCCGATTACGCCTATCAAATCCGGCATCTGATCTATGATTCTGTGTCGACCTACGCCGAATCTCAGGCAAGCGAGGTCGACGCGCCCGATGCTCATTCAATCTATGATGCGGAGACGAACAGGCTGGGCGATGCGGAATTTGACCGCATACTGGAGCGGGATTTCTCGCCGAAGGAAACGAATTTTCGTTATGTAGTAAAGGATGCGAACACAGGCGAGACACTGCGCAGCTCCCTCATCGATAGCGAGGTGGTCGCCTATGTTTCGACATGGGAGCTTACGGATGACGGCAGCGTCCTGCTGGACGGCTACATCCTGCAGCAGCCCAATGTGGCGGACGCCTATTCCTTCACCTATCATCTGCATGAGGGCATCGCGAAGGTGTACAATGCATTGCTGCCGATTCTGATGATCAGTCTGCTGGCGGCGGCGGTTTCCCTGATCTATCTGCTCTGCGCGGCGGGGCATCGCGTGGATGCGGAGGGTATTACGCCTAACTTGCAGGATAAGGTGCCGCTGGATCTCTATCTGGCGATTGTCGGTGGCATGGCGATCGTATGCTGCATCGCGGTCGCGTCTGTGTTCCGCTGGAAATGGGACGAGTTTGTATTTATTTCCGTGGTCGGACTGCTCACGCTGGAGATCCTTTCTTTGGCGGCGCTGCTTACCTGCGTCACGCGGCTGAAGCTGGGGCGTTATTTCTATCAGAATACCATCTGCTATCGCGTGCTGCGCTTTTGCTGGCGGCTGTGCAAGCGTTTCTTCGCCTTCTGCGACAGGGCACTGCGCGCACTGCCGATCGTCTGGAAGGTGGCGGTGATCGGGCTGTTTCTGTTGCCGGGCTATGTGATGGGGCACGGGCTTGCATTCATACTGCATTGCGTAGTGGTAGGACTGCTCTGCTATGTTGCCCTGCAGATGGACACCCTGCGCAAGGCGGGGGAACAGCTTGCCGCGGGCAATGCGGATTATCGCGTGGACACAAGCCGTATGCTGCCCGTATTTCGCGCACATGGCGAAAACCTCAACAGCCTTTCCGAGGGGCTTGCCATTGCAGTGGAGGAGCAGATGAAAAGCGAGCGGATGAAAACGGATTTGATTACAAATGTATCGCATGATATCAAAACACCGCTGACCTCCATCATCAATTATGTAGACCTCCTGAAAAAGGAAAATCTGGAGGGGCAGGCGGCAGAATATGTTGCCGTGCTGGAGCGGCAGTCCGCAAGGCTGAAAAAGCTGACGGAGGACTTGGTGGAGGCGTCGAAGGCATCTGCGGGGAGTCTGAATGTCAGCCTCAAGGCGGCGGATGTGGGCGAACTGGTGTCGCAGGCGGTCGCGGAATATACGGAAAAGCTCTCCGCGGCAAAGCTGGATCTCATCATCAGCGGGGATGAAGAGCCGGTTTATGCGGAAATGGATGGTTCGCTGACCTGGCGCATACTGAGCAATCTTTTAAGCAATGTCTGCAAATATTCTCAGGCGGGCACACGCGTCTATCTGGATATCGAAAAGGCGGCGGACACGGTGCAGCTTTCCATCAAGAATATCTCCAAAGAGTCGCTGAATATCCCTGCGGATGAGCTGATGGAACGCTTCGTACGCGGCGATAGCTCCCGCCATACCGAGGGCAGCGGGCTTGGGCTGAATATCGCGCAGTCCCTTGCGGCATTGCAGAAGGGAAGCCTGCAAACGGAAATCGATGGGGATCTGTTTAAGGTGACGCTGAGTCTGCCGGCGGCGGCTGCCCCTGCAAAGGCAGAAGCGCCGGAAGAGGATGCGGCGGAAACGTCTCCTGAAGAGGAAGAACAATAAAATTGCAGAGAGAGGATTCTTATAGAGCAATCGCTCCCCCCCCCTTTTTTTCGGGGGGGGAGATTGTTTTTTGGGGTTTTTGCGCCTTAGAACAGGGGCTTTTCATTGGAGGCTTTGAAATTATACACCGGCTTCATCACATCCAGCACCTCCACCGTCTCCCCGATGACATCCAGAATATCCCCCAATGATTTATACGCCATCGGGGCTTCATCCAGCGTGTCCGCGTTCACGGAGGTGGTATAAATGCCCTGCATTTCGGCGCGATAGGTCTGCAAATCCAGATTTGCCCGCGCCTTCCCGCGCGACATCAGCCGTCCTGCCCCATGCGGCGCGGAAAAATTCCATTCGGGATTACCCTTTCCGACAGCCAAAATCGAGCCATCCCGCATATTGACGGGGATGAGCACCCTTTCGCCTGCATGCGCGGCAATCGCGCCCTTGCGGAGAATGCCTTCCTTGGTGTCGATGTAATTGTGGATGGTGTGGAAGGCATCGATAGCGGTCAGGCCTACCTTTTCCAGCAGGATTTCCGCCATTTTCTCGCGGTTTCTGCGGGCAAAACGCTGGCAGATTTCCACATCATGCAAGTAATCCTCCAAAAAAGAGCCGTACAGCCAGCAGAGATCCTCCGGTGCATCCAGCTCTTTGGTTTCATAGGCAGTTTGCAGAGCCTTGAGTGCGGACTGAATCTCCCCTCGCCGCCCGGCGGTCTTATACGCGCGGATGAGGGCATCCTTTTGCCGAAAATATTCCTCCTTGCCCATATGTAGATCGATCGCAAGCCGCTGGTAGATTTCGGCGACCTGCTTGCCCAGATTGCGGCTGCCGGAATGAATGACGAGATAGTGACTGCCATCCGTCGCACGCTCGATCTCGATGAAGTGGTTGCCGCCGCCCAGCGTGCCGAGGGAACGCTCCAGCCGCTTGGTATCCTTCAGGGAGCGATAACAGCGCAGCTCATCCAGCGGAAAACGCTCCACGCGCCCTTCCCAGACCCGCATACCGGATGGGATCTCATGGCATACGGCGTCGATCTTCTCAAAATCAAGCGCCCGCTCCGCCAGATGGACGGTGTACATGCCGCAGCCGATGTCCACGCCGACGATGTTCGGGCAGACCTTATCCGTGACGGTCATGGTCGTGCCGATGGTGCAGCCCGTGCCTGCATGAACATCGGGCATGATGCGGATGCAGCTGTTCTCTGTCAGCGCATAATCGCACATGCGGCTGATCTGCGCGATGGCTTCGTCCTCGATGATTTTGGCATAGCAGAGCGCCGTGCCGATTTTGCCCTTGATTTCCAGCATTTTTTTCACTTCCTTTCCCACAATATTAGATTGGAACAGCTCCGCGACCTCCGCAGCCGTTGCCGCGATGCAGTCCGCGCCGTGCGCTTCAAATTCCGCGCGGTCGCCATAGCCGTACTCCACGGCGATGCAGGGAATGCCGATGGCGTGTGCGCCCTCGATGTCGAATTTGCGGTCGCCCACCATGACAACATCGTCCTGCGCGGCGTTCATCTGCTCCAGAACATAGGCGATGACCTTCGCCTTGTCGTCCCGCCCGGCGGCGCGGTTATCCCCGCCGATGACCTCGAAATATTTCGCAATGCCGAAATGCTCCAAAATCCGCACAGCAGTCTCCTCCTTTTTGGAGGTTGCCACAGCCATGCGCTTGCCCTTTTTCTGCAGGCTTTGCAGCATTTCCTCAATGCCGGGGTAGACCTTGTTTTCAAAAAGCCCTACGGTCATATAGCGTTCGCGGAAGACGGACAGCGCACGCTCGGCGGTTTCTGCGTCCATGCCGAAGTCCTCGCGGAAGGTCTTCATCAGGGGAGGACCGACGGCGAAGGTCAGGTCCGCCGCCGCCCATTTTTCCATGCCCATTTTCTCCTGCATATGCTGGAGGGAGCGGATGACCCCCTCTGCGGAATCGGTCAGTGTGCCGTCTAAATCGAATAAAATAATGGTCTGCGTCCATTTTTTCATGACAGTTCTCCTTTCCGTAAAATGCTTCTGTCAGCCTTCGGGCGGCAAAGCGCCGAAGTCGCCTTCATTTTACACGAAATTGCCGCCGCCTGCAACTATCTGCTTTCCCTCCTTTCCGCAAGCATCACGCAGACCTCCTCAAAAAACAGCCCTAGGATTGCCCAAAGCGGGGCATAATCCAAACGGATGAAGCCCATCACGGACAGCCGCTGCCCGCTGTAATCCCATGGGCAGACGCCTGTGGCTAGGCGCAGGAGCGCACCTGCCAGAAATTCCACGGCGAAGATCGACAGGATATAGACCCCGCACCTCTGCCAGATGGGGCAATAGCGCCGCAGGGCGAGAAACAGCGGCTGCATCAGGGCGGTCATGCCGTAGATGGGGAACATCCAAAGATATGTTTTTGCTGTCAGGGCGACATCACCCGCCAGAAGGGAGCCGAGCCCCGTCCAGAGGATTTCGATGCACCAGCCCAGCGTGCCGAAGATCAAAAATTTTTTTGCCATGCTTCTAGTATGGCTGAGGCGGGGGAAAGTATTCCGAAAGGGGAAAAGAGCTTAAGAGCTTAAGACCTTGAGGGCGCTGCCCTCAAACTCCCGCAAGGGGATGAAATCCCCTTGACCCCGTTATGCAGGAGCGATTCTCGCTCCTGCGGAGGGCAAAAATAAAGTTTTTGGTAAGAAATACCGCCTGTGAAAGGGAAATCGCATATTCTGATTCACAAGCAGTTTTCCATTTTACTCCAAA
>CAVGZD010000036.1:0-22057 GCA_963633805.1 Lachnospiraceae bacterium | reverse complement strand
CAAAGTGTCCCGAAGCGGAGGCATCCTTGTTGTCCTCCCCGGACAGAGTTATAATATAAGTGTAATGTGATAGGGAAGGAGGAACAATGGCACGAGCAAAAAACAGAGGGTATCAGCAGAGTTTCTCTCCCTCTTACACAATCCGCCGCTGGCGGCTGGGCATCTATATCCGGCTTTCAAAGGAAGATTTGAAAAAAGGAAAAGACGATAGCAACAGCGTAAAGAACCAGCGTGATCTACTGAACGATTTTTACCGACGCAACATTGACGAGTTTGAAAGCATCACGGAATATGTAGATGACGGACATACTGGAACGGACGCTAACCGTGAAGATTTTCAACGGCTCTTGGCGGATGTCATGAGTGGTAAAATCAACTGCGTTATAGTAAAAGACCTGTCCCGCTTCGCACGAAATTATAGCGATGCCGGAAGTTTGATCGACAACCTGTTTGTTCAAATGGGTGTTCGCTTTATCAGCCTTGCTGAGAATGTGGACAGCTACAAGAACCCCGACAGCGTTTCAAATATCATCGTTCCCATTACAAATGTGATGAACGCTAATTACTGCTATCAGACTTCCAAAAAGATCCGGCAGGTATTTGATTACAAGCGGCGGAATGGTCATTATATCGGAGCATTTGCTCCTTACGGCTATGTAAAGCACCCAAAGGACAAGCACAGGCTGATTGTTGATCCCGATGCTGCTGAAAATGTCAAACTCATTTTCACAATGCTTATTCAAGGGTCATCAAAACGTGCTATCGCGTTGTACCTGAACGAACACGGCGTACCGAGCCCCTCGGCTTACAAGGTACAAAAGGGCTTGCCTGTTTCGACAAGAGGGTATGACGATCCTATGTGGGGAGCCCGCATGATCCACTCCATTCTTACCAATCCGACCTACACCGGGGACTTAGCCCAAGGCCGGAGCCGGGTGAAAAGCTACAAGGTACACCAGATTGAAGCTGTTCCCCGCGAGGAATGGGTGGAAGTGGCTGGAACGCATGAGGCCATTATCGACTATGAAACTTTCGATAAGGTACAGGCTCTCTTACAGCGTGATACCCGTACTTCCCCGAAAGGCCGTGAGGTACATTTATTCAGCGGCTTTCTGAAATGTGCCGATTGCGGGCGGGCCATTACCCGATGCGTTAGCAAGAACAACAATGTATATTATTCTTGCTCAACCTACAAGAACCGTTCCCGGACAGCCTGCACCATGCACTCAATCAAGCATGAACGGCTGGAGGCTGCTGTTCTGTTCGCCGTACAGCATCAGGTACATTTAGCTGTTTCCTACTCGGAAATCGTCACGCAGATCAATTCCGCTCCAATCAAAAAAAGCCAGTCTTACCGACTGGACGATCTGATAGCTGCAAAAGAGCGGGAACTGACTCTCCTGCTGCATTCTTACAATTTATAGCAGCAAGTGGGTGTCCACACGCATAATAAAAAACCAGCCCTTTTCACAAAAAGTCATGTTTCGGATATATCTTCTGCTGTTTCATAATTGCCCTGTTTTATGGCAGCCGGTCCTTCCCGACCTCCTATACGCTGACCCGAAATACGAATACTCCCGCAGATTCGTTTCGTTAGAATAAATCAGAGTTTTTCGAGATAAAGCTCCAATGCTTTTTCAAATTCTCGTCCAAGGCTTAGTTCTCTTAAGCTACTATCTTCTCGTTGGATGATATATATTTCTCGCTCCGAAGGCGCATCCTCCAATTCATAAATCTGCAAGCTCACATGTTCTGTCAATGTTTTTGCCAAGCTCATGGGGCATAAAGCCCATCCGCCGAACGCTTTCAAATAAGGGATCGCCGCATACGGTGAATTGATATCAATGCGGAATGCATACTGGTTTTCAAACCATTTATCATGCCAACTATCAAAGCTCGTGAAGCGTCCGCCCGTAAAGCGGATCTCTTTTGTGATATCCAATTCTCTGGGATGAATTTTCTTGATTTCGCCCGGATGTTCACAATATTCAATCACAAGGATCTTCTGCCTGTTAATACATTTGCTCACGATTTCATTTCTTGCAGACTCAAAGGATGCAAAACCGTAATCAATTAGATTTTCCTCTGCCAAATCATAGATATGAGCAGAGTCACAAATTTGAACAGATAATTTCAAATCTGCATGCGCCTTCAGAAATTCTATCGTAAAGGGACCCAAAAATTCATAATATGCACTTTCATTTGCAGCAATACGCAGAACCTGCTTATTCTTTTCTTTGAGCAGACTTGTTTCTTCAAAGAGATTTCGCCAACGTTCTGCAATCGGAATAAATTCCCTCCCATACTGCGTGAGCCGGATCAATCTCTGCCCCTTTGCCCGCTGAATGAGACAGCAGCCCAATTCGTCCTCCATGTGCCTCAGGCGATTACTGATTGTAGACTGGGACAAAAACATGATTTCCGCTGTTTTTGTAATGCTCCTTGTCCGAACAATGCCTAAAAAAGTTTCAATGTCTTTATATTCCATCTGTCCGCTCCTTATATACTTTTATTCCCCCTTACTATAGCGCAAAAATGCGAGAAAGACAATAAAAAGACCCCCGCTAAGTGGGCTCCGCTTAAGAAAACAGACATTTTTCATTGAAAATGCCGTAAGTCCTTGTAAAACAAGGATTTACGGCATTTAGATGTTTTCTTATTTGGACGCGCCTTATGGTGCGAAGGTCTTTCCATATCAAAAAACGGGATGAAAACTTTACGATGCAGCCGGGCTTTCTTCCGTCATTTCCCCGTTCTCAAATTTTCTGCCGATACCGGTCAGAATGCTCAGCAGGAACAGGATCAAAAGCCCCCAGCAGTGAAAGTTGTACGGCAAAATATTCAGGAAAGAAAAATTGGGATCAAAGCCCTCCAACGTCAGCACAACACCAATGACAACGTTTACAGGATTGCCATGCGGCATCAAGCCTGTTGCCCCGCAGGCAACGCCGTCCAGAATATTTGCGCCACGGCAGCGGTCAATATGGAAGGTTTTTGTGATTTTTCGAACCAGAGAACCGAAGAATACGATCGCAATACCGCTGCCGCCGGACGCAGCCGAGCCGACAGATGCAATAATATAGCAAACCAATTCCGCACTTCTGGGAGATTTGCAGAGCTTCAAAAGCTCCGCCCCAAGCGCATCAAAGGCGCCGCTGGACATCAGGATTTCCAGCACCTGGAACAAAAGCAGTACATACAGCACCAGAACCATCATGCCGTTCATGCCTGCAAAAACAGGTCCTTCCACAGTAAACATGGTTGCCGCGGAAATCGTTCCCAATAGTACATTTAATACAACACCTGCAACATTACAGACGATCAGTGTGCCTGTCAGATCCCAGCCCATTTTCATCATAACTACCATCGTCAAGGGCAATACCATCAAAATCAAGGGCTTGAAGCTTGCCCCCTCCAGAACGAAATGTGCCGCATCCGTAGAGCCCATACGCAGACCGATAACAACGAACAATGCCGCAGAAATCACCGCTGAGATAACAGAATAGGGCAATCTGGTGCGCACAACATCGCCGATTTTTGCCTCCTGTGTCAATGCGGAGCTAATGGTTGTATCGGAAATCGGCGCAACGTTATCCCCAAAAATAGCACCACTGATAATCGCACCGGACATCAGCCCAATATCTACCCCCAGACTGTATGCCAGAGGAATCAGAACCGGCGCAACCGCTGCGACCGATCCCGTGGATGTGCCGCAGGATGTAGAGATCAGCATACAGGTGATAAAGCCTACCAAGGGCAAAAAGCCAACATTCAGATTCAGCTCGGAAACAACCAGAATCAGGGAATCAATCAGACCGCTTTGACGCAAAAGCTGAGACAGTATACCCGCCAACAGATACGCCATAATGACCGTACCCAGCATTGGGTTTCTCAGCCCCTTCAGGGAAAGCTGACCAAAATTTTTCTTATCCTTTGCAAGGAAAAAGCCGATCGCCAGAGCTGCAAAGCTGATAATACAAAATCTTTGCAGACCGCCGTTGCCCGTAATGGTACAAAGCACCATGCTGACGATCATGAAAAGCACGGGAATCCAGGGTCCGAAATTTCCCCCGTAGAATTCAAATTTTTTGTTTTCTTCCATAGTATCCTCCCCCTTCCATATGCGGAGTTTTCTCTTAAAGTGTCTTCGCCGTTTCTCTCATCAGAGCTTCGGATGGCTTCTTTTTGTCCTTTTTGGAAACCTCTGCGATCAGCCGATAAAGAGAAACATTTTCCTCTTTTGCAATTTTTTCAAATGTACCTACGAAGGAAGAATGACAGCCGGAAAGTCCCAAAACCAAGTCCAAAGGCTTTACGGCAGGCTTGTAAGCATATTCCGCCATAGCGGGAATCAATTCCTTATCAAGATATTCCAGCAAACGATACAAGTCAATATCCTTCAAAGCATTTCTGCGCAAAAATGCTGCAGTCGCAAGCTCTGTTGCGCAATTTCCCGCGCTGCGCGCCATTCCCAGCAGCCCGCAGTCAATTTCCTCAGCGCCCGCATCCACCGCTGCCAATGCGTTTGCCTGCGCCATGCCCAGATTGCTATGTCCATGGAAACCAACAGGAATCGAAAGCTTCGCCTTCAGCGCTTTTACATAAGCGGAAACCTCTTCCGGGAGCAGTGTGCCCGCCGAGTCCATGATCGTGATAAAATCCACGCCGCTTTCTTCCAGCAGCTTCGCCTCCTCCGCCAGATCCTCAGGCGTGCAGATATAGGCTTTCATCAAGGAGTATCTGCAAAAAAGCCCTGCTTCCTTCACCATTTTTATCGCAGAAACCGCACCTGCGCCATCCCCCGCTGCCGCTCCGACACGAAGGAAGTGCAGACCGTTTTCCGCCGCCTGCCGGATTCTTTCTTCTGTTGCATATTGTGCCTGCAGGAACATCCCCAGACTTCCTTTCTTTGCAAAAGGAGCAACTGCCTGCATATACTCCAAATCCGTAAGCGGCGCAGCTGCACCGGCTTCATAGGCGCCGATTCCCTTTGCATTGCCAAGCTCAATCTGATCGACCCCGCAAGCCAGTAGTGCCTGCACCATACTTACAGTCAATTCCTTGGAAAATCCGTTTCCGACAACATTCGCACCGTCCCGCAGTGTACAGTCAAATAGTCTCATGCGTCCCTTCCCCCTTATCCGAGCTTTTCAACCGCTGCTTTGATTTTATGAGCGGCTGTTTCCAAATCCTTTGTTGCGGTTGCAAAGGAGAAGCGCATGCAGCAAACATTTTCTTCTCCGTATGCATCTCCGGGCATCCCCACAACGCCCGCATTCTCCAGCAGATAATCACACATTTGCATAGAGGTCATGCCCTTCACGTCAAAATAGACCCATGCATAAAACGCGCCTTCCGGCAGATCACAGCTGATGCCCTTTGTGCTGTTGAGAATACCGATGAACATATCTCTGCGCTGTTCATAGGTTTTACGCATCTCTTCGATCTCTCTTTCGCATTCAAACGCATGAACCGCACCCTTTTGCAGGAAACCACTCATGCAGGATAGGCTATGCTGATACAATTTGTATGCCGCGCCAAACACCTCTTTGTTGGAAACCATATAGCCCATGCGCCAGCCCGTCATTGCCACACTCTTGGAGAACCCGTTCACGGTAATCACACGCTCTCTAATGGATTCTCTGGCTGCCATACTGATGCTTTTTTTGCCATCGTATATGATTCTTTCATAAATTTCATCTGCCAACAGATAAACATTGGGATGCGTCAGCAGAAACTCCTCCAGAATATCCGCTTCTTCCTCGTGCAGGATTCTGCCTGTGGGGTTGTTGGGATAATTGATAATCAACATCCTTGTTTTTTCGGAATATGCGGCTTCCAGCTTTTCTTTTGTAATTTTATACTGCGTTTTGTAGTCCAGCTTTACCTTCACGCATTTGCCGCCTGCCGCCTGAATAATAGGCTCGTAGGATACCCATGCAGGGTCAAGCACAATGACCTCATCCTCCGGATTCAGCACTGCATGAATGGCAAGATAAATCGCATTTTTGCCGCCAGGCGTCAGCAGGATGTTGTTTACATCGCACACAATGCCGTTTTCTTCCAATAATTTTTTCTGAATTGCTTCTCTCAGCTCCGGAATCCCGGGACCGACCACATAATGGGTATTGCCCTCTAAAAGGCTTTTCATCGCTCCCATGATAATCGGTGCGGGCGTGTCAAAGTCAGGTTCCCCTCCCGCCAAGCTGATGATTGTCGGATCTGCCTTCTGCATTTCTTTTGCTTTTCCGATCAGGGTAACGGAAGCTGAGGGCTGCATCTGCATAATTTTTTGATTCATATTGATATCTCCTTTCCGCTCTTTTCTTCTTGCTCCCATTATAAATGACTCTTAATTATTAGTAAAATATCAAAATCCGAAATAAAATATCGATAAATCGAATAATTTGTAAATGCTAAGTTGATTTATTTTTCGCTGATGCGTGGTAAATAATTTTGCGTGCGTTTTCACTTTTGCAATGAGGGGATTAAGTCTCAACTGGCTGTTCACAGCATCGATGGAGCATGATACAGTCAGCGGAATGTTTCTGTGCTGACGAGGAAGGGAGCACTTTGCATCTGTCGTTGCAAAAACAGAGGATTTTTAATAGGTTGAGCCGAAGAAACTCCGGAACATTATAAAATGGGACGATTTTAGCATTGAAATAAATTTTGTCAAAACCATTGTATTGGGGCGGGCAAAATGGTATAATATGCTTGCTTGAGATTTGCCACAGGCACACAGGGGAGTGGTCTGGCAGACCACAAAGAGGGGCGCACCTGCGCCCCTTTTCTATTGGGGTTAAATCCTCCACAGGCATTCTTTGACCTAGGCTGTCAAGGAAGATTGGCGCAGTAGCCATCCCTTTCGACATTTCAGAGTTTCGGTTATCTTGCCAAGACACGCCTATTGTTTCGCCTGTTTTTTCCGCTGCCATTCCCCGATCGAGTCGCCGCTGACTTTCAGGCACAGCAAAAATGTCTTCGATGGGCAGGGGCGCATACGGCAGATGCTACATAAGAATCCCAATATCGCACTGATTCCCAGCCCCCAAAATCAATACCGCGTTTTCAGGAATTTAAGCACATGGAATATCCGCCCCACCGGATGCAGCAGCAGCGCCCTCCACGCATAGATATCACGATTTGCAAAGAATGGCATGTAACGGTTTTCTGCCGTCGCTCTGCCACATTTTTCCGATAAAATATGACATTGCCCGCTGTAAATCACCGGGGATTTTGGGCTGATACTTTCACAGCCGGATCTCACTGACTAAAGCAGAATCATTTCATTAAAGGCCCCCTGCAGCTTTTCTGTAATTTTCTGATCGACATGCATATGCCCGAAAAACCACCTTTTGAAGCGCGGCGCGCCCTCCATCTGCCGATACCATCTTTCCAAAATCGCAGGCAGGCGATCGTCGGGCGCGATCGGTTTTTGCCGCTTGATCAGCCCTCTGGCGAATAGCGGAGCTTCATGCGTTATGACATAATCGATGCTGTTGCGATGCTTTTGCAGCATTTCCTCACCGCGTTGCAGCTCATCCGCGCTCGGCTCTTCCTCAGGCCACCAGCTTTTGCCCTCGATGCGTCTATCCCGATCCACAGAGCGTGCGCCGCCAAAAGTGAAGAAATTTTGTCCATAAATTGTGTACAATTCTCCGCGCATGAGATGAAACGCGCGTTCGCCAAGCTGATGCACACGCCCGCCGTTCCAATAGAGCGTCTCTAAACCATTCAATATCGCATGATTCTCATGGTTTCCATCGATAAACGCGATGATTCCGGGGAAAATTTGATGCAGCGTATCGATCATATAGGGATAATCTGCGTCCCAGACATAGCCTGCATCCCCCGCGATCAGCAAAATATCATCCTTCGTGATATTTTGTATTTCCGCCAATCTGGACACCAAAAAAATCGCGCCGTGCTTATCCCCTGTCACAAAAATTCTGCCTGCCATATCCATCACCCGCCTTGCCGATTATTATGGTAGAAAAAGACATCCTGCCGCAACTCCCGCGCGACCTTCCCCGTGTAATAGAGGTATTGCAAATGCGAGATCGCTTCGCCCGTGGCGAACCATTTTTGTGGCAGAGGAAAGTCATCCCAGCATTTGCAGTCGATTTCCCAAGTCATATCGGCGGCAACCTGATATGCCGTTTTCCAGTCGTCCCCCAGAATTTTCTGCACCTCTGACAATCTGTCTGCGTGGTGCTTTTGTAACTCACGGATACGCGTCTGCATATTCTCAACGGGCGTGCCATGGGCAGTCAACAGCAACTCCACCTCAAGATTCATGACTTTTTCCAGACTATCCAGATAATCCTGCAAGGGATTGACTGAGCAAATTTCAATACAAATGTTCGGTGTGATCGTGCCTAAAATGTGGTCGCCGCAGAACAGACGTTTGTTCACTCTATCGTACAAACACATATGCCCCGGCGTATGTCCGGGTGTGTGGATAACCTCCAGCTCGTAGCCGCCGTAGCACAGGGCATCGCCCTCCTCCACATAAGTGAAGTCCACGCGCCCCTCATGGCAATACTTTCTGCCGGGATGAATATCGGTATTTCTACCAAAATTTGCCTTCGGAAAGCCAAATTGTATGAACAGATTGTCCAAAATCACCCAATATAAATTGCCAGCCTCGAAATTGATGAGTTCGCCGTCCGTTTCCCCCGCAAAAAGAATGCTCCCCTTTTTGTTCAGCTTGCAAATCAGACCGCAGTGATCCGAATGCAGATGCGTCACGAAAACATCGACAGAAGTGATCCGCAGTTCCCGAAGCGCCTGCTGCAAAACCTCCTCGCATTCCGGTCGATTGAAGCCTGTATCGATGAGCAGATTTCTTTCCCCAGTGATCAAATAGGCATTCAATTCCCGCAAGGGATTATTCGGCAACGGCATCTTAATTTGATAGAGATTTTCCGCAATTTTTACATACATTGTGACATCCCCCCTCTGCATTCCGATCTGAATATGTCGTTTTATTACAAATGGTCTTTGTGCGCCAGCACCTCTGCAATATCC
Organism: Lachnospiraceae bacterium; assembly: GCA_963633805.1. Taxonomy (GTDB): domain Bacteria; phylum Bacillota; class Clostridia; order Lachnospirales; family Anaerotignaceae; genus Anaerotignum_A. The sequence continues at coordinate 13,024 of CAVGZD010000036.1, read as the reverse complement.
GCCTGATTATTCATCAGCGTACCGATATTTTCTGCAGCTGGCGATTGTTGCGCCGCCTTTTCCAGCTCCGCGATCAGACTTTTTCTCGTTTCCTCGTTTCGCTCCGCGAGATAGGCTTCGCATGCCTTTTTCAAGGGCGCATTGGGCGTGCCGCCGGGGCAGCCGCAAAAGAAAAATGCATCCAATTTGAATGTTTCGTCCTTGATTATTCCTTGTAATTTTTCAGTCAGATACGTTGTAATATTTTCCTGTTCCATCTCGCTTTTCTCCTTTCAATTACAAAACGTCTTTGTCTTATATTACAACAAGTCATTTTCGTGTTTCTTCTCCAAAAAATCCCGATAATACGTGCGAATAGCAGCCTCATTCTCATTTCCTGCCTGTAGCGCGCCAAGCTCGCCCAAGCCCTCCTGCCGAATCCGTTCCTCGTATGCAGGAAGGGTCGTCTCACCAGGCATACGCTCCAAAGTTTGATACAGCGGCGCATCCGCCATCCGCCCCGCAAAAGGCATCGGCAGCTCATATTCGCGCAAATGCTGCAAATAGTGATCCATATACATCGTCCCGAAACGCCTTGCCTGCCGCACCTGCTCCAGATCCAGCGTCACCGTGGCGATCGTCTCGCTCTCGCCGGCCTCCCAAAGCACCCGCCCACAAGGATCGAGCGCGATCGAATGCCCATACAGATGCGTGTTGCGATGAAAGCCCACGCCGTTTGCGGAAATCAGGAACGCCTGATTTTCGATCGCGCGCGCGATGTGGATCGGGCGGCTGGTCAGGTACAACTCCTGCGGATCAAGCGTCAGCTTCAGCAGAACCTCCGCACCCAAAAGGGCTTCATTTCGGGAAATCTCCGGAAAACAGAGGTCGTAGCAAATTTGCACGCCGATTTTCGTCTGCTTTTCCGGAATGTCAAAAACGACATAGCGATTACCCGGCGCAATGTTGCTCTCCACGGGCATCCACGGCACCATCTTGCGGTAGCAGTCGATCAGCTCGCCCTTGGGATTAAAAATCGGCGCCGTGTTGTAATATTTCCCTGCGGGCAGCTCCGGACTGCTCTCGCAGAGCGTACCGGGAACGAGATACACGCCGTATTTTTTCGCCAAGCCGCCGAAAAACGCCGTCAGATCGCCCGGGATCGGCTCGGGGGTCATGGTCGCGATGCACTCCACGCCCAAAATCAGCTCCGGGCGGTGCGCCCCGCTCATGAGCATACCGATCTTTTGCTCGATGTACGCCAGATTTTCCGCCGTGTCCAGGCTGACGGGCATCTGGATGATGCCGATATTCAAAAATCGTCCCATTTTCGTTCCTCCGTTTTCATACAGAAAGTAATTCGTCCTTGTTTTTATATATCTCGCAGACCAGCCTGCTCAGCTCGTCCGCGCTGATTTTCCACTCCAATTTTTCCCTTCGCTCGTCCTCATCCCAGAATACAATATCCGCACCGTTTTTGCAAATATGCGCTTTTTGCAGGGCATTTTTCATCCGTCTGACGATCTGCGCCGTGTCTCCGTCCGCACCAACCGTATACCCCATCGAATGCAGAATGGCGTTCGTTTCGCTGTTCTCCGAAATGGACGCGATCAGCTTCGATTCGGACGGCAAAACGAAGCATTTGTAGGTGTACGCAAGCAAGGCAGATGAGCGATCGCTTGCTCTGTCTTCCCGTAGTATCATAAATGCTCATCTCCTTTTCTTCATCTATCGAAAAGGGGCGGATGGTACAGCCCCATCCACCTCTTACGTCTAAAGTAATGTTTTTGTTCTCGTTATTTCTCTGTTTTTTCTATTGCTTAAAAGGAAGTGAAATTTTATAATAAACGCTTTTTCAAGAATCTTATGTCTTGTAAAAACTGCTCCCGATATGCATTTTTTTACAACACATCATACCATAAAATTCTCTTTTTGCCGCAGGGCTGAGATCCCGAATATCCGCAGCCCCACAGCTTTTTTAATCGATCAAATCTTTTGGAACGGAATATGATCGATCATGCGGAAGTGCTCCGCAGAAATGCTCTTTGGTCCTGAATGTTTCTGTTTTTTACTTGTCTTGCTCTTTGTAATAATTATTCCCCGGGGTGCTTTCTATCCTTGAAGGAAGATTCCTGAGGGCCTCTCTGATCCTGCTTTGCGATGTACAGGCTGCCTGTCGCTCTGCCACACAGTACGGGGGGTTCGCAAGCCGTTGCTGCTGTTGTGGGTGTTGCTACGCCGGAGAGGTCTGCATCTGTTCTGTCCAGCTGTGTTGCAACCTTCCATGCTTCGAATTTGCATGTGTAGGACTGATTGCCAACCTTTTCGATCCAACCATGATATTCCATGAAGTCACCAACATAAACGGGTGCCAGGAACTCGATCTTCTCATAGCCCAGGAACAGGGAGATGTCGCCGTCTACATAAACCATCAGCTCTGTACCAACGTCGCCCCACTGGTCAACGATTCTTGCACCGTTTACCAGACCGCCAACATAGTGTGCATCCTTTGCGCTCATCATCAGGTGATGTACTACTTTCTTACCTACCATAATTTTTTCCTCCTTAGAAATATATAAATTTTATTTTTTGTGACAGTTTTGATTCTGCTTCGGGGCTGTCGTTAGATGCCCAGCCCCAGTCGGTGCGCCCAGATAAGAAAATATAAGTTCTGAAATGCTGAACGGTACGGCTGCTGTGTCAATCTTCCTTGACAGCCTAAGTCAAAGGATGCCTGCGGAAGATTTTCTTGCATCCGTAGCCTTTCCGCTATTTCAGCTCCTGTATATTTTCTTACTGGGACACACCGGAGCCTAATACCCATTTCTGTTTCTATTCCTGCCTTCTCTTCCGAAGGCTTGAGGGGGGAGTGGAATAGAATCGGAAGCGTGATTCTTCTATGGGTTTTCACGAATTGTGTATATCATAAGAAATCCGTGGGAATTTCTTACTTGCTGAACAGCTCCTTGGGATCGGGCAGAGCCACATCCAAAGGCGTTGCAATTTTGGAAACATTCAGCATGTGGATGTAGTCCACGTTGCCAGCCAAAATGTTGTTGCCCCATGTGCCGCAGCCCTCGGATACCGCAGGAGACAGACCGTTTGTCACGGGGCCCCATGCATCGGGTGTGGGCTGATTTACCAGCAGACGCGCCACGGGAATCTTCTCGCCTGCGTATCTGATGTGTGCATCATCGTGAGAGAAAATACCTGCTGTATGACCGATACCGCCGGCCTCTTTCATGTTATTGACAGCCATATCTACAGCGTTTTCGAAGGTGTCGTAGCCCTTCATCACAACGATAGGCCCCATGATCTCCTTGCACATGATGTCCTGTCTGCCTACGCCATCGATTTTCAGACCGATTACCTTTGTATCAGCAGGGATTTCAATACCTGCCGCCGCTGCGATCACATTTGCATCCTTACCAACCAGATCGGGGTTGATCTTGCCGCTGCCGAACAGCGCTTCGCGGAATTTTGCAACCTCCGCAGCATCCTCATAAACCAGAACGCCCTCTTCGCGCATTGCCTTGAAGAAACCGGCTTCCTCCTCCTGAGGATACAGCAGCAGGTTGTCGCCATCGCAAAGGATGCCGTTGTCGCTGCCAACTGCGATCACCGTCATTTTTGCAGCGTCCGCCAGATCATAACCTCTGTCCAGAATTACCGGAGGGTTTCCGGGGCCAACGCCGTAAGCGGGTGTGCCGCTGGAGTAAGCTGCTTTTGTCAGACCGGGACCGCCTGTCGCAATAACCAGGTCGCATTTCGCCATCAGCTCTGCGGATTTTTCAATGGAAACATCCTCGATGATCTGGATCAAATCAGCGGGTGCGCCGTTCTTCACCAGTGCTTCACGCATCAAATCAACTGTCTTTGTGGAAGTCTTTTCTGCGCGGGGTGCGGGTGTGATTACGAGTGCGTTTTTGCCCTTAATCGCGTGCATTGCATTGCCCAGAGGGGTTACTGTGGGGTTCGTTGCGGGTGTAACCGCGCCGATCACGCCGATAGGATGTGCAACCTCCATCAGACCCATCTCAGGGATCTCGTTGATAATGCCAACGGATTTTTTGTCCTTCAGGTAGTACCAGAAAGCTGTGGGTGTATCGGTGTTTTTGCCGATCTTATCCTCGTATTTGCCCAAGCGAGTTTCCTCAACAGCCATCTTTGCCAGAGGCTCTGCCTGCAAATAGATCGCCTTTGCGATCTCATATACCAGCTTGTCTACCTGCTCCTGCGTGTAGTCCGCAATCTGCGCCTGTGCCTTGCGGGCTGCGTCAATTCTTTCTTGAATCGTCATGTTTCATTTCTCCTTTTTCCTTGTTGCTGCATAAAAATAGTTGATTGTTCCTATAGGTGTAACAGGATTTTGCGATGCGACACATCGCAGCTACATCCCGTTACCCCTATATTTTATGCCGAAGTGATTATTTCACTGTGTAGCCCAGCTTTACCAGCTCTGCCTTCATTGCAGCGCGCATAGCGTCTGTAGGCTGTGTCAAGGGCTTTCTTACCGGACCGCCGGGCAGACCGATTGCATCCATACCCGCCTTTACCGGACCGGGATAGGGCTCTGCTTCCATCAGTGCAAAGATGGGCGCCAGCTTTTCATTCAGTGCTCTTGCTGCCGCAATGTCATTTTTCTTGAATACCAGATCATACAGCTCTCTCATCTCGCGAGGCAGCAGGTTGAAGATGATGGAGAATGCTGCGTCAATACCGATCGCATAGGAAGGCAACAGCAGAGGCTCGTTTGCTTCCATTACGCAGAAATCGGGGATGTCCTTTGTCAGCATATAGGTCTGGCTGGTATGTGTTTCGTCGATCGTTTCCTTGATGGCAACGATGCCCTTCAGCTCTGCGATTCTGCGGCACAGCTCGGGAGACATTTCTACATTGGTAGCGCCGGGTGTGTGGTAAACGATGATGCCGATCTTAGATGCTTCGCCAACCTCTTTGAAGAATTCATAAATGCCTTCTTCTGTCGTCTGATGATAATAAGGGGGCAGAACCAGACCATAGGATGCGCCGCAATCTGCCGCATAATTTGTCATGGCGATGGTTTCCTTTGCTGTGTTCATGCCTGTGCCTGCCACAACGGGAACTCTGCCTGCCGCGATCTCGCAGCCTTTTTTGATCAGTTCCTTTCTTTCCTCCAGCGTCATCATGTGATATTCGCCTGTTGTACCGCCAACCAGAATACCGTCCATGCCGCCATCGATCACATAATCAATTACCTTCTTGTAGTTGTCAAAATTGATGCTCTCATCCGCATTGAAGGGTGTTACCAGGGGTACATATAAACCTTTAGGTGCTTTGAAACTCATATTGATTTCCTCCTTTTATGTATGCCTTTTGCTTATGCTTGCTTTTTGTAACGGTTGAAGCTGAACGGCTCTACATCTCTGCATGTTTCCTCGCCTGCGATCAGCTCAGAGATTAACTGACCTGTTACGGGAGACATGGAGATGCCGTCGCCCTCATGCCCCGCTGCGATATAGTAGCCGGGAACCTCGTCTACCTGTGTAATCAAAGGCAGATGCTCCTCCATGAAGGGTCTTACGCCAGCGTAAGAACGTACGCAGTTGATCTCTTTCAGGATGGGGAAGAAACGGCAGGCTCTTTTCGCAATGGTATTGATAACCTCGATTTCCGCATCGGTGCCGTAGCCCGCAAAGTTTCTGCTGGAGCCGACCAGCACGTTGTTCCCTGCGGAAGGCTCAATGGTGAAGGATACGCCGTATTTCTCCAATTCCTCCGGTCTCTTGCATTCCAGACCGAACTTGGATACCATATAGCCGAACTCATGCACCTTCTGCTTGCAGATGGGGAAGGTTGCGGAGGATACAAGGATAACGCCCTTTCTGGGGATGATGGGGATTTCCAGCCCGACCATCTTGCCCAGTTCGGGAGCCCATACGCCGCAGGCATTGACGATCCTCTTCGTCGTGATCACGCCATTGGTTGTCTCTACCGCTTCGACCTCGTTTTTGTCGTTCAGTTTGATGCCCGTTACCTCTGTCTGTGCATATACATCCAGCCCCTTGCCTTTTACTTCATCCACAAAGGCAAAGCAGAGCTTAAAGGGATTGATGCCGAGACATTCCTCGCTGAATACGCCGCCCTTAAGGTCCTTTGCCAGAAAAGGCTCTTTTTCCAGCATTTCTTCGGGGGTCATGGTGTATACCTTGTAGCCCTCCGCCGCCAGATCCTTTGCGTATTTGGAAGCGATTTCCATTTCCTCATCCGTTTCGCACAGGTACAGGCTACCTCTCTGGTGCAGCTCAAAATCGTAGGACAGCTCGTCCTTCAGTTCCTTGAAACGGTTGATGCTTGCGTAGCCCAAAGCAGCGTCTACACCGGGCATTTTATCTGTGATCAGAGCCACGCCATCGCAATGGCTGGAAGTACCCTTTGCGATATCATCCTTTTCCACCAGCGCAACGGAAAAGCCCTTTTTCACCAAGTGATATGCGCAGCTTGTACCGATAACGCCGCCGCCAACCACTACTACGTCATATGTCTTATTCATGGAAACCGTCACCTCCTAATGTGCCAAATGTAACCGGACGCTGCGGCGTTCTGGGTGTGGAGAATTTTGCATCCTCGGGACCTACGCCTGCTTCCTGTCTCAAAATCTGCTGTACCAGCGCTTCGCAGGTGCGTCCCTGGCAAAGCCCCATGCCGGCTCTTGTGCGCAGTTTTACTGTGGTTACATCTCTTGCGCCATCGCGGATGGCTTTTTTAATATCTGCAACGGTCACTTCTTCGCAGCGACAAACGAGCATATCGTCTTTCAATTTTTCGTCCATCTTCTTTTCTCCTTTCCGGCTTAGCCCCTCTGGCGATAAATGCTTCTGACCTCATCCACGAACCCGATGGGAACCTCCAGCGTTACAACGGGTGTGCGGTCTGCCTTTACGGTGTTCACGATGCGCTTTACCAAGCCCTCGCAAACGCATTTGCCGCTTCTGTCCGCTGCCTTTACGGTATCGCCGACCTTTACGGACGTCACATATTCATAGGGGAAGCTCACCGTTCCCACCTCGTTGGAATAGGACTTATCTACTACAAACAATGCCAAGCCGGAGCAGGCGGAGATGCAGGTCGTGCAGCCCGTGCACTTGCCCTCGTCCAGCTGGGGCAGATTGGAGATGTTCTCGCCCACGCAGATCGCCTTGAAGGGGCAGGAGGTTTCGCAGGGGTTGCAGGGAATATGCTGCATGCATTCGCATACGGCTACGGGGCCCTTTTTCATTCTTTCCTCGGAGGGGTATCTGCCGGCTGCGAGCAGATCCGCTTTTGTCAAAATGCCTGTTTCTTGTAAACTCATCTGTCATTACCTCCGTTTGCCATAAATTTTTCGTACTCATCGAGCTGTTTCTGCTTTGCGCCGGTGCGTTCCGCGCCATGTGCGCCCTCACGCAGACCTGCCAGTCTGCCCCAGACAGCCTTCTTCAGCTCTTCCGCCTTTGCATCCTCGATATAGCCAAGGCTCTGCGCGATGGAAATGCCGCACAGCTTGCCTTCCTCAATCGCTGTATTTGCTTCTTCCACGCCGGAGGCGTCGCCCGCAACGTAGATATCTTTTGTTGTTGTTTCCATGCTGTAGCTGTGGCAGGGCGCCCAGCCGCCAAGGAATCTATCGTTGATCAGCTTGCACTTGCCCATGTAAGCCATGCCGATCAGGGGCTTCAAGCCTGCACCGATCGTGATGGTGTCCACATCCAGCGTGATTTCGCTGCCGGGAACGATACTCCAGTCGGGATTTACCTTGCCGATCACCGCCTGACAAACTCTCTCATCCGGACCCTGCTTTGCTTCAATGATGGTGTAGCCTGTGTAGATGGGGATGCCCTCTCTGGTCAGCTTGGATGCGTGCACCGCATAGCCGTTGATTTTAGGCTGTGCCTCTACGATACCTACGATCTCCGCGCCCGCCTGCATCATCTGATAGGAAACGATCAGACCTACGTTGCCGGAGCCGATCATCAGCACCTTTTTGCCGGGCAGAACCTTGTGATAGTTACACATCGTCTGCGCTGCGCCGGCACCCATTACGCCGGGGAGCGTCCAGCCGGGGAAACGAACTGCATTTTCGGATGCACCCGTTGCGATAACGATCTTTTTCGCCTGAATTTTCACCAGCTCGTGCACAGTCAGGCTTCTCTTTACGTCAACCGCAACCACGTTGTCCTTGTACATGCCGATCGCAACGCTGTTCAGCATAATTTCTACATTTAATTCCTCGCAGCGCTTCAGGAGGATTTCGCCGATGTCCATGCCTCTTGTGCCTGCGCGGTGCATGCTGGAGCCGAAGAACTTATGAATCTGCTTGAAAAGCTGACCGCCCGCCTTCTCGTTTGCATCCACAACCAGCACCTTTACGCCAGCTTCTGCGGCTTCGATCGCTGCGGACAGACCTGCGGGGCCGCCGCCGATGACTAACATTTCACACTGTTTCATTTGTCACCCCTCCAAACTCCAACGCCATCCTGCGTATCTACTGTCATTCCTTCTTCTACAGGCGTAATACATGTGCGCACGCCCGGAATCCCGTTGACTACCATCATGCAGTCCGTACACTGACCGATGCCGCAGAACAGACCGCGGGGCTCATGACGCTTTGTCGTATAGCGATTGACGATGATCCCCTCTGCCAGCAGCGCCGCCAGAATCATTTCGCCCTTTTTCGCCTTCATGGGCTTGCCGTTTACCACGATATTCACCCATTCGATGTCCTTTTGTTCACCCAAAATAACATGGGAAAGCACTCTCATTTCCTTGTCTCCTCTCTGTGTTTCTATATTCAGAATATATATCTTTTGTTCGTTCTATCAAAATTTCTTATGATTCAAGAAATTTTCTTGCTTCTTCATCGCTCAGCGTATCCCGGATATAATCCGCAATTTCTTCCTCCGGACGTTCCACGGTAGACATACATCTTTTCAAGAACCACAGCGTGCCGCCGAACAGACCGACTACAATCAGCACCAGCATGACCGTTGTGGAGGTCGTCAGGGTGGTCGCCATATCACCTCTTGCAAAAGAAATGTCACCTTTCATCAGGAACGGGAACAGGGAATTGAGCATGACTACAATCATGATCGGCCCCGCGATGATTTTTACATATTTGCTGAACCAGCTGCCCAGACGGATATCACTGCTGGGATTGAGGAATTTTTTCCGTACGTTTTCCGCATTGATGATGTAAATGTAGGAGATCGCGCCGATGCCCGCAGATACGATGAAAACGTAATTGCCGGAAAAGCTCTCCCAGAAGTTGTAGAAGCCTGCGCTGTAAGCTGCAATCACTGCCGCAACCACGTTGATGATGCCGAAGAATGCGCCTGCTTTCTTTCTGCCCCAACGGAAATCGGTTGCAAAAGTTGCGATGATAACCTCGGACTGCGCAATCGCGCTGGAAAATCCCGCGAAGAAGATTGCGAAGAACAGCAACACGCCGATGATCGCGCCGCCCGGCAGCTGCGCCAGCAGGGACGGAATAATCATGAAAATCAGCATAGAGCCGGACTCCGGATTTAGCCCCATTGCGATGCAGGCGGGAATCAACGCCATGCCAACGATAACGCCTACGGAGCAGGTCAGCAGGCAAACGGTTGTCATGTTCAATGTAACGTCGTGCGTCTTTTGCAGATGGCTGCCATAAATCAGCACGCAGCCGGGGCCAACGCCCACCGCAAACAGCGCCTGACTCATTGCCGCATACCAGATCTCGGGGCGCTTCAGCACTTCAAGATCCGGCTGGATGTACCAGTTGTAGCCTTCCTGAATGCCGGGGATGCAGAAGATACCGAAAATGATAACGATGATGAAAAAAATGAACATCAGAGGGATCATAACCTTGCTCATTTTTTCGATACCGCTGTCTACACCTTTCATGATGACAAAAATCGTTGCCGCAACCAAAATCACGGATAAAATCGCAATCAAAAGATGATTGACTTGAAAATTACTGTAAATTTCAGAAGGCTCGATCCGATTCCATTCGCTTGTCGCGCAGGAATAGATGAAATATACGCTTGCCGACATAACAACATAGTAGAAAAAGTTCATGCTGAAATATCCGAAGGAGAAAACGCCCCCGACCAGCTTGCCCGCCGTTTTGTTATGAAAGGCATCCGCAAATACGCCGATCAGACCCTTGTTGTACCCCTTGCCTACACCGCATTCGATGACCGCCAGCGGCAGTACCACCGCGACTACGCAAATGATGTAAGCCAGAATGAATGAGCCGCCGCCGTACTGCCCCGCCATGTAGGGGAAACGCCACACGCTGCCCATGCCGATGCACATCCCCGCCATCGACATGATCGCCCCAAAGCGGCTGGCGAAGCTGCCTGTTCCTTCGTTGTGTGCTGCTTGATTTACGTTACTCAAAAATCCACTTCCCTTCCTTCTGATCGTTTTTTTCGACTGTTTCCGATTCGTGAGGGTTGTGTGCGGCAAAAACCGCTGGTTCCCAAGAGGAGAAAGGCTTGCTTTTTCCATTTTTCTCCTGTATAATGGTCTGCGGTGGATGAGACAAATCACCTTGCGGAAGGGAGCATGCGCTTGGGACAATGGCCGTTGTCCTTTGTTTGCCGTGCTTCCTTTTTCCGCTTTTGCGCAATGCCATTCGCAAAAGAATGAATCGGTTCTGTTTCCGTTGTCCCTCCTTTCCTTGGTTTTTATATACATTTACCAACGGCAGCAGGAACGCAATCTTGATGCTGGGGGGCATTTCGCGTCCCTGCGTACCGAAAGGCACATCTGTATCAGATCCAGCCGCTGTAAGGCTTCTGTGCAACAGAGCTGTTCAGCCATTTGATCAATGTGATGAAATCAAAGACAGGCAGCTGTGTCGCTTCCTGGATCGCCGCTGCATAGGGCGGCATGTCGCTGCATTCCAGCAGGATCGCGCCGAGGTCGTCATTTTCCTTGACCAGCTCCTCCGCCAGAGATACGATCTCCTGCATGGCAATGCTGTTATCGAAATAGCCTCTCATATTGACAACCGTTGCAAATTCTTCGGTTTGCAGCGCATCCTTGATCACCAGATTATCCATATTCGTCACGCCGCAGCTTTCCAGCAATTCCTTCGTCAGAGAGCCTTTGTTGGCTGTCAGGATGCCGATTTTCTGTCCGGGCTTGATGAGCGTCTGAATCCAAGGGATCTGCACCATGCTGGACATCGCTACGGGCACATCCAGCGCCGCTCTGACCTCCTTCTGATAATTCCCGAAGAAGCCGCAGGCACTGCAGATCGCCCTTACGCCGTCATCCTCTACCATGGAGCGCGCCGCTTCGATGATATCCTCCACGATGGTCGGGTCGTTATTGAACAGGCGGTCGTTCGTCAGATTTTTGACTGCCTTCATCCGAACCGGGAAATCGTAGGTCCGCGCATTTACGACATTGCCGGGCAGAATGGGATAGTTGATATTTTCAATGTATACAATCCCGACGGAATAACCGGCTACCTGCTGATGCTGTATCCCCTTGTAGAATCCGCCGCTGTTTCCGGCTGTCAAATAGCCGTATCTTCTGCCTTCCATACGCTTTGCCATCAAAATCACTCCTTTTAGATAAATTTCGTTTTGTCATAAAACATCCGCACGATCTGTATCCGCAATCGCTGCAATGGAGCGCAGCTTGCAAGCTGTCGAAAATTTGAATAACACTTTACGCCATCGACCGAAATCGTATCGGTATTTTATCCATTTCTTTTGTAAATCTTTGTCGTTTTCTGTTGTTATTGTACAAGAGATATGTACTCCTGTCCATACAATAGATTGTTTATAATATTGCATTTCTTGTTGTATTATTTTTCCATAAGCAGTGTTTGCAATGTCAGAGCAATTTTTTATATAAATTTCTCCTGATTTTCGCCATTTCTTCTATTGCATTCATTGCAAAACAAATGGTTCAAATTGCAATTTTTGTTTTTTATTGCATCTCTTGTTTCTCATATTGCAGGAATTGCCATCAAATGTTAAAATCCTGTATATAGCAATCCAATCGTCTTTTTTTCGCATAAGGAGTGTTTTTATGGGTGCCATGTATTTGCCGCAGGTCGAATTTGATTCCAAAAACAAATTTTTCTATAACTACTATACTGCCGATGCCGAGTATGTTTATTACGACCAGCTGCAATATCATGACTTTTACGAGGTACAGCTATTCAAAAGCAGCATTGATGATCCTCAGGAGCTTCTCGGCTATATGACGCTGGACGGGCAGCTCATCTCTCTGTATCACAATACCCTGCTGCTGATCGATATATTTAAGCCGCACAAAATCGAAATCAAAAGCAAGCACTATACGCGCATCTGCTTCGATATTGCGCCGAGCTATATCTATTTTGCCAGCTCCAAGGAATCGAATCTGCTGAATCTTTTCAAGGGCAAAAATGGCTCCGCCCCGCTTCTGCATATCACAGAAGAACAGGCAAAGGATTTCCTGCTGGTTTATCACAACCTGAGCCTGCCCACGCTTTCCGGCGGGTTGGATATTTATGAAAAGGGGCTTCTGTTCCTGTTGCTGTCAAGGCTCTTTGATCTGGGTGCCCCGCAGCTGCTTTCTTCCTCCCAGAAGGAGGATAAGAGCATCTCTTTGATTCATGACATCATTCAGTATATCGAGGAGCATATCGAAAAGCAGCTTACTCTGGACGAGCTTTCCGAGGCGCTGCATTTCAGCACATATTATCTATGCCATGTTTTTAAGGAATCCACGAATCTTTCCTTGAAAACCTATATCACGGATAAAAAGATCGAGCTGGCAAAGCATCTGCTTGCGGTTTACTCCGTAACGGATGTAGCGGAGAAGATCGGCTTTAATACCTACAGTAGCTTTTTCCGCGCCTTCAAGAAGCAGACGGGCATTTCCCCCTCTGATTATAAGGCGAATATCAAGGGAGAATAAAGGCGCGCCCGAATAAGAAAACATAAATTCTGAAATGCTGAAAGCTACGGCTACTGCAGGGGTCTCCCTTGACAGCCCGGTAGCGGACTTTCCTTCCGTTCATGACGAGCGAAAGCTT
>CAVGZD010000035.1:0-22231 GCA_963633805.1 Lachnospiraceae bacterium | reverse complement strand
TTTATGAACCAAAGACACTCATCGTTGTTTACAAGGATGAGATGCTTGCCAATCAGATAAAGAAACTGATTGAAACAAAGGATGACGCTGATGGTGCCATTACCGGGACCAGAGACAACAGCATAAATGTTGTCATCTGGACAGAGAAAGTGTGGCTTGCCAATAAAAAGGCGGGCAACATCACATCAAAGGTTCTTTTCGTGGGTGATATTAAGGGTGTCGATGCCCTTATTCCCGTAATCGATGTAAAATTTGAAAAGCATGGAGTCCGTTTCGGGTGGGCGGGCAACCAGGCTGTCATCTATGTAAAGCCGAGCGAAATCAAATCAATTGAAAGCTACGCAGAGTTCCATTCTGCGTTGGCGGCGCTGCCCGCACCACAGTCTGTGAAAGACTCCATTAAGCCGAGGCTCGTTCCTGTGAAGGAAACTGCGGATGAACCTGCCGAGCAAGAATCCGAAAGCGAAACCAGGGGTATCCTTGCCAGAGGCAAAGGTTTCTTCAAAAAGGCTGGTGAGGCAATCGGTGATACCTTCGCCGACTTAAGCGCAAAAGCAATGATTTTCTCTGAGGAGAATTTCAAAAACAAAAAAGCAATGGAACGTCAAATGCTTTTCTATGGGGTCATCTGTCTGTACAATGAGGGGCTTGAGACGTTCATGAACGCCTGAAGGTGAAGAAAATGGCTGAATTACAAGATGTAAGATACGGCTGGGACTTCATGGCGAAACTGCTCGGTGCCGATCTTGCAGGTCAAAGCGCCTATGCGGATTTTACTGCCGCCGCTGCTCAAAATCAGCGCATTGCCGCCCAGAACCTCCGCATCCAGGAAATAAATGCAGCAATCGATGAATTGGCGCGAAGCATCAACGAGCATCCGCATCTGCATTTGGGCGTTGAGCAGTTCAAAGGGTATGTTGCGGAGGAGTTCCATGCGGGAACATTCAATTTAGAAGCTATCCGGCAAGGGTCTGCGCATAGAGCATTCACTCTGCAGGACAATGGTTACGGTAGTGTCGATATCGGCACAAACTTTGGTAAGCAGTACAGTCTGAAGTATGCCAATACACCCAAAGATGCAGAAGCCTATCAAGCTGTGTTAGACCCTGAAACTCGTTTGCCCAAATATCACGGACAGGAACGACTCATTGCTGATGAACAGCTTGAGGAGGCCGGGAAATGGGCTGTTCGGCGTGCGGGAAAGGACTCTCTCACCAGGCCCGATGTTTCTGCGTCGCATACCGAAACTGGAGAACACTTGGTGGGTACTGTTTCCGATGGAGAGGGTGTGGAATCCCACAAACTGTCTATAAAAGACTCAAAGAAAATAGCCCGTGAAGCTCAGGATGGTGGCTTTGATCCCGCAAGGCACGGAGTATCGAAAGAGGCACAACTTTCCCAGGTTCGGATTGCTTACTTGGATCAGGCGCTCAAAGCCGGACTGACAGCGGCCACAATTACTGCCATTACTCAACTGGTGCCGGAACTGTACACGGCAATTGATTATCTCATCAAACACGGAGAAATTGATCTGGCACAGCTAAAGAAGTCTGGTGGCAAGGTGATCACTACAAGTGGAGAGGCGTTTCTGCGAGGCTCTATCGCTTATGGCGTCCAAATGGCTCTCCAGGAAGGCTTGTTCGGAGAAGCTCTGCGAAATGCGAACCCCACAGTCGTTGGTGTGGTTGTTACGGTTGTACTTGGCACAATTAAGAATAGCATCCAAGTCGCAGCCGGTAAGATGACCGCCGCTGAAATGGGAATGCAGTTTGTAGATACACTCGTAGTATCTTCCGGCTATTTGGTTTCTATGAAGATCAGCGGCATCATCGCCCAGGCACTATTCCCCGAATTGCCTGGTATTGGCTATGCAATCGGTAGTTTGCTTGGCTGCTCCCTGGCAGTAGTTTACAACATCGGAAAGAATAAACTAATTTCGTTCTGCATTGACACGGGTTTTACCTGTTTCGGGTTGGTAGAGCAGAATTATGAACTGCCTGATGGAGTTCTCAAGGAAATGGGGATTGAAACAGTGAGCGTAGGCAGAGCCAAAGTAAAAACATCGGCAGTACCTCGCACACAACCCGCAGCCAATATCGGTCGTGCGTCTTACGAGACGATTGATATTACGGTTCTGCGCCGAGGTGTAATCGGTGTTAATAAAATTGGCTACATAGTATAAATGACAAAATTCTTTTGACAGTTGCGGTGGTATGCGTGACATCAATCTGGTACTTGGTATGGCAGATGATTTTGCATTCTTTAAGGATATCCACATTTGGAACATTACTGTTTCTCTGGATTTCTACACCCACGCTGCGGTTCGGAACGGTAGGGTGGTCGCACCGTAAGCGTTGCACCTTTTAATTATCCCTCTGAACCCAATGCACACCTTACAGACCTATAATTAAAAAGTACATAGGCAAAAACGCAAAAAGGCTCTACGGCAACCATTCCTCGGTTACCGTAGAGCCTGCTTTCGTTAAAAGGTATATGAAAACCCTTGCAAATAGGGGCTTTTACAAAAAGAAACTGGACACCCGCTTCGATACTCATTGTATCAAAACTGGTGTCCAGTTATGGTGGAGATGAGGGGAATTGAACCCCTGTCCGAAAACCCATCCATAAGAACCTCTCCCATCGCAGTCAATCCTTTGACATTCCCTCGTTACAACGCCGATTGACAGGCTTTGTCCCTCAGTAGCTTCATGAATCTTTTCCTACCGCAAAGCTTAAGCAGGAAAGTGCCCCACCAAGTCGATGCCGGACGTCACAGCGGTGAGAGACCGTGAGCCGACAGCTGCCGCAATTAGGCAGCGTATGCTAATTTATTGTTGTCGTTTCTTTTTGAAAGATTTCCAGCTTGATGACGCGGTTACTGGGCCGCGGATGGCTATCCCTATTTTCAAGACCCCCGTCGAAACCATTGCATCCCCGCAATGTGATCGCTTACAAAGTCAGATTTTTGACCTTGAAGTCCTTTTCCGCTTGTCGGCGCATGTCATTTTTCGCAATGGTATCCCGCTTATCGTAAAGCTTTTTGCCCTTCGCCAGCGCAACATCCACCTTCACATAGCTGCGGTCAAAGTATACCCGCAGGGGCACGACCGTATATCCAGCCGCCCGCACCTCATGATCCCATTTGCGGATCTGCACCTTATGCAGCAGCAGCCGTCTGGGGCGCAGCGGGTCTTTGTTGAAGATATTGCCCTGCTCGTAGGGGCTGATATGCATGTTGTAGATAAAAGCCTGCCCATCCTTGATCTGGATGTAGCTTTCCTTCAGGCTGCACTTGCCCGCCCGCAGGCTCTTTACCTCCGTCCCGACCAGAGAAATCCCCGCCTGTATGGTTTCCTCGATGAAATAATCATGATATGCCTTTTTGTTCTGCGCAATCAATTTTGTTCCCTTCGCCTTCGCCATACAAATCACCTTCTCTCTTCGCGATGCCTGAACCATTGCACTTGTAACTATATCATATCCTGCGCCAAAATGCAAATAACGATTCGATAACAAATATTTCAATTTTTTTACATTTCCCGCGCAGCATAGAACCACACACAAAAAGCCGCTCGCGCGGCTCTTCATGTCTGTTTCATCGTTTCCGGAAAATTAAACCATCTCCAGGATAACTTCCATTGCGCCGTCGCCTTTTCTTGCGCCCAGCTTCACGATTCTTGTGTAACCACCGTTTCTGCCTGCATACTTCGGTGCGATCTCATCGAACATCTTCGCAGCCATGTCGACCTTCTTGCTGTTCTTTCTCATCTTCTTACCGTCAGCAGGAACCTCTGTCACGGGGTAGAGATAAGCCAGGATCTGTCTTCTTGCAGCCAGTCTAGAGGGTTTATCCTTCTTTACTGTCTTTTTCACTTCGTCATAAACAGTGACCTTCTTGCCGTTTACAACCTCTTTTACGCGCTTGCCGTTGCTGTCCTTCTTTGCAACCTTTGCGCTCACTTCAACTTCCTCGAAGTTGTCTTTTTCCTTCACAGCCAGAGTGATCAGCTTTTCAGCGATTCTCTTAACTTCCTTAGCTCTTGTGTCTGTTGTTTTGATCTTGCCGTGATAAAGCAGGTTTGTTACCTGATTTCTCAGCAGAGCTTTTCTCTGGGGCGTCGTCTTGCCCAGCTTTCTGTAACCGGATGCGTGCATGGTTGTATCCTCCTTGTTCAAACCCGCGGGATATTGCGCGTATCCACTGCGTCTTCGGGCTTATGTGGAGCCGTAATCCTGCGGTAATAATAGTAACTTTCGTGATTATTCATCACTCGGCTTCAGGGAAAGACCCAGTTCCGCCATTTTATTCAATACTTCCTCCAAGGACTTGCGTCCCAGGTTTCTTACCTTCATCATTTCTTCCTCTGTCTTGTTCGCCAGGTCTTCAACCGTGTTGATGCCGGCGCGCTTGAGGCAGTTGTAGGAACGAACGGACAGATCCAACTCCTCGATGCTCATTTCAAGCACCTTCTCCTTCTTGCCCTCTTCCTTTTCTACCATCACGAACGTATCCTTTGCATTATCGGACAGATCGATAAACAAATTCAGATGCTCATTCAATATCTTTGCACCGTAGCTGACTGCGTCATCGGGCGCAATGGTTCCGTTTGTCCAAACCTCCAAAGACAGCTTATCATAGTCTGTAATCTGACCCACACGGGTATTCTCTACCAGAAAATTCACTCTGGTCACAGGCGTAAAAATACTGTCAACGGGAAGCATACCGATTGGCTGATCGTCTTTTTTGTTCTTGTCCGCACCAACATACCCGCGACCCTTCTGGATGGTAATTTCCATATAGAGCTTGCTGTTCGGTCCGCCGGAGAGCGTCGCAATGTGATGATCCGGGTTGAGGATCTCAATATCGCTGTCCGCCTTGATGTCGCAGCCTCTCACCTCGCCCTCGCCTTCCATATCAATGTAGGCGATTTTCGGCTCGTTGCTTTCGCTGGTATTTTTGATTGCAAGACCTTTCAAATTCAGGATAATTTCCGTAACATCCTCTTTCACGCCGGGAATTACACTGAATTCATGAAGCACACCATCAATTTTTACATTGCTTACTGCTGCGCCGGGCAGAGAGGAAAGCAGAATTCTTCTCAGGGAATTACCCAAGGTCGTGCCATAGCCTCTTTCCAAAGGCTCTACCACGAACTTACCGTATGTCCCATCCGGTGCCATTTCAGCAATCTCAATGCGAGGTTTCTCAAATTCAAACACTCGTTCAAACCTCCCTTTTTTATGATAGAGTGCCGCAGGGCAAAATGCCCCACGGCGTTTTCATTGACTTCACTGCACAATCGATGATTATTTGGAGTACAGCTCGACGATCAGTGTTTCCTCAACGGGAATATCAATCTGTGCTCTTGTCGGCTTTGCAACAACTGTGCCGCTCAGTGCATCATGGTTTGCGGACAGCCATTCTGGAACGATTCTGCCGTCTGTCGCAGCCAGAACGTCCTTATATCTCTGGATCGTTTTGTATTTATCCTTCACTTCGATTACGTCGCCAACCCTTACCTGATAGGAAGGGATATCCACTGCCTTGCCGTTTACGGTAACGTGTTTGTGGCGAACGATCTGTCTTGCTTCCTTTCTGGTTCTGCCATAACCCAGACGGAACATGACGTTGTCCAGTCTCATCTCCAGCAGCATCAGCAGGTTTTCGCCGGGGATGCCTTCCTTCTTGGCGATCTTCTCAGCCTGTGCATAGTAGCCTCTGAACTGTTTTTCCAGTACGCCGTAGATGAATTTTGCTTTCTGCTTCTCTCTCATCTGCAGACCGTATTCGGACATTTTCTTGTTTGCTCTCTGATTTGCTCTTTTGGATTTTTTATCGATACCCAGATAGATGGGATCCAGATTCAGGGATCTGCATCTTTTCAGTACGGGAACTCTATCTCTTGCCATCGTCTACACCTCCTAAAAATTAGACTCTTCTGCGTTTGGGCGGTCTGCAACCGTTGTGAGGAACGGGTGTAACATCCTTAATAAGTGTTACATCCAGACCTGCTGCCTGCAGCGCGCGGATTGCAGCCTCACGACCGCTGCCGGGGCCTTTTACGAAAACCTCTACAGTCTTCAGACCATAATCGCCTGCTGCCTTCGCAGCTGTGTCAGCAGCCATCTGTGCTGCATAGGGTGTGGATTTTCTGGAGCCTCTAAAGCCCAGCTGACCTGCGGATGCCCAAGAGAGAGCATTGCCTGCTGCGTCAGTGATGGTAACGATTGTATTATTGAAAGTGGACTGGATATGAGCCTGGCCACGTTCTACTTTTCTTTTATCACGGCGTCTGCGAGTTGTTGCCTTTTTCACAGTTTTCTTTGCCATTTACCTCAAACCTCCTTCGAAATCAATTATTTCTTCTTATTCGCAACGGTCTTTCTGGGACCCTTTCTTGTTCTTGCGTTTGTCTTTGTTTTCTGGCCTCTTACGGGCAGGCCTTTTCTGTGGCGGATGCCTCTGTAACAGCCGATTTCGATCAGACGTTTGATATTCAGCGCAACCTCTCTTCTCAGGTCACCCTCTACAGTCTGTGTTTTGTCGATCACTTCACGGATCTTCGCAACTTCGTCATCTGTCAGATCTCTGACTCTTGTATCGGGGTTTACGCCCGCTTCCTTCAAAATACGAACAGCGCTGGAATGGCCAATGCCATATACATATGTCAAGCCAATTTCTACGCGTTTTTCTCTCGGTAAGTCTACACCAGCAATACGTGCCATTGTAACCCTTGCACCTCCTGTAATCATTCACAATACGATTCAACAAACTTTCTTCGCATAAACACAGTGCGATACTCGTCGGGCATTACGAACAAAGGAAAAAGACCGTCAGTCATGCTGCTTACGCGCCCTAATATCCTCATTTTGCGCCGCCTTTGCCATTAACTGTATGCTCCTTCGGGTATGGTTGACGGATTTATCAGTCCCGGCTCTTTGGGGTATCGCCCCGCAAGCCCATAATAAATAGATCAGCCCTGTTTCTGTTTATGCTTGGGATTTTCACAAATAACCATTACACGACCTTTTCTCTTGATGATTCTGCATTTTTCGCACATCGGCTTTACAGATGGTCTGATTTTCATTGTGATCGCTCCTTCCTTACTTTGCTCTCCAAATGATGCGTCCTTTTGTCAGGTCATAGGGAGACATTTCCACTAATACCTTGTCGCCGGGCAGGATACGGATGAAATTCATGCGCAGCTTGCCGGAAATGTGTGCCAGAATCTGGTGGCCGTTTTCCAGCTCCACCTGAAACATGGCGTTTGGTAATTTCTCCAGTACGGTTCCTTCTACCTCGATTACGTCATCCTTTGACAAGTCCGAGAACCTCCTTATTCATTGACTGCCTGCTTCTTTCTGATACTTCTTTAAGGCCTTTGCCACCTCCGCGTCCGGAAGATAGCTCTTTTGCTGCAGCTTTTCGGCCACCTCCGCCGCCACATAACAAGTCGGCTGCACATGCTTTTTCTTCTTGCGTTTGGGTTTTTCCAGCCTACGGCGCTTGCCGTCCACCAGATACAGATACTCCCCATCCACAGAATAAACCAGCAGCGCATCCCCCTGATCGTGACCGCTTTTGGAATAGACCACTTGCCCGATCTGATATTCCAACGCCATCCCTCATTTCCTTGGTGTTTCGTCTGCTATCAGAACGCCTGCCAATGTCCGCAAAGCGGCACAATTTCGCAGAAAACACTCGAAATCAGCCATTTATGCGCACTATTAGCCCACCCAGTATACATCCGTTTTGGCATATCGGCAAATACTTCTTTATCGTTACTATCTATATGCATCATATACGGCGTAGACAAGATGGGCTGTGTCTTTTCTTCTTATTTCTTATCCAGAGCCGCGATGATCGCCTTTGTGATCTCATCAATGGGCTGTGTGCCGTCCACCTCGGAGAGAATGCCCTTCGCCTTGTAGAAATCTACCAGAGGCTCGCTCTGCTCATGGAAGGTTGCGATTCTCTTTTTGCCTGCTTCCACGGTGTCGTCCTTGCGCTGTGTCAGCTTTTCGCCGCATTCATCGCAAACACCGGCAACCTTTGCGGGCAGGAAGAGCTTGTTGTATGTCGCGCCGCATTTCGGACAGGTTTCTCTTGCCGTCAGTCTTTCCAGCATCACGTCGTCAGGCGCATTGATATAAATTACGTCGTCCAGCTTTACCATTTCCTCCAGCTTTTCCGCCTGAACCACCGTGCGGGGGAAGCCATCCAGAATAAAGCCCTTCTTGCAGTCGTCCTTTTTGATTCTCTCCTGAACGATTGCGATGATCAGCTCATCGGAAACCAGACCGCCGGCAGCCATGATGCTCTTTGCCTGATTGCCCAGCTCTGTCCCCTTCGCAACCTCTTCTCTCAGCATATCGCCTGTGGAGATGTGTGCGATCCCGTAATGCTCTACCAATCTTGCAGCCTGCGTGCCCTTGCCGGCAGCAGGAGCGCCAATCAATACCAATTTCATGCGATTCCCTCTTTTCTCATAGCTTGCTTGCCGTTGCCCTCAGCCCGCGGGATGCCCCTGCGCGCCGAATGATTTTGTATAGCACAAAACAACCCCTCGGGAAATGCTGTAGTAGCATTTCCCAAGCGATTGTTATCAGTCATTCAAAAAACCCTTGTAATGACGCATCAAAAGCTGGCTTTCCAATGTCTTCACGATGTCAAGGCATACACCAACAACGATGATCAGCGTTGTGCCGCCGAAGCCGACATTGATCTTGAAAATCCACTGCAAAACGATGGGAACCATCGCCAAAATTGCATAGCAAACTGCGCCAACCAGTGTGATTCTGTTCACCACTCTGGTGATATAGTTGCTCGTCGGCTGACCGGGTCTGATACCGGGGATAAAGCCGCCGTTCTTCTTCATGTTCATCGCAATCTCGTTGGGGTTGATTACGATGGAGGTATAGAAATACGTGAAGAAGAAAATCAGCAGGATATACAAAATCGCGCCAACCGGATGTGTCATATTCAGTACCTCCAGCACCTTCGTGAATACCTCGCCCTTATTCTGGATGAAGTTGCCGATCTGCATCGGGAACTGCAAAAGCGAAATCGCGAAGATGATGGAAATAACGCCGGAAGTATTTACTTTGATGGGCATCGTTGTATTTCTGCCGCCTGCCTGCTTTCTGCCAACCATCTTAGAGGAATACTGCACGGGCAGTCTTCTCTCGCCGCTGTTGACACAAACGATGAATGCAAGCACGATGATCAGAATGATCACAATCGCCGCAACCTTTGCCGCACCGACTGCACCGGAGCCAACGATCGTGTAATACAGGCTCGCTGCGCCCATCGGCAGATTCGATACGATATTGATAAAGATAATCATTGAAGAACCGTTGCCGATTCCCTGTGCGGTAATCTGCTCTGCCAGCCACATAACGAATGTCGAGCCGCATACCAGCGCAAATACCGACGCCACATATACCAGAGGGCTATGCACCAAGTACATATTCTGGTATGTGTAAACCAGACCGATGCCCTGAATCAGCGCCAGCACAACCGTCAGGTATCTGCTGTAGGATTGCAGCTTCTTTCTGCCATCCGGTCCCTCCTTCGAGAGCTGCTCGAATTTGGGAATGGCTATGGTCAGAAGCTGCATGATGATCGATGCGTTGATATAAGGCCCGATACCCATCGCAAAGATTGACCAGTTGGAGTTTGCACCGCCCGCGATAACGCTGTAGAGCGTCCCCGCCACAGATGCGTTCTGTCTTGCCGCGATAACCCCCGCTGTATCAATGCCGGGCAAAGCAATGAGTGTACCCAGTCTGACGATTGCAAAAATCATCAGCGTATACAAAATTTTGTCACGGATTTCTTTCGTTTTCCAAGAATTAACGAAAATCTTAAACAATTAAATCACCTCTGCTTTGCCGCCGGCAGCTTCAATTTTCTCCTGAGCTGTCTGGCTGAAGTAGTTTACCTTAACTGTCAGCTTTCTTTCCAGATCGCCTTCGCCAAGGATCTTCACGCCATCTCTAGGATTGCTGATCAGACCAACGTTTTTC
This sequence comes from Lachnospiraceae bacterium, assembly GCA_963633805.1. Classification (GTDB taxonomy): domain Bacteria; phylum Bacillota; class Clostridia; order Lachnospirales; family Anaerotignaceae; genus Anaerotignum_A. Next base: position 12,202 of record CAVGZD010000035.1, on the reverse strand, counting down.
AAAGCATCAATGTCTACAACTGTGTCGTTTTCAAATACATTCAGCATGGACACGTTGATTGCAACGATTTCCTTGCTGTTTCTGCATTTGAAGCCTCTTTTCGGAAGTCTTCTGTACAAAGGCATCTGGCCGCCCTCGAAGCCGCACTTGCCGCCTGTCCCGGAACGCTGACCGGCACCCTTGTGACCTCTGCCGGCTGTCTTGCCGTTGCCTGTAGCATGACCTCTGCCACGTCTCCAGTTCTTTGCTCTGGAGCCTTCAGCGGGTCTTAATTCGCATAAGTTCATTTTGGCACCTCCTCAAAAATCAAACCTCTTCAACCTTTACAAGGTGGCTAATCTGATGGATCATACCTCTGATCGCCGCATTGTCCTGCTGAATTACATAGCTATTTGTTTTATTCAGACCCAGTGCCTGAACTGTCTTTTTGTGCTTGGGAATAGCACCGATTGTGGATTTCACCAATGTGATTTTAATTTCAGCCATCTGTCTTATCCTCCTTAACCCAAGAGTTCTTCAACAGAGATACCACGCAGCTTTGCAACGGCCTCAGGTGTTGTCGCTCTGGACAGACCCTCAATCGTTGCGCTTACAACATTGCGCTTGTTGTTGGAGCCAAGGGATTTTGTTCTGATGTTACGAACACCTGCCAGCTCCAATACCGCACGCACAGGACCGCCTGCGATGATACCGGTACCTTCGGGGGCGGGCATCAGCAGTACGCTTGCGCTGCCGTATTCGCCTGTAATGCCGTGGTAAATGCTGTCTACATCGTTCATCTCTACCTTAATGATGTTCTTCATAGCTGCTTCCTTGCCCTTGCGGATCGCATCGGGAATTTCAGCCGCCTTGCCCATGCCGCAGCCAACATGACCGTTGCCGTCGCCAACAACAACCAAAGCAGAGAATCTCATGGTACGACCACCCTTAACCGTCTTGGATACACGGTTGATGGTAACTACTTTATCTTTCAGATCTAAAGTGCTTGGATCGATTCTTTTCAACTTACTTTCCTCCTTGCCTTAGAATTTCAGACCGGCTTCTCTTGCTGCCTCTGCCAGTGCCTGAACTTTGCCGTGGTATACGAAACCGCCTCTGTCGAATACAACCTCAGTGATGCCTTTTTCAGCAGCTTTCTTTGCGATCGCTTCGCCTACAGCCGCTGCAGCCGCAACTGTGTTGGTGTATTCCACCTTGCTTGCGATCTCCGCTTCCATCGTGGAAGCAGCAGCCAGTGTATGATGCGCAGCGTCGTCGATGATCTGCGCATACATATGCTTATTCGATCTGAACACTGCCAGTCTGGGTCTGGCAGCGGTGCCTTTTACATGATTGCGGATTCTGTAGTGTCTTTTCACACGAGCCGCCGCACGAGAGGGCTTATTGATCATAGTATTTTCACTCCGTTTCTTTCAAAAATTAGTCACTTTCCGATATAAATAGATCTCACGCGCATAGGCGAGGATTATTTCTTACCGGTCTTACCAACTTTACGTCTGATATGCTCGTCAGAGTATTTAATACCTTTGCCTTTGTAGGGTTCGGGAGGTCTTTTTGTTCTGATTTCAGCTGCAAACTGACCTACTTTTTCTTTGTCAATACCCTTAACAATGATTTTGTTTGTCCCTTCCACAACGGATTCGATGCCTTCGGGATCTTCCATCTCTACAGGGTGGGAATAACCCAGTGTCAGCGTCAGCTTCTTGCCGGATTTTGCCGCTCTGTAACCAACACCGTTGATCTCCAGTGTCTTTTCATAGCCCTGTGTTACGCCGATTACCATATTCTGGATCAGTGTTCTTGTCAGGCCGTGTAATGCTCTATGCTTTTTCAGATCGCTGGGTCTTGTAACCGTGATCTGACCGTTTTCCATTGCGATGTTCATGTCTGCGGATAATTTTCTCTCCAGTGTACCCTTGGGGCCTTTTACTGTCAGCAGATTGCCTTCGCCAATCTTTACCTCCACGCCGGCGGGTACCACGATGGGCAGTTTACCGATTCTGGACATGGTCTGCACCTCCTATATTCTATCCTGATCTTACCAAATGAAAGCGATTACTTCGCCGCCCAGGCCTGCTTTTCTTGCAGCCTTATCTGTCATCAAGCCCTTGTCTGTGGAAATGATTGCCGTACCCAGACCGCCCAAAACCTTAGGCAGCTCGTCTTTGCCGGCAAATACTCTCAAACCGGGCTTGGAGATTCTCTTCAAACCTGCGATAACCTTTTCGTTCTTATCTGCGCCGTATTTGAGGCTGATGCGAAGTGTGGACTTGATGCCGTCCTCGATCACTTCATATCCCTTTACGTAGCCCTCTGCTACCAGAATATCAGCGATTGCTCTCTTCATTTTGGAAGAAGGAACATCTACGGTATCATGTTTGGCAATATTTGCGTTTCTGATTCTTGTCAGCATATCTGCGATAGGGTCGCTCATAGACATTGTGAATTCCTCCTTTCAATTACCAGCTTGCTTTCTTTACGCCGGGAATCTGACCTTTGTATGCCAGTTCACGGAAGCAAATACGGCAAATCCCATATTTTCTCAATACAGCATGAGGTCTGCCGCAAACACGGCAGCGTGTATAAGCTCTCGTAGAGAATTTCGGTTTTCTCTGCTGCTTTACGATCATAGATTTTTTAGCCATTTTTGTCCCTCCCTTATTTTGCGAATGGCATACCGAACTGTCTCAGCAGCTCTCTTGCTTCTTCGTCCGTTTTCGCTGTTGTTACAAATACGATGTCCATGCCTCTGATTTTGTCAACCTTATCGTATTCGATCTCAGGGAAGATCAGCTGTTCTTTGATACCCATTGTGTAGTTGCCTCTGCCGTCAAAGCTGTTTGCCTTCACGCCACGGAAGTCACGTACACGAGGCAGTGCAATGTTGATCAGTCTGTCTGCGAATTCATACATTCTGTCGCCTCTCAAGGTTACCTTGCAGCCGATGTTCATGCCTTCACGCAGCTTGAAGTTTGCGATGGATTTCTTTGCCTTTGTAATCATGGGCTTCTGACCGGAGATGATTGTCATATCTCTTACCGCGCCATCGAGAACCTTCGCGTTTTCTCTTGCCTCGCCAACACCCATGTTGATGATGATCTTTTCCAACTTGGGAACAGCCAATTTATTTTTATAAGAAAATTTCTTTGTCATTTCGGGAACGATCTGTTCTTCATAGAAGTCTCTTAATCTGCTCATTGTTACCCTCCTTTCGCAGCTTTTTATCAGTCAATCACTTCGCCGGTTTTCTTTGCAACTCTTACCTTCTTGCCATCCTTGATCATCGCGCCAAGGCGTGTTGCCTTGCCGTTGTGCAGATACATTACGTTGGATGCATGGATGAAGTTTTCCTTCTTGATGATGCCGCCCTGCTGGTTCTGTACGTTGGGCTTTGTGTGCTTGGAAACCATGTTCACGCCTTCCACCATCACGCGGTTGTTCTTTCTGTCTACCGCAACGATCTTGCCTTCCTTGCCTTTATCCTTGCCGGCGATTACGACTACCTTGTCGCCGGTTTTCAGTTTCATATTAGCCACCTGTCGCACCTCCTATTACAGTACTTCGGGAGCCAGAGAGAGAATCTTCATGAACTGTTTTTCTCTCAGCTCTCTTGCAACGGGCCCAAAGATACGGGTACCTCTGGGGTTTTTGTCATCCTTGATGATAACTGCTGCATTCTCGTCGAATTTGATATAGCTGCCGTCCGCTCTGCCGATGGGATGCACGGTTCTTACCACTACCGCCTTTACAACGTCGCCTTTTTTCACAACGCCGCCGGGTGTTGCGTCTTTAACCGCAGCTACGATAATATCGCCAACGCCTGCATATCTTCTTGTGGAGCCGCCCAGAACTCTGATGCACAGAAGCTCCTTCGCCCCGGAATTGTCCGCTACCTTCAATCTGGTTTCCTGCTGAACCATATCTGTTGCCTCCTCTCCAAAAAGGATTATTTTGCTTTTTCGATGATGCTCACAAGTCTCCATCTCTTATCCTTGGACAGAGGTCTTGTCTCCATAACCTTAACACGATCGCCGATGCCGCATTCGTTGTTTTCGTCATGTGCTTTCAGCTTATAGGTTCTGTTTACGATCTTGCCGTACAGAGGATGTTTTACTTTATCTTCTACAGCAACAACGATTGTCTTGTCCATCTTGTCGCTGACTACTCTACCGATTCTGGTCTTACGAAGATTTCTTTCCACGATGTTAGCCTCCTTTCATCGCTCGGATTTTATTATTTTGCTTCTCTCGCATTCTTTGTGATGATTGTCTGGATTCTTGCGATGTTCTTACGAACTTCCTTGATTCTTGCTGTATTGTCCAGCTGGTTTGTTGCGTTCTGGAATCTCAGGTTGAACAGCTCTTTCTTAGCGGAAACAAGGTCCTTCTGTAATTCATCTGCAGTTTTGCCCATCAATTCATTTACATAGCCTTTTGTTTTCACTGATGTTCACCTGCCATTTCTTCTGCTTCTGCTTTAGATACGATTTTGCACTTGATCGGCAGCTTATGGATTGCCAGTCTCAGCGCTTCTCTTGCTCTTTCTTCATCTACGCCGCCAATCTCAAACATAACTCTGCCGGGCTTTACGACTGCTACCCAATATTCAGGCGCGCCTTTACCGGAACCCATACGAGTACCGATAGGCTTTGCGGATACCGGCTTGTCGGGGAATACCTTGATCCAAACGTCACCGCCACGTTTGATATATCTTGTCATAGCAACGCGGGCAGCCTCGATCTGGTTGGATGTGATCCATGTAGGTTCCATCGCCATGATACCAAATTCGCCGTATGTCACCTTGTTGCCTCTATATGCACGGCCTCTCATTTTGCCTCTCTGCTGTTTACGATGTTTTACTCTCTTAGGCATTAACATGATTCCTCAGCGCCTCCTTACTTTTTATTATTCTTTACAGGAAGAACCTCGCCTTTGTAGATCCAAACCTTTACGCCCAGTTTGCCGTAGGTGGTATCTGCTTCAGCAAAGCCATAGTCGATGTCTGCTCTCAGTGTCTGAAGGGGGATTGTGCCTTCATGGTAGGATTCGCCACGCGCGATATCTGCGCCGCCCAGACGACCGCTTACCATTGTCTTGATACCCTTTGCGCCGAACTTCATTGTTCTGCCCATTGCCTGCTTCATTGCACGACGGAATGTTACACGGTTTTCCAGCTGTGCTGCGATGTTTTCAGCCACAAGCTGTGCATCAAGCTCAGGTCTTTTGATCTCTTCGATGTTTACGGCAACCTTGTGCGCCGTCATCTTCTGTACTTCAGCCTTGAGCGCCTCAATTGCCGCACCGTTCTTGCCGATTACGATGCCGGGCTTCGCTGTGTAAACTGTGATCTTCACTCTGCCTGCTGTTCTTTCGATTGCGATTCTGGATACGCCGGAATCGTACAGCTTCTTTTTGATAAATTCTCTGATTTTTACGTCTTCTACCAGGTTATCAGCAAAGTCTTTTTCTGCATACCATTTTGCATCCCAATCTTTGATGATACCTACTCTTAAACCGTGGGGGTTTACTTTCTGTCCCATTTCAGTACCTCCTCTTATCTTTCATTAAGAACGATGGAAATATGGCAGGATCTTTTCAGGATGCGATATGCTCTGCCCTGTGCTCTGGGGCGAATTCTCTTCATTGTAGGGCCCTGATCAGCACTTACTTCTTCCACATACAGTTTGCTTACGTCCATACCCAGATTGTTTTCCGCATTGGCAACAGCGGATTTGAGCACCTTGCCGATGATCTCCGCTGCCAGTCTGGGGCTATAATTCAAGATTGCAGCTGCCGTAGCAACATCCTTGCCCTTGATCTGATCCAGAACGATCTTTGCCTTGGGAGCGGGAATGCCTACATATTTTGCAGATGCATGAGGTCTTTTTTCCTGTGTTGCAATGTTTCTTTCTTTCTTTACTTGGCTTCTATGACCTTTTGCCATGAACGAAACCTCCTTTCGTGATCGGATAATTAGCGAACTCTGGATTTCTTTTCTGCGTCCTTGCCGTGTCCTCTGTAGGTTCTTGTCAGCGCAAATTCGCCCAGCTTGTGACCTACCATGTCCTCTGTGATATATACGGGCACATGCTTTCTGCCGTCATATACTGCGATAGTATGACCGATCATATCGGGGTAGATTGTAGAACGACGGGACCATGTTTTGATGACGTTCTTTTCGCCCGCTGCATTCATAGCGTCGATCTTCTTCAGCAGATGGTCGTCAGCAAAAGGTCCTTTTTTCAAAGATCTGCTCATTGATGAATCCTCCTTGTTATTTCTCTTCGTGCCTAAGCCGCCTTAGGCACATTCCGCGTCATCAGCCGTTTCTGCGGCGAACGATATATTTGTTGGAAGCCTTGTGTTTGTTTCTTGTCTTGTAGCCCAGTGCGGGTTTGCCCCAAGGTGTCATGGGTGCGGGACGACCGATCGGCGCTCTGCCTTCACCACCGCCGTGAGGGTGATCATTCGGGTTCATTACGGAACCTCTTACCGTAGGTCTGATGCCCATGTGACGCTTTCTGCCGGCTTTACCGATGTGGATCAGCTCGTGGTCTGCGTTGCCAACCTGACCGATTGTTGCGCGGCATTCGATGGGCAGCAGTCTCATTTCGCCGGAGGGCAGCTTAACGGTTGCATATTTACCTTCCTTTGCCATCAGCTGACCAACGTTGCCTGCGGAACGAACCAGCTGACCGCCCTTGCCGGGTTTCATTTCGATGTTGTGGATGCTTGCGCCAACGGGGATCTTGCTCATAGGCAGTGTGTTGCCCAGCTTTACCTCTGCGTCGGGACCGTTCATGATCTGATCGCCAACCTGCAGACCTGCGGGAGCCAGAATATAGGATTTCTGACCGTCAGCATATACGATCAGCGCGATGTTTGCCGTCCTGTTGGGATCGTACTCGATTGTCTTTACTGTTGCGGGTACGCCGTCCTTGTTGCGCTTGAAGTCAACCAGTCTGTATTTGATCTTGCCGCCGCCGCCGTGGTGACGTACTGTGATCTTGCCCTGATTATTTCTGCCGGAAGTCTTTCTCAGGTGTACCACCAGAGATTTCTCGGGCGTGGATGTTGTAATTTCGTCGAATGCAGACACTGTCATGTGTCTTCTGGATGGTGTATAAGGTTTATATCTTTTAATTGCCATCTCTTTTTTCCACTCCTTTCGGATTTCTATCGTCTACACGCCTTGGCGTGTTTTGCTCTTGCCTTTTGTCTGAAAAATACATGGTCCGTCCAGCTCTCGCCTCATGACCGCTTTTCAGCATCCTATGGAAAGCGCACATTTAAGTCGTTCAGCGCTTTCTCTTGCTCGAAAGCTCGTTATTCGTAAAATGCTCCGCATTTTACTCATACCGTGGGGCTGAAAAATGTTTGTACGCTTGTGCAAGTAAACTCGCCCCGCGTCCAACCGCTTTTCAGCGCTTTCTCTTGCTCGAAAGCTCGTTATTCGTAAAATGCTCCGCATTTTACTCATACCGTGGGGCTGAAAAATGTTTGTACGCTTGTGCAAGTAAACTCGCCCCGCGTCCAACCGCTTTTCAGCGCTTTCTCGCTTACATCCCCATAAAGATCTCGATGTCCTTGCTGTCAGCCGTCAGCTTTACAACAGCCTTTTTGAACTTCTTTGTCTTGCCGAAGTACATCCCTCTTCTTTTGGGCTTGCCATCGTAATTCATCGTGTTTACGGAAGCAACCTTTGCCCCCTCAAACATCTTTTCCACTGCATCCTTAATCTGCGCCTTTGTTGCTTCGGGGCGTACGATAAAGGTATATTTCTTCTCATCCAGAACAGCCATACTGTTCTCTGTGATTACGGGTCTTTCGATTACGTCATAATACTTCAGATCAGCCATTATGCGTACACCTCCTCGATTTTTGCCACTGCATCCTTTGTGACAACCAGTGTGTTGTACTTCAGCAGATCGTACACGTTGATCGTGCCTACGGAAGCTGTTTTTACATCAGGAATATTTCTTGCGGAGAGAACCACGTTCTTATTTGCGCCATCCAGAACGATCAGCGCCTTGCCGCATTTGATGTTCTCCAGCACCTTTGCCATCTCTTTTGTCTTTACCTCGCCCAGATTCAGCTCATCCAGAACGATGATTTTGCCCTCTGCCACCTTTGTGGACAGTGCGGACTGCAGAGCCAGTCTTTTTACCTTCTTGTTCAGCTTGAAGGAATAATCTCTCGGCTTGGGAGCGAATACAACGCCGCCGCCAACCCACTGAGGAGAACGGATGGAGCCCTGTCTTGCTCTGCCTGTGCCTTTCTGTCTGTAAGGCTTTCTGCCGCCGCCGCGAACCTCGGCGCGTGTCTTTGTGCTCTGTGTGCCCTGTCTCTGGTTAGCCAGATACTGTACAACAGCCAGATGCATCACATGCTCGTTTGCTTCAATACCGAAAATGGCGTCATTCAGCTCAATCGTGCCTACCTGTGCGCCAGCCATATTTAATACTGCAACATTTGCCATGTTTGTTTCCTCCTTTCGTAAAGTTTATCAAGCCTTTACGCTGTCTTTGATGACCAGAACAGCGCCCTTGGGACCGGGAACTGCGCCCTTGATCAGCAGCAGATTCTTCTCTGCGTCAGCGCGTACAACCTCAAGATTCTGAATGGTTACATTTGCCGCACCCATGTGACCGGGCATTCTCTTGCCCTTCTTTACGCGGCTGGGTGTTGCGGAAGAACCCATAGAACCTACAACTCTGTGAGATTTGGAACCATGACCCATGGGACCTCTCTGTGCGTTGTATCTCTTGATCGTACTCTGGAAGCCCTTACCTTTGGAAACGCCGCTTGCGTCTACTCTGTCGCCCGCTGCGAATACATCAGCCTTGATCTCTGCGCCAACCTCATAGTTTGCCGCATCTTCCAGCTTAAATTCCTTTACATATCTCTTGGCAGCTACGCCTGCCTTTGCAAAATGACCCTTCATGGGCTTTGTTACTTTCTTTTCCTTGATTTCTGCGAAACCAACCTGTACTGCTTCATAGCCATCGTTTTCCATTGTCTTCTTCTGGATGACTACGCAGGGGCCTGCTTCCAGAACCGTAACCGGTACCAACGCGCCGTTTTCTGTGAAAACCTGTGTCATACCGATCTTCTTAGCGATAATCGCCTTTTTCATCTTGTTGCACCTCCTAATTTTCTACAGCGGATCGCCCTTTGGCGATCATTCTAGTCATATAAGAGTTGTAACCGTTTTTGTTACGCACCAATCTTATATCAACCAGTTTTGGGATTGTTTCTTTCAGTTCAAAAATAATCGCTCGGCTCGTTGCGTGTGGGAAGCCGCTTTGATTATTTCATAACCTTCAGCGTGATGTCTACACCTGCGGGCAGATCCAGACGGCTCAGTGCGTCTGCTGTCTTGGATGTAGGGCTCAAAATGTCGATCAGTCTCTTGTGTGTTCTCATCTCGAACTGTTCGCGAGAATCCTTGTATTTATGCACCGCTCTGATGATCGTTACAACTTCCTTCTTTGTGGGAAGAGGGATGGGGCCGCTGATTTGCGCACCTGTTTTCTTCGCTGTTTCGATGATCTGCGCCGCAGATTGGTCGATCAACTTGTGATCGTAAGCCTTGAGACTGATTCTGATTTTGGGATTAGCCATAAAAAAAGTCCCCTCCTTTTCGTACTTTTTGACTTCAGCACGACAAGTGGTGACTGCACACTCATCCGGGTGTATCCGGCAACGACGAATACGCAAACCTATCCTTACCAATAGGTAAAACCCAAAATATTCAGTACAGTGACCTTGTCGCCCGGTTTCCTTGAACTGGACATCGCTCCTCGGAAAAACCCGCATCCTCGCGGCAACCTTCCGTATCAACACTCTATGTCACAACATGCTTTATTATAAAGGATAAAAACAAAGAACGCAAGCCTTTTTTCAAAAAAATTTCTTAGATTTTGTATAAAATTTTATACTCTCCCATTTACGCTTTTCAAACAAATATCACAATTATTTTCATATCTCCCTCCACCTGCACCAAATTTTTACCAATCTTCCTATATAAATATACCCCATATTTATCACTTTTACCAATACACTTCCCCTTCCCATCCAAATCATAGAAAAACCCGCTCAAATTCGATGCACCCAAATCAGAAAATATCAAGCGCCGTAAATCCTTGTAAAACAATGACTTACGGCGTTTTGAATGAATACTAGCTGCTTTCTTATTTAGATCGTCACCCACGACCTTCCCCACTCACCCCGCAGGGGCATTTGTGCCCCTGCCTAACGGGGTCAAGGGGATGAAATCCCCTTGCGGGAGTTTGAGGGCAGCGCCCTCATGGTTTTTCGGGAGTTTGAGGGTAGCGCCCTCAAGGCTTTTTTAATTCTTAAAGCTGTGGATCGGCGCAGGGATCCGCCCGCCGCGCGCCACGAATTTCTCGCAGCTGAATCGGTTCACCGGAATGATCGGCGCATGCCCCAGCAGCCCGCCGAACTCCACCGACTCGCCTTCCTTCCTCCCGATCACGGGGATCAGACGCACTGCCGTCGTCTTCTGGTTGATCATGCCGATCGCCGCCTCATCCGCAATGATCCCGGAAAGCGTCGCCGCAGAGGTGTCCCCCGGCAGCGCAATCATGTCCAGCCCAACGGAACATACGCAGGTCATCGCCTCCAGCTTTTCCAGCGTCAGCGCGCCCTTTTCGCAAGCATCGATCATGCCGTGATCCTCGCTGACCGGAATGAATGCGCCGCTCAGCCCGCCAACGTAGGACGAAGCCATTACACCGCCTTTTTTCACGTTGTCGTTCAAAAGTGCCAGAGCCGCCGTTGTGCCGGGCGCACCCGCTTCCTCCAAGCCCATTTCCTGGAAAATTTCTGCGATACTGTCGCCGACCGCCGGTGTCGGTGCCAGCGAAAGGTCGATGATACCAAAGGGAACATGCAGTCGCTTCGCCGCCTCTGTCGCGATCATCTGTCCTACGCGCGTAATTTTGAATGCCGTGCGCTTCACTGTCTCGCAAAGCGTCTCAAAATCCGCCCCGCCGACCGCCTCCAGCGCCTTTTTCACAACTCCCGGACCGCTTACGCCGACATTGATGCAGCAATCCGCCTCGCCAACGCCATGGAACGCGCCAGCCATGAAGGGGTTGTCCTCCACCGCGTTGCAGAACACGACCAGCTTCGCGCAGCCGATGCATTCGCGCTCCTTCGTCAGCTCTGCCGCTTCCACGATGACTTCGCCCATTCGTTTCACCGCGTCCATGTTCATCCCGTTTCTGGATGTCCCTACGTTCACCGATGCGCACACACGTTCCGTCACCGCCAGCGCCTCCGGAATGGAATCGATCAACTTTTTATCGCTTTCCGTGTAGCCCTTCTGCACCAGCGCGGAAAAACCGCCGATAAAATTCACGCCGACCTCCTTCGCCGCCTTGTCCAGCGCCTGCGCCGTGCTGACGAAAGAATCCGCATTTTTGCAGCCCGCCGCCGCAATCGCAATCGGCGTCACGGAAATTCTCTTGTTCACGATCGGAATACCGTATTCCTTCTCCAGTTCTTCCCCCACCGCAACAAGATCCTTCGCGTATGTCGTAATTTTGCGATAAATATTTTCGTTAAATTTGTTGATATCCGCATCCGCGCAATCCAGCAGGCTGATCCCCATCGTGATCGTCCGCACATCCAGATTCATTTCGCGAATCATGTCATTCGTTTCCAGAATTTCATTTCTCGTAATCATGCACCCGCCCCCTTATCAAATGCGATGCATGGCATCAAAAATTGCGGTGTGCTGGATCTTGATCTCCAGCCCCAACTCCTTGCCGACCTCCGCCAGCTTCTTTGCCGTATCCTCAAATGTAATATTTTCATTTGTAATATCTACAACCATTACCATGTTGAAATATCCGCCGGTAATCGTCTGTGTAATGTCCAAAATGTTGATGTTTGCTCCCGCCAACACTTCGCATACCTTATATGTGATCCCCACGCGGTCCGTCCCCAGAACCGTGATCACTGCCTTTTTGATCTCACCCATGATCCTCTCTCCTTTGTAAGTAAATTTTGAAAAATAAAAAACCAAGGCGAGGGAAAATCCTTCGCCTTGGAAATGATTATATTTGCTTTTGCAATAAATTGCAATACCTAAAGCAAAATTTGGAATTGTTGAATCTAATTAGCTGTTCGCCTTTGCTGCTTTGTACTTTCTTACAGCCTCAGCCAGCTTAGGC
>CAVGZD010000034.1:0-22474 GCA_963633805.1 Lachnospiraceae bacterium | reverse complement strand
CGCAGCCTTGTCCATCACCCGCGTCACGATCCGCACCTTCGCGCCCGGACGCAGCCCCGCCTGTATCGCCAGACGGTACAGCTCGTCCACCGTCTTTCCGTGTACCATGCTTGTCCACCTCACGGGGCATAGCCCCTTATGCCGTAACCGTATCCGTCGCGTCATCATCGTCCAGAAATTCCACGGTATTTCCGCGCAGTCTCTCCACAGCCTCGATCGCCCGCCGATTCGCCCGTTTCCAGAACGCCGTCTTTTCCTCGTCGCTCAAGGAATCATAGAGGACAACTCCATCCTCCCTCACGATCTTTGAGATTACCTTTAACGGTTCCTGTTTTGCCATATGATCGCCTCCTGTTAGACTGTATGTATCCCGTGTTTTGTCCTATGAATGCTTTGTTTTGTCTTGCTTGCGGCTGCGGCGGTGGAATCACCGAAACGCCATATCACACTGGATAACGCATTTCAAAGAGGGTTAACGCCTTGCAAAAAATGTATTGGCTGACCTCTGAAATAAAGCGCCTGCAGGAAACCATCAAGGAATAGGAAGAAACAAAAAGCGATTCTGTTTGTGACGGCGGTATCCAGCGTTTTGAATTCTGTATGGAGCTGGCGTGGAAAACGACCCGTGAATATCTGTTAGATCAAGGCTTTGCCAATCTGAACAGCCCCAAAGCTGTCATGCGCGAGGCATACATTTACGGTATTCTGAATAACGAAGAAATCTGACTTCTCATGTCTTTGATGGAAAGGTTGCTGATGAAATCTTTTCCTGTATTCAGAATGAATATGTTTCCGTTCTGCAAGAGCTTTCAACAAATAAAAAATCCCCCTTCCCGTGCCAACGAGAAGGAGGACCCCGGCGATCGCAAATACGACCACCCACACCAAAGGCATTGTATCATAAGACCGCCTGATTTGCTATACATTTTTATAACAAAGGAGGTCTTTTTTATGTCCATCGCAGCAGCCTACATCCGCGTTTCCACGGACGAGCAAACCGACTACTCCCCTTCCGCGCAGCTTGCGGACATTCGCGAATATGCCCGTGCGAACGGCTATCAAATCCCAGATGAATTTATCTTTCTGGACGAGGGCATCTCGGGCAAGCGTGCAGACAAGCGCCCCGCCTTCCAGAACATGATCCGGCAGGCACGCAAAAAATCCAATCACATCGAGGTCATTCTTGTACATAAATTCGACCGCTTCGCCAGAAATAAGGAGGACTCCGTTTTATACAAGGCTCTGCTCAAAAAGGACGGCGTGCGGGTGATTTCCGTTCGGGAGCCGATCCCGCAGGATGACAAATTCGCCGTGATCTACGAATCCATGCTGGAAGCCATGGCGGAATATTACTCCCTCAATCTTGCGGAGGAGGTCAACAAGACCATGCTCAAAAAGGCGCAGATGGGCGAATGGCAGGCGACTGCCCCCTTCGGCTATCGCAGCGAAAACAAAAGCCTTGCGATCGTCCCGGAGGAAGCAAAAATGGTGCGCTATATTTTCGAGCAGTATATTGCCGGGGTGTCGATGTTTGCCCTCTCGCGGCAGATGACGCAGATGGGCTATCGCACGCATCGCGGGAACGTTTTTGAGCGCCGCAGCATCCAGTATATCCTCAACAATCCCGTCTATAAGGGCTACGCCAGATGGACGCCCGGTCGGATGCGTGACCGCGATTTTGCCGACCCCGCCTCCATCATCGCCAAGGGAAACTGGGAGCCGATTATCCCGGAGGAAACATGGGATGCCGCCGCCGCACGTTATCGCAGCGAAAAGCGCACCTATTACAAGCATAAACGCCCCGAAACGGAAGGGATTCACTGGCTGTCCGGCATGGTGAAATGCTCTGCCTGCGGGCGCAGCCTGATCGTCGGGACAAAATACAAAAATGGCGCGGTGCAGTTTCAGTGCGGCGGGTATAACCACGGGCAATGCCATAGCTCCCACGCCATCTCGTCCAATCGGCTGATCCCCTCCCTCCTGAACGAAATGGAGAAAATCGCCTCGCAGACAAACGCGCACAGCTGCCGCTACAGCATTCGCCGCGAAACGCAGGATTCCAAGGAACAGGTGGTGTATGCATCCCTGCTGGCAAGGGCGCAGCAGCGCATGAAAAAGGCAAAGACCGCCTACCTCAATGATATTGATACGCTGGAGGAATATCGCGCGAATAAGCGGAGCATTGAAAAGGAGATCACAGAGCTGCAGGCGCAGCTTGCCGAAATTCGTGGGCAGCAAAATAAACCCTTCGACCGCGCGGCATTTTCTACGCGGATCGTGTCCGTTATGGGCATCCTGCGGGATGCTTCCTGCTCCATGGAGGAGAAACGTAAGGCGTTTCGCTCTGTTTGCGAAAAAGTGATCTATGATAAAAAGGATAACAGCCTGGAGCTGTTTTTTATTGATAGATAGAGCTATACCGTAATGCAGTAAGCACCTCCATACTGTTCTATCATGATCTTTGCCAGCCGTGCATCGGGCTGTGTGATCTTGACGGGGAACTCCAGCTTTTTCTCATAAATCCACATTTATTTACACTCCTTTCCTGCAAGGGAGAAATTTGCGTCGCTCTGCCAAGGCCAAGGATTATCCTTCCACTGCCAATCCTCGGTATTGGCGGCATAGCTGCGGAAGGAGCACATCGGTCCATAGGCATCCTCATATTTCATGCGGACGGCATCGGCGGCAGTAATCACCTGATTATACGCCGTGATCGCCTCCGCCTCCTCCGGGTGCGTATTCAGATACAGCCCCAGATCCACCGCGATAAAATCCAGTTCCGTCAACGCTTTGAGCAGTTCATCCCGATCCATAGTCACATCTCCTTTCCAAAGCGATACAGATTCCAGCCGGAGCAATAGGGCATGACGAGCGCGGAGAAAGCCGTCCCGCAGACAAGGCTCTGCTCCTGCTCCATCAGGGCTTCATAGGGCTGATCCGCTACAAATGCCTGCGCCAATCCGACCCGCTCGAGCACGCAGGCGTTGCAGTCGCCCATATCGGTATCGGGCTGAAGGGCTGTCGTTGCGGGGGAGACCATCGTTGTCCGTGCGTTCTGCGTCGTCTGCGCGGTCTGCGTGGTCTGTGTTCTCTGCGCATCCGACGCGGCAGGCTGTGCGGGGCATTTTCTTGTATTACAGATGAAATTTTGACACATTTCTTTCATGAAGCTGCCTCCTTTTTCTATCTACAGTACCCATTCTATGGCGCAGGGCGATAATGGTGCAAGGGCACGTCGATTCCTCGCAGGCAAAGGTTTAGGTGCGTCCCGATAAGAAAACATACAAGAGCTGAAATAACGGAAAGGCTGCGGATGCAAGGAAATCTCCCGCAGGCATCCTTTGACTTAGGCTGTCAAGGGAGATTGACACAGCAGCCGTACCTTTCCGCATTTCAGAATTTATGTTTTTTTATTCGGGCGCACCTCTCGTCAGGGCATTGTAATTTTTCCGCATTTACGATACAATGGGTACGATATGGATATTAAAAAATTTCAGCATCCCCTGCGGGGGAGCGAATCGGAATAGAAGGAGAAAAGCGATGTTAGATATTTGTTTACTGGGGACGGGCGGCATGATGCCGATGCCGAGCCGTTTCCTGACGGCGATGCTTGCCCGTCTGAACGGCAGGCTGCTGCTGATCGACTGCGGCGAAGGCACGCAGGTGACGATGAAGCTGCTCGGCTGGGGCTTCAAAACCATTGACGTCATCTGCTTTACGCATTTTCATGCAGACCACATTTCCGGTCTGCCCGGCTTACTCTTGACCATCGGCAACGCGGGACGCACCGAGCCGTTGGTGATGATTGGTCCCGTTGGTTTGCGGAAAATTGTGGAAGGGCTGACGCTGATCGCGCCGGAGCTGCCCTTCCCCATCGAATATATCGAGCTGGACAAGGATGCCCCGCGTCCCATCCGCATCGGGGAATTTTGCATTGATTACTGCCCGGCGGAGCATATGGTCAAGTGCTTCGCCTACCGCATAGACCTCTCGCGCAAGGGAAAATTTGACGTAAAGCGGGCGGAAGAGTTGGGGCTGCCCAAGCCCCTCTGGGGCAAGCTGCAAAAGGAAGGCGCGGTGGAATTCAACGGCGTGCGATACACAGCGGATCAGGTGCTGGGGGCAGGCAGACGCGGCATTTCCGTCGCCTACTGCACAGACAGCCGTCCGCTGGATCGCATCAAGGAATTTGTGCGCGGCGTACAGCTTTTCATCTGCGAGGGCATGTACGGCGATGAAGCGAAAAAGCCAAAAGCCAAAGGCAACAAGCACATGCTCTTTTCCGAAGCGGCGCGGATGGCGAAGCAAGCGGGAGTCGAGCGGCTCTGGCTGACGCATTTCAGCCCCTCCCTGCATAATCCGGAGGACTATCTTTCCGTCGCAAGGGAGATCTTCCCCTGCGCGGAGCTGGGCGAGGAACGCAAATGCATCACGATCGAATTTCCGAAGGGGGACTGAACATGGAAGAAAAGGACATCTATATTTTGGCGCTGGAAAGCTCCTGCGATGAAACGGCGGCAGCTGTGGTGAAAAACGGCAGGGAGGTGCTTTCCAATGTGATTTCCTCGCAGATTGCGCTGCATACGCTTTACGGCGGGGTCGTGCCGGAGATTGCATCGCGCAAGCATATCGAAAATATTGACGGCGTGATCACACAGGCGCTCGCGGATGCAGGTATGGAGCTGCGCGAAATGGACGCCATCGGCGTGACCTACGGACCAGGACTGGTAGGTGCGCTTCTGGTCGGGCTGTCCGAGGCGAAGGCGTTGGCATTTGCGGCAGAAAAGCCCCTGATCGGCGTGCATCACATTGAGGGGCACATTTGTGCCAATTATATCCAAAATCGCGATTTTGCGCCGCCCTACATCGCGCTGGTGGTTTCCGGCGGGCATTCGCATCTGGTTTTGGTGCGGGATTATGGGAAATATGAGATCCTCGGTCGGACGCGGGACGATGCGGCAGGCGAGGCATATGATAAGGTCGCACGGGCAATCGGCATGGGCTATCCCGGCGGCCCGAAGATCGATGCGGCGGCAAAAAAGGGCAATTCTGACGCAGTCAAATTCCCGCGCGTTTTTCTGGAGGGGGACAGCTATGATTTCAGCTTCAGCGGACTGAAATCAGCCGTGCTGAATTATGTCAACAAGCAGAAAATGCTGGGCGAAGAGATCGTACCGGAGGATATTGCGGCGAGCTTCCAGCAGGCAGTGGTGGAAGTGCTGGTCGGCAAAACGATACAGGCGGCAAAGGCGCATGGCATGAAGCAGATCGCGCTGGCGGGCGGCGTTGCGGCGAACAGCGCACTGCGCGCGAGGATGCAGGCGGCTTGCGATCGGGAGGGCTTTTTCCTGAGCGTTCCCGCGCCGATCCTCTGCACGGACAACGCGGCAATGATCGGCTGCGCGGCATATTATGAATATCTGGCTGGGCTGCGGGACGGGCTTGACCTGAACGCAAATCCCGGTCTGAAATTAGGCGAGAGATGACACGGGGAGGAGAGGCATAAATGATTCGATTGGCAAGAGAAGAGGATTTGGCGGAAGTGGCGCGCATTTTCGAGGAAATTCTGGACAAAGAGGAACGGGAAGGCAGCTATACGAACTGGGTGCGCGGGAAATATCCGACGGAGGCGCATGCAAGGGCTGCGCTGGAGAATGGCGAGCTGTATGTGGGCGAGGAGAACGGCATGCTGTACGGCTCTGTCGTGCTGAATCATGACCAGCTTGCGGAATATGCCAAGATCCCCTGGCGATATGAGGCGAAGGACGAGGAGGTTTGGGTGATCCATATGCTTTGCATCCGTCCGAGCTGCGCAGGACAGGGACATGGACGGGAATTTGTCGCTTTTGCGGAGGAACTCGCGCGGGAGAAATGCTGTAAGGTCGTGCGCATCGACACCTATGAAGGCAACATCCCCGCCGCCGAATTATATACTTCCTTGGGCTATCGTCTGGCGGGAAACACGCTGTTTTTCTTCCAGCAGGTGATCTGGGAGAATTTGATCTGTCTGGAAAAGGAGCTTTGAGGGTCTTCAAAACCTTGGGGGCTTTGCCCCCAACGCCCCCACAAGGGGCTTCGCCCCTTGACCCATTATAGCAAGCGCATGATATGCGCTTGCAGAAAAAATGCGGGAAGAAGGCAAAAATCGTTTGCAGGGTGAGCTATAATTCTGATATGCACAAGGGGTACTTGAATGCCTTGGGGCTCTGCCCTATAACTGTCCGGCTGTCCCCCCGCAAGGGGTTTTGGTCAAAGCATCCTCCCTTTGGGAAGACGGCTTCGCCGCCGCCTTGTCTTGGCGGTGCTCATGCCCCTTGACCCATTATAGCAAACGCATTTCATGCGCTTGCATGGATAAAATTGGAATAAAATAGAAAACCGCCTGTGAATCGAAATATACAAATTCCCTTTCACAAGCGGTCTTGCAATTTATTTCATTCCTGTACCTGCAAACATATGTATATGCGTTTGCCATAACGGGGTGCAGGGGGCGAGTCCCCTGTACCCCGAAATCTTCCATTTCATCCGTCCCATCAATACAACTGCTCGAATGTTTCATAATGATCCGCCGTGTAGTAAATATCTCCGTCACCAGAGAAGACCAGCCGCTCACTACCACGAAAGCCACCATTATAATTCACATCACATTCCGTGTATTCCTCATCCTCCGGCAGTAGCCCCTCACGATTGCCGAAGCGGTCACCGCCAATGCTCATGCCATCCGCAACCTCCCAGAGATTGCCCTCCTTGCTGTCCCAGCCAAGCTCCTGCGCTTCGCGTTTTGTGATAAAATTGCCGGGCAGTTCGCCATAAAGATGTATGTACAGCGCGACGTCCTCCGGTGTCGTATAATACCCATCGGCATCGAGTGTCTCCCCATCAGAGACATCCTCATCGTCCGTATATACCGCTGTAACAGGAACGTCATCCGTCCCCTGTATCACATCCGCGCAGCCGCCGAAAAAGGTCGTGCAAAGCATCATCAATGCCAGCAGCGCGCGTGTCCATCTATTTTTCATCGTTTCGTCCTTTCGCCTTATGCCACAGCGGAAAAGCACTCTCCCGGCCGATTTGCCGCAGACTCAGCCTTTGCCGCCGTTGTCATCCGCGTTGTGCCGCCGGAGATATAAACCTTGCCGCATTCCGGGCAGATTGCCGTATGCAGCGTCACGCTCTGGCTGACGATTTCACGATCCTCCCGCGCAGCCTCCGCCTGATTGCGGACAACGCGCTCCATCTCATGTCCGTGCACCGCAGACGCAGCCGCTTCCGGGGCGATATGCGTCGGGGTCTGATAGGACACGCCGGAATCGTCCGAGCCGTCCTGATATTTCCGCTCCGCGCAGGTTTGGCACTCGCCTTCCTCCATGATCTCCTGCGCACTCTGCACCTCATCGCCCATCTGCGTCAGAGCAGGATTTTCCGCATTCGTCCCCTGCATCCGCAGACGAACCGCAAACTCCGCAGGATCCATATATTGCCCCTGCTGAATCTTCTGCGCCAGATCGACCCCCTCCGGGGTATGCGCGGTCGGCGCACCCAAAGGACGCACTCGATCCACCGGCTGCACGGGGGTCGTCCCCTCACCGGAAAGCCGCAGCTGCATTTGTGTCTCTTGCTGAGAGACAGGCTGTACCGCCTCATTCCCGTTTGTGCGCAGCCCCATCATCCCCTGATAGGGGCTTACGCCGCCAATGCCCGAAATTGCGCCAATCATGCGCCGCACCTCCTTCTGTTCTGCATTTTACCAAGCCTTCTCCCAAGTCCTCTTCGCCTGATTATAGACGAAGAAAATCTGATCCTCCGCATCCGTGCCGAGGATGGCGTTTCCCTGAATATTCGCCACCGCATCGTCCGGCGCATCACTCTGATAGGTGTTCAGCTTGGCGATCATCGTTTCCGCGATGATGTCCCATTCTCTTTGCCAATAAATGTAGTCTCCCACACGGACATATTCGCCGCCGACCGTTTCCTTGCCTTCCTCCACAACCGTACCGACTGCGATCGTATCGCCGCTTGTGGTGGGAATGCCAAGGTAAATGCCGCCCTTCTGCCCTGCGCCAAAGCCGAGAATGCCCGTCTCCGCGCATCTGGTGATAGGGCTGCCATGGTAAAGCTCGCCCTCCTTGGGATAGCGCGCCGGCAGACCGCTTGTCTCCACCACAGGGACATCGTTTGCATCCTTCGTGGAAATGCCTGCCGTTTTGCTTTCCTCATCCCATGTTACCGCAAAGGAGAGCGCTTCGCCCAACTCCCGCAGCTTGAAATAGGTATTCCCATCGATCTGGTAGGCGGTCAGCGAAAGCTGCGCCCCATCCAGCAGGATCGGTGCGGTATTGCGAGTCACCGCTTTCTCTGTTTGTGCGTCTCCTGCGGACAATTCCGTCCCGACCGGCTGGTAGGCTCTGCCCGTCACCAGCTCGATCGCCTTTTTCTCCTGATTCCACTGCACATCAAAACACTTGTCGCTATCCTTGAGCGCCGCCGCAACATCGCGCAGCTTCAGATAATAATTCCCATTGATGCGATAGGCGATGCATTGCACCGTTTCGCCATCGACAGGCAGCTGCAGGCGCGTTCCCTCCGCGCTTTCCGCCGCGAGGACCTGCATCGGCAGCAGCAGCGTCACCGTCAGCAGCAATGCGCCCGTTCGTTTCCGAAAAATCATCCAAACGACCTCCTTTTTCTTGAGGTTCGCCCCCATTTCTTCCGCATGGTTCTCTCTCTCATTATAAGGAAGTTTCCCCGAAAAGCAAAGTCTTTTTTTCCGACAACATTTTCCTGTCTGCGCGATTTTTGTCCAAAAATGGCTTATAATCTAGCCTCCAACGCCGCCCGCTGCGCCTCATAGCCCGGCTTGCCCAGCAGCGCGAACATATTTTTCTTATACGCCTCCACGCCCGGCTGATCGAAGGGGTTCACGTCCAGCAGGTAGCCGCTGATCGCCACAGCCTTCTCGAAGAAATACACCAGCGCACCGAAATGATAAGCGTCCATACGATCAATTTCGATCACCATGTTGGGCACGCCGCCGTCCATATGGGCTAGCATCGTCCCCGCAAATGCCTTGCCGTTGACAAAGGAAAGCTCCTTGTCCGCCAGAAAATTCAAGCCATCCTCGTCCTGCGCATCGAAGGGAATGCGCACCGCCGCCTTCGGCTCCTTCACCCAAAGCACCGTCTCGAAAAACAGCCGCAGCCCATCCTGAATATACTGCCCGATGGAGTGCAGATCGGTCGAAAAATTCGCCGTCACGGGGAACAGCCCCTTGTGCTCCTTGCCCTCGCTCTCGGCATAAAGCTGCTTGAACCACTCCCCGAAGGAGATCAGATGCGGCTCATAGCTTGCCAAAATTTCCACCGTTTTGCCCTGCCGATAAAAGAGCTGACGCAGCGCCGCATATTGATAGCAGGGATTTTGCTGCAAATCGGGATTTTGATAGTCCCTGCGGGCACCCTGCGCCCCACGCAGCACCTCATCCAGATCGATCCCCGCGACCGCCATCGGCAACAGTCCAACGGGAGTCAGCACGGAGAAGCGCCCGCCCACATCATCCGGGATGATGAAGCTCTCGTAGCCCTCCTGCTCGCACATGCCCTTGAGCGCACCCTTCACCTTGTCCGTGGTGGCATAAATGCGCTTTGCCGCGCCCGCCTTGCCGTATTTTTTCTCCAGCAGCTGCTTGAAAATACGCAGGGCGATGGCGGGTTCTGTGGTCGTGCCGGATTTGGAGATGACATTGACGGAGAAATCACGTTCGCCCAAAATGGCGAGGATGTCCGCCAGATAGCTCGAGCTGATATTATTGCCGACGAAATAAATCTCGGGGGTATCCTTTTTCTTCTGATTGTAATAGGGCGTTTGGATGAAATCCAGCGCCGTTCTTGCGCCGAGATAAGAGCCACCGATGCCGATGACGATCAGCACCGCGCTATCGGTCTGAATGCGTTTTGCCGCCTGCTTGATGCGGGCAAGCTCCGCCCGATCGTAGTTCTCCGGCAGATCGAGCCAGCCGAGGAAATCATTGCCCTTGCCCGTTTTTTCATGCAATGCCTGATGGCAACGGGTTACATCCGCCTGCATCGCAAGCATCTGCTGCCGCAAATCCGCGTTATCCTTCAATGAAAACGAAATACTCATGATCAAAACTCCTTTCCGATGCAAAAAAATCTGAAGCCCCAAGACCTTGGGGGCTTTGCCCCCCAATTCCCCCACAAGGGCTTCCGCCCTTGACCCGATTGGCAAACGCATTGCATGCGTTTGCGGGGAGGGGGGAATAAGCAAATTCTGCAAGGCTCTAGGTTGCAAGACCTTGGGGCTTTGCCCCCAAGCCCCAGCAGGGAACTCGTCCCCTGCACCCCATTTAGCAAACGCATGCAGATGCGTTTGCCCTAACAGATTCCAAGGGTATGAGCACCGCCAAGATAAGGCGGCGGCAAAGCCGTCTTCCCGAAGGGAAGATGCTTTGACCAGAACCCCCGTGGCAGGGCGTTGGACAGAGTTCCACGGTTTTCTATTCTCCCCCTTATCATACCACAAATTCTATACGAAAAAACCATCCGAAATTCCAGCTTTGCGCAGAAAATCCCGCATGGTTTTCCATTTTTCTCTTACTGCGTGCCCTTCACGATGATCTCCGGCACAGCCTCGGTGATGATCTCCTTCGAAACCTCGACCTCCTCCGTCACTACGCCGTTGATGCGCGTAATCTGGATGGTGCTCTTCTTCTGCCCCGCCTTGCCCTGCTGGATCACCTTCTGGTAGCTCGCGGGCTTGGTATCATCGTAGCGCGTCTCGTAGGTCTTCGGTTCAACCGCCGTCAGCACCTGCGTTTCCACGGATTTTACAGAAATTTTCGGCTTCTGCACCGGCACATTGATGACCTGCCCCACGCGAATGCCGCTGAGCAGGCTCGTGCCCGTGTTCACCTCAAGCAGCTTCTCCACCGTCGTCTTAAATTCCTGCGCGATCAGATACAGCGCGTCGCCGGACTGCACCGTGTAGCTTTGCGTTGTCTCCGTTGTCGATTCCAGCGCCTTGATCGCATCCGCCTTCTCCTGTATCTCCGTCGATTCCACAAATTCGTTCACGATCTCGACATCCTCGACCCAGCTGATCTCCGCATCCTCAGCGATGCCCTCCTCCGGCAGAAGATCGGTCTGGATCTGCGTCAAAACCTCCTCCGCGATGGTCTGATTTGCCAAAGTCGCCGCCTTGCCGCCCGATACCGTGATCACAGCCGCGTCCACCTTATACGTCACCAGATTGCGCAGCTTCGGCAGCAAATGCTCCATCGTGCAGACATCCTTCTCGTTTTTCGAGCCGATATGTACGCCCTCCACCGTGATCTCCTCATTGATCTGCACCTTCGAGCCGACCATGCTCTGCAACTGCGTCTCCAAGGTCTGCGTCAGCTCCTCCGCGCTCACGCTGCGGCTTTTGAGTATGCCGACCTGCGTATCGTCCACAAAAACAGCCGAGCCGTTCTTGCGCAGGAACAAAAAGAAAATCAAAATCACGATCAGGAAAATCGCGATCCCGCCCAAAAGCTTGGGATTGAGCCTTCTGCCGCGTCTTGCGGGCATCTGCTGGCTACGTGCGCGCCTCGGCTGCCTCTCCTGCTGATGCCCGCGCGGCGCTTTGCCGCCGCTATAGGGCGTTCGCTTTTCTCTGGCTGGGAAAGTTCCGTTTTTATCTGCCATCGGATGCTTCATCCTCCCTTTTGCAAAGTATATACTACTCCATTTTATGCTATCCTTCGACAGATTGCAAGGTTTTCCACGAAAAACGCAGACACAAAAAACAGGCTTTGCCGCTTCTGCGACAAAACCCACCTTCTCGTCCTTATGCAATTACGGCTTGCTTACGCTTCGCCATCCTCATCGTCATCATCAATGATAACGACCATGCCGCCCAGCCGTCTGTTCAGCTCTTTTCTGGTGATCTTGATGATATTCGGTGTTACGCCGTCCGGCTGTTCCTCGATAAAGTATGCATCCTCCTTATCGCAGTCATTTTCGTCCAGCCAGCCACTGAAATAGGACAGAATGGAGCGCATGATCTCCACGCTGCGTCCCCAATAATCCAGATCCAGGAAGATCATACGGTTTCTTTCGCCCGTTTTGGAGAATTTGCGGCTCTTATAGACCATGGAGAACAGCCGTCTGTCCTCGCCCTTATAGGTGAAATAAACCGCCATCTCGTTGCTTTCGCCGAAGCGATTTTCATAACGATTGACCTTCGCCTCCGGATCGAAATATTTCAAAATGAACTGATAGAGCTGTTCCAGCTCGATTTCCTTGGTGATATAGCCATGTGTTTTTGCTGTCATGAAGCATTCCCCCTCATTATTATGTCAACAGTCATGCAGAAACAAACCCATATCCAAGCGGTTTCCGCTCAAGAAAATATGATTTTGCCTTCAAATCTTCCTCAAGCGAAACTGCGGGCGACGATCCAAATATGAAAACAGACCTTTTTTCATTCGAACCCCCGAAAAGCTTTCTTTTGTAAGGAGCTTCGAAGCTTTCTTATTTGGGTGCGCCACATCTTGCCTAACTATTATACAGGAAGCGTTTTCCATTTACAAGGAAAAAGCCGCAGGCGGGTGCGAAAAATTTACGACAAATTTTTGTGCAGTTTTTCCGCAGGAGAGACTTGCTCATAGCTTTTCCAGCATACGCCCCACCAATTCGCTGCTGCGCTTTGCCGCCAGCTTGCTGAACTGCTCATAGGACAACTCCACGCCCTCATCCGCGCCATCGGAGATCGCCCGGATGATAACGAAGGGAACGCTGTTCAGCCAGCAGACCTGCGCGATCGCCGCGCCCTCCATCTCGGCGCAGTCCCCCTGCACGGTAGCGCGGATGCGCGCCTTGCCCTCCTGCGTGCCGATGAACTGGTCGCCGCTTGCCACGCGCCCTGTCAATGCCCGATATTGGTCGGCGTTCTCCTGTGCCGCTTCTTGTGCCAGAGCGATCAATTTCGGGTCTGCCTTGAAATAGCTCTCCGCAAGCCGCGGGATCGTGCCGATGGGATCGCCCACCGCCGACGCGTCCATATCATGCTGCACAGCGTCCTTGGAGATCAGGATGTCCCCGATGTGCAGACCATCCGCAATCACCCCCGCAACGCCCGTATTGATAACAGCATCCACGCCGAAGCGGTCGATCATCACCTGCGTACAGACGGCGGCATTCACCTTGCCGATCCCGCTGACGACCAGCACGATCCGCTTGCCGCAATATTCTCCCAGATGAAATTGCAGTCCCAGCAGCGTTTTTGTCTCCGTAATTTTGATTTTTTCCTCCAAATGCACGATCTCCTCAGCCATCGCGCCGATAATACCTATGGTTTTCATTTTTTCACTCCTTGTCCTATTGTCTGCCCTATTGTAACACAGCCATCCGCCGCGCACAAGGCAAAGCAACGATTTCCGCCGCAGGATGTGTTGCAAAATAAAGACATTTTTTGTATACTGGTATAAAGTTTATGCATGAGGTGTAAAAAGCATGGATACCAAACCCATCATCGGGATCACTCCCAATTATTCCTACGAAACAAAGGCATATTCCCTGCATGAGGATTATGTCGGCGCGATCGAGCGGGCGGGCGGCTTGCCGCTCATCCTCACGCCGCATCAGACCCTGCCGGACTTTCTGGACGGCGTTGTGCTCTCCGGCGGCGGGGACATTGATCCGCTTTTGTTTGGCGAAGAGCCACTGCCGCAAAGCGGCGAGATCAATCCCCTGCGGGATGCCTATGAGCTGCGTCTGTGCCGGGAGGCTCTGGAGAGGGATCTGCCCCTGCTGGGCATCTGCCGCGGGATGCAGGTGATGAATATTGTTACGGGCGGCGGGATTTATCAGGATATCGGCGTACAGGCGGCACAGCCGCTCAAGCATATCCAGCAAGCCCCCCGCTCCTATGGCACGCACAGCATCCAGATCGCGGAGGGCAGTCTGCTGGCATCGCTTTGGGAGAAAAAACAAACCATCGTCAACAGCCTGCATCATCAATCCTGCTCCGTGCCGGGCGAGGGCTTCCTCGTCAGCGCCAGAAGCAGCGATGGGCTGATCGAAGCCATCGAGCATACGGGCTGCCGCTTCGCCCTCGGCGTGCAGTGGCATCCAGAGGCAATGAAAACAGAGGAAATGGGTCTGCTCTTTGCCGCCTTTTTGCGTGCAGCAGCAGCCCATCGGACAGACAGGAGGTAATTTTTTATGGAAGCATTTAACCGCCTTACCGCGGAAATCACCGCAACAACAGACAGCTTGACCAATTCCCTTGCGCTGACGGGTCTGCTCGCGCTGGGCGTAAAAATCCTGACAATTTTGTTCACGCTCTTTCTCTGCTGGGTGCTGATTCGCCTTTCGGGCAAATTGGTATCGAAGCTGCTGCTTGCACAGGTGCAGCGCAAAAAGCTGGCGATGTCCGAACGCAAAGCCGAAACACTCAATACCGTTGCGGGGAGTATTCTGAAATATGTGATTTATTTCATCGGGCTGGTTTCCGTTCTCAAGCAGCTGGGCGTGCCAACGGAATCCCTGCTGGTAATCGCGTCTGCCGGCTCTGTGGCGATCGGTCTGGGTGCGCAGGGCATCGCGGGCGATATGATGGAGGGCTTCTTCATCCTTTTTGAGGATCACTACGCCGTTGGCGATGTTGTCACCATACAGGGCGTGACGGGGACAGTGGAAAGCGTGACACTGCGCTCCACCAAGCTGCGCGACGCGATGGGTAGCGTACACATTATCCCGAACGGCTCTGTCGGCACGGTCACGAACATGTGCCGCGACTACATCAACGCCGCCGTGACGGTCGGCATCGCCTATGGCGAAAGCATCGACCGCGCGATTGCCATTCTGAAGGATGAAATGGCGAAAACCGCGGATATGGAAGACATTCTGGAAACGCCGACCGTTGCAGGCGTAATCGGGCTGGACGATTCCGCCGTGACGCTGAAGGTCGTTGCAAAATGCAAGATCAAAACCGCCGCCGGGGTGGAGGCGGAGCTGCGCCGCCGCATCAAAAACCGCTTCGACCGCGAGGGGATCGACATTCCCTTCCCGCAGCAGGTGGTGCATCTGGTGAAGGAGGTGTAAGCTGTGGATTTTTCCGTTGGCGATATTGTGCTGATGAAAAAGGCGCATCCCTGCGGCTCCGCGCAGTGGGAGATTCTGCGCACGGGCATGGATTTCCGCATCAAATGCTGCGGCTGCGGACATATGGTGATGCTGCCCCGCGTGAAATTTGAGAAAAGCGTGAAGAAGATCCTTCCGAAGAATGACCTGCAATAAAAGACATATTACAAGGGAGAATCCCATGAAAAAGAAGTGCCTCGCCATTGCAATTATTGCCATTGTCCTCTGTGCGCTTGCATGGAGCAGTTTTCAGCAAATGCACAGCTGCACATTGTCAGGCGGCACATTAAATAGCGAGCAGATTCAGCCGATCCTGGGAACGGTCACGGTGTTGGGAACTGCGGATACCGATGTGATCTTCACAGATGTTGATAGCGGCGAAACATATGTGATCGGCTATATCACGCAGGGCATGCGGGAGAAAATTCGCTTGAAAAATGGGCATTGGTATAGCGTCCAATGCGGCGGCGAGCTGACGCTCCGCCCCGTCAGACTGCGTGTGTCATAGTCACAAAACAAAAAGGTCGAAACCCTCTAGGCGAGGATTTCGACCTTTTTACGTTCTATGTCAATCCTTTTTCCGCATCGCATTCAGAATTGCCAGCACACACACGCCGACATCCGCGAACACCGCCATCCACATTGTCGCAATGCCGGGGACGGTCAGCGCCAGCACCAAAATCTTGCAGGCAAGCGCGAAAGCGATATTCTGATGCACGATCTTGCGCGTATTTTTGGCGATTTTCATGCCGACCGCCAGCTTGCCAATCTCATCATCCATCAGAACAACATCCGCCGCTTCAATCGCCGCATCCGAGCCGATTGCGCCCATCGCCACGCCGATATCTGCGCCCGCAAGCACCGGCGCATCGTTGATGCCATCGCCCACGAAGGCGGTCTTGCCCTCGCCCGTGCCCTTCAGCTTCTCCATCCATGCGACCTTATCCTCCGGCAGCAGCTCACTATGCACCGCGTCGATATCCAGCTCCTTGGCAACCGCCTCGGCAACCTCCTTGCGGTCGCCCGTCAGCATGACCATTTCCTTGACGCCCCGCTTGCGCAATGCAGCCAGCGCATCGCCGATATTTTCCTTGAGTGTATCCGCCACAAGGATATGTCCAAGGAATTGTCCGCCCTTCGCACCATAAACCACCGTGCCGATGCCGCTTGCCTGTTCATATGCGATATGCTCCCGCTCCATCAGGCGGCTGTTGCCCAGCAGAACGGTTTCCCCATCCAGCGTGTAGGAAATGCCGTAGCCGCCCAATTCCTGATAATTTTCCGCAGAAGGCAGCGTTTCCCGTGACGTTTCATGATATTTCTTCACGATCGCCTGTGCAATGGGATGATTGCTCATCGCTTCGCCGATTGCCGCAAGTCGCAGGAAATCACCCTGCATTTCCGTGACAGAGAATGTCCCCTTCGTCAGCGTACCCGTTTTATCGAACACAACGCGCTCCAGGTGGCAAAGCGTATCCATATCCCCGCCGCCCTTGACCAGAATACCGCGCTTGGATGCCACGCCGATGCCCGCAAAATAGGTCAGCGGAACGGAAAGCACCAGTGCGCAGGGGCAGGAAACAACAAGGAATACCAGTGCGCGTCCGAACCATGTGGAGAAGGTCCCCACGCCCAGCAGCGGCGGCAACGCCGCAACCAGAACCGCCAGCAGAACGACTGTCGGGGTATAAACCTTTGCAAATCGTGTAATAAATCGCTCCGTCTTGGACTTCTTGCCGGCGGCATTCTGCACCATTTCCAGAATTTTTACCACGGTCGATTCCCCGAAGGGCTTCTCCACCGTGATATGCAGATTGCCGTCCAGATTGATACAGCCGCTCAAAACCGCGTCGCCCTTGCCGACATTTCTGGGCAGAGCTTCGCCCGTCAGCGCTGCGGTATCCAACTCCGCAGAGCCTTCGGAAATCACGCCGTCCAGCGGGATGCGTTCGCCCGCCTTAACCAAAATCGTCGCCCCAACTGCGACCTCCTCCGGCGAAACCTGTCTCTCCTCACCATTTTCCAGCACCCGCGCAAAATCGGGACGGATATCCAGAAGCGCCGTGATGGACTTGCGGGAACGCGCCACCGCATAATCCTGAAACGCCTCCCCGACCTGATAGAACAGCATAACGAATACCGCCTCAGCCATCTCCCCGGTCGCCAGCGCGCCGACGGTGGAAAGGGACATCAGGAAATTTTCATCAAACACCTTCCCGCGCAGGATATTCTTGATCGCCCGCAGGAGGACATCATAGCCGAAGACCAGATATGCCGCAAGGAACAGCACGATCCGTACGCTGCCATCCTTCCAGAGGATCGCCGCTAGAAAAAGTACCAGCCCCAAACCAAAGCGAAGAAAAAAGTCGCGGTCGAACACCTCCTCATCGCCGTGCGCGTGGTCGTGCCCACAGCCACAGCCACAGCCGCAGCCGCAACCGTCGTCATCGTCATCACAATCATCGTGACAGCAGCAGCAATGATCGTGATGATGGTGTTCGTGTTCATGTTGATGCTCGTGTTCGTTCTTGTGGTGGTGCTCATGATGGTGTTCGTGTTCCTCTGCACCCTCGTCGCAATCGTCATGGCAGCAGCAATGCTCCTGCTCATGCTGATGTGTATGTTCGTGTTCATGTTCATGATGATGTTCCTGCTCATGATGATGTTCCTGCTCATGATGATGTTCCTGTTCGCGTTCCTTTTTCATGCCTTCTCACTCCTTTTGTCTGTTCATATGAGCATTTATTCATATATTTGGCGGAAAATCACCCTCGATACCTCAGTATACCGCGGCAAAGCCGATCCTATGTACGTCTGCGTATCGAAGGCGAATGATTTTCTCTGATTGCGATCGTTATTCCTGATAGCCGCGCTTATGCCGCAAATGCTCCATGCCCTGCTCCAAAACCTCTTTCACATGGTCATCATCCAAGGAATAGTACACCGTTTTGCCCTCCTTGCGATATTTCACCAAGTCGTTCTGGCGCAGAACCCGCAGCTGATGAGACACCGCCGATTGGCTCATCTCCAGCTCCTCCGCAAGCTCGCCCACGTTTTTTTCCTGCGTCAGCAAAAGCTGCAAAATGCGGATGCGCGTGCTGTCTCCGAAAATCCGAAAGAACTCTGCCAAGGTCTGAACAAACTCACTGCGCAGTTCCTTTTCCATATCAAATGTATCCTGCTCCAAATGCCTGCTCATTTCCCGGCAGCCCCCTCTTATATGAATATCTGTTCATATATTAACACGACATTTCCCATCTGTCAATCCTCTTTTTGCTTCGGCGTTTCAATCAATTCCAAGAAGCCCTGCAAGGCGTGCGGCATCACCATGTTTTTCAGCCGCACCATGCCGATGCTGCGCTTGGGAACAGGCGGCTCGACGGGAATTTCGTAAAGCCGTTTTTCCTCCAGCTCCCGCTGCGTAAATTCCTTGATCACATAGGTCAGCCCCAGATTGATCTCCGCAAAGCTGACCAAAAGGTCGCTGCTACCAAGCTCCAGGATCGGGTTGAGCACAACGCCGTTTTCCTCGGCATAGCGGTCGATATAGCGACGGGAATTGCTCAGATCCTCCAGCATCAGCAGGGGATATTTCGGCAGATCCTTCAACTTGAGCTTGCTCCATTGCAGCTTGCGGTATTTCTCCCCGCCCACGAGGATGTCCTGGATCTCGATGCAGGGGATAACCTCCAAATCCTCATCATCCGCGATCGGCAGATTGATGAAGCAGACGTCCACGCTGCCGTTGCGCAGAAGCCGCAGGGATTCATAGGTCGTTTTGTTCGTCACCTTGATGTTGATATCGGGATAGAGCTTGTGATACTGCTCCAGATAATGCAGCAGAAAATTGGCGATAACGGTATCGCTCGCGCCGATCTTCAGCTCACCCGTCTCCATATGGATCATCTGAAAATATTTTTCCTCCGCCGCCTGGATCAGCCCCATCGCCTGCTCCAGATAGGTATACAAAAGTTTGCCCTCCGCCGTGGGATAAACACCCTTGGCTGTGCGCACCAGAAGCGGGCTGCCCATCCGATCCTCAAGCTGACGGATGGACATGCTGACCGCCGGCTGCGAAATATACAATTCCCGTGCCGCCGCAGACATATTCCCCGTGCGGACTACGGCGCAAAAAATACGGTACAGATCCAACGAAACGTCTGCCTTCATGTGATTCCTCCCTCATCTTTTGTCGTTTCTGCTCTTTTTTTATTATACAAAAAGCGAAGAACGCGCACAAGGGCGATAAGCAAAAATGATAACCAAAATTTTGGAGTATGCCGCAAAAATTTTCTACTGCGCCGCTTCCTTTTCTGCCAGTTTCCTGTCCTTCCATTTTTCCAGCTCCACCACCGGCAGGGGCACGAGCGCCAGCCCTGCGACGATCAGCCACTGCATCCAGCCCAGCGGGCAAACCTGAAAAACGACCGCCAACGGCTCGATCATAATTACGCCGACCTGCAAGAGACAGCCGATCAGAAACGCCCATTCCAGATAGGGATTGCTGCCGACCGGGAGCGTCCGCAGGGAATGCTCCGTGCGCATATTGAAGGCATGAATGAGCTGCGAGAGTGAGAGCACCGCGAATGCCATCGTACGCCCCGTGGTGTAGACCTTCTCGCCATCGAAGAAAACATGCCCGATGCCGAAGGCAAGCAGCGCCAGCATACCGATCATCATGCCCTCCACCGCAATGCGGCTGCCCATACCCCCGCCAAAGAGACTGCCATCCCGCCGCGGGGGACGCTCCATGATGTCCTCCTCCGCAGGATCAAGCCCCAGCGCAATCGCCGGCAGAGAATCCGTCACGAGATTGACCCACAAAAGCTGAATCGGCAAGAGCGGCGTTGCCCAGCCAAAGCACATCGCGGCAAATATCGTGATGATCTCCCCGATGTTGCTAGAAAGCAGAAAATGCACCGCCTTACGGATATTATCATAAATACTGCGCCCTTCCCGCACAGCCTCCACGATGGTCGCAAAATTATCATCCATCAAAACCATATCCGCCGCACCCTTGGCGACCTCCGTGCCGTTTCTGCCCATCGCGCAGCCGATATCCGCCGCCTTGAGCGCGGGTGCATCGTTCACGCCGTCCCCCGTCATAGCGACCACCCTGCCGCCCTGCTGGAATGCCTTCACGATGCGCACCTTATGCTCCGGTGCGACCCGCGCGAACACCGTGCAGTCCTCCACAGCCTTTTCCAGCGCGGCATCCTCCATCCGCTCCAGCTCCTGCCCCGTCAGGATACGGTCGCCCTTGCTGTAGATCCCCAATTCCGATGCGATCGCCTGCGCGGTCAGGGCATGATCTCCCGTGATCATTACCGGGCGGATCCCCGCCTGCTTGCAAATGCGGACAGCCTCGGCGGCTTCAAGGCGCGGCGGATCGATCATGCCTGCCATACCCGCAAAAACCAGATCATGCTCCAGTTCCTCCGCCGTGAAGAACAGCGGCTCTTCCTCCCATTCCCGAAACGCGACCGCGACCACGCGCAGGGCATTTGCCGCCATTTCGCCATTTTTCATCCGCGCATCGCTCTTGCGCCTGCCGTCAAAAACAGCCTGTCCTCTGCCATCCAGACAGCGCGTGCATTTTTCCAGCAGAATATCCGGTGCGCCCTTCGTGATGGAAATCCACTGCCCGTCCCCGCTACGATGCACGGTCGTCATCAGCTTGCGCTCCGAGGAAAAAGGCACTTCCCCCACGCGCGGCATTTCCTCCTGCAATTCCCCCAGCGATATGCCGCCCTCCCGCGCCGCTTCGACAAGGGCTTTTTCGGTCGGCTCGCCCATGATCTCGCCCCTTTGCTCCTTGGCATCGTTGCAGAGGGCAAAAAGCGTGAGAATAAAGCGTTTTTTCTCCGCATCCCGCTCCAGAGCACGCCCCACCGCCGCAAGCTGCGTCACCTTCATGCGATTTTGCGTCAGCGTCCCCGTCTTATCGGAGCAAATGATCTCTGCGCCGCCCAAGGTCTCCACGGCGGGCAGGCGGCGAATGATGGTATTCTTGCGGGACATCCGCTGCATCCCGATTGCCAGCACGATAGTGACGATTGCCGGCAAGCCCTCCGGAATCGCCGCTACGGCTAAGCTAACCGAGGTCATGAACATGTGGAACGGCTCTTGTCTGCGCAAGATGCCCATGGCGAATATGATGCCGCAGATGACCAATGCGCCGATACCAAGCTGTCTGCCCGTCTCGCCCAGCTTTTTTTGCAGGGGCGTTTCCGCGTCCTCCTGCGTTGCCAAAAGGGAGGCGATGTGCCCGATCTCGGTATCCATGCCCGTTGCCGTCACGATCGCAGAGCCTTTCCCAGAGAGCAGAAAGCTGCCCGAAAGGAGCATGTTTTTCCGATCGCCGAGCTGCGCCTGCGCAGGCAGTATGCCGTCCTCCTTCTCAATGGCGAGGGATTCGCCCGTGATTGCGCTTTCCTCCGTTTTCATGCCGTGGTTTTCCAGAATGCGCCCGTCCGCGCAGATGTAATCCCCCGCGGAAAGCAGCAGAATGTCCCCCACAACGACTTCCTCTGCGGGAATTTCCCGTTCCATCCCGTCCCGCAGCACTCTCGCCTTGGGTGCGGACAGCTCCTTGAGGGCTTCCAGCGCCTTCTCCGCCTTGCTCTCCTGCATCACGCCCAGTATCGCGTTCAGCACCACGATCGCAATGATGATCGCGGAATCCACAAAGTCCCCCTCGCCGTTCCAGTAGGAGATCCCGAAGGAGACTGCCGCCGCCCCGATCAAAAGCAGTATCATGAAATCATTGAACTGTGCTAAAAGCCGCCAAAAGAAGCCTTCCTTCCGATTCTCCTGCTCCAATCGGTTGCGTCCCATCTCCCGCAAGCGCCTTGCCGCTTCCTGCTCCGTCAGCCCCCTCGCGCAGTCCGTTTGCAGGGCTTTTTCCGTTTCCGAATGATTCTTGTGCCACCAATCCATACACTCACGCTCCGTCTTTTGTTTTTCTGTTTTGTCTTGCCTTTTTCTCATACTATGCGGACAAGCGCAAAAAAAGACCACCCTGCATACCATACAGCAGGAGGTGTTTCCCATGCTGTTTACTGTGCTTCTCGCCTTCTCTCTGAGCGTGGATGCGCTGGGAATCGGGCTGTCCTACGGGCTGCGGCGGATTCGCTTCTCTGCGCTTTCGCTCGCCCTGCTGACTTTGGAGAGCTTCGGAATGATGTTGTTTTTTCTGGAACTGGGGCGGTTTCTGTCCGGCTTTTTCCCTGCCGCCTATGCGGAGCAGATTTCGCTCGGCTTGCTTGCCGCATTCGGGCTGTGGCTCTGCATGCAGGGGGTTGGGCACAAAAAGAAGGAGGACTCGCCTC
>CAVGZD010000033.1:0-23016 GCA_963633805.1 Lachnospiraceae bacterium | reverse complement strand
TCATTCTCTAACCCGAAAACCACTGGATTACAAGAATAATGGCTCTTATGCAACTGTTATCAATTTGTTATCAAAAGACTTCTTGAAGTGCCGCAAACCCGCATAAACACTGGCTTTCCAAAGCATTTCAAATTATTCGAATTCCACCGTTGCGGGCGGCTTCGAGGTAATATCGTATACGACTCTCGTGATCCCCGCCACCTCATTGGTAATGCGGTTGCTTGCCTTCTCCAGCACCTCATAGGGCAGTCTTGTCCATTCCGCCGTCATGAAATCATCCGTCGTCACGGCGCGCAATGCGATGGTATAGCCGTAGGTTCTCGCATCACCCTTCACGCCAACGCTGCGCAGTCCCGTCAGCACGGCAAAATACTGATTCGTCATGCCTTCCAGCCCTGCCGCGATAACCTCATCGCAGAAAATTGCATCTGCCTCCCGCAGAATATCCAGCTTTTCCTTTGTGATCTCGCCGATCACGCGCACAGCCAGACCGGGACCGGGGAAGGGCTGTCTCCACACCAGCCGATGCGGAATGCCGAGCTGCTCGCCCAGTCTGCGCACCTCATCCTTGAACAGCTCCCGCAGCGGCTCCACGATGGACTCAAAGCTCATTACATCGGGCAGACCGCCGACATTATGGTGGCTCTTGATCACGGCAGCGTCGCCCTTGCCGCTCTCAACCACATCGGGATAAATCGTCCCCTGCGCCAGCACGCTGATCTCGCCCAGATTCTTGGCTTCATCCTCGAAGACGCGGATAAATTCCTCACCGATGATTTTTCTCTTTTTCTCCGGCTCGGTCACGCCCGCCAGCTTGCTCAGGAAGCGATCCTCTGCCGAAATGCGAATCAGGTTCATCCCGAAGGTATCGCGGAAGGTTTTTTCCACAAAATCGCCCTCATCCTTGCGCAGCAGACCGTGGTCAACGAAAACGCAGGTCAGGTCATCGCCGATCGCGCGATGCAGCAGCACCGCCGCCACGGAGGAATCCACCCCGCCGGAAAGTGCCAGCAGCACCTTCTTGCCTTCCAATTCCTTGCGATATTTTTCAACAGCCTGCGTCAGATAATCCTCCATTTTCCAATCGCCCTTGCAGCCGCAAATCTCGAAAAGGAAATTATGCAGCATCTGCTCCCCGCAGACCGTATGGTTTACCTCCAGATGGAACTGCACGCCATAGAGCTTCTTCTCCACATTCTCCATCGCCGCGCAGCCGCATTTTTCCGTCGTGGCGATCACACGGAAGCCAGCCGGCGCCTCTGCGATATAGTCCGTGTGGCTCATCCAGCAGATGCTCTCCTGCGGAATGCCGCGGAACAGCAGGCTATCCTGCACGAACAGCTGCGTCTTGCCATATTCGCTCTTTTCCGCCGCACTTTCCACCCTGCCGCCCAGAACATGCGCCATCAGCTGGTCGCCATAGCAAATGCCGAGAATGGGGATGCCCAGCGTGAAAATCGCAGGGTCGCATTTTGGAGAGCCTTCCTCATATGCGCTGTTCGGTCCGCCCGTGAAGATCACGCCCTGATAGCCGCGCTTTTTGATCTCCTCCGCAGAAATATGGTCATAACCCTCAATCTCCGCGTAAACGCGCTGTTCGCGCACCTTTCTGGCGATCAGCTGATCATACTGCCCGCCAAAATCCATCACAAGAATCTTTTCATTCATTCTTTTTTACACCCGCTTCCTCTAAAGTCCTTTTCCTCTTTATCTCATAGCTTAAAGCTCTTGATCTGTGGGTCTGCCATCAGGTTGTCCGCAAGCTCCGTCCCGGAAGCCGTCCGATCCCGGCTGATATCGAGCACCAGCGTCACGGTTTGATCCTGATTTTTCTCCATCTGCACATGATGCACCATAATATTTTTTTCCTGTAATTTTTTCTTCAGACGTTCCATCCCGTCCGGGCTATCCTGACAGATGATGGAGATCGTCTCGCGGCGCATCCCCTCCAGCTTGTTCAGATGTCCGTGCGTCAGCACATGGATCACAACGATCAATATCGTCGAAAATATCCCGACGGGATACAGCCCCGCGCCGATGGCAAGCCCGATGCCCGTCACGGACCATAGCCCCGCCGCCGTCGTCAGCCCCTTCACGGAGTCGTTGCGGATAAAAATCACGCCCGTCCCCAAAAAGGACACGCCCGATACCACATTTGCCGCGATACGCGATGCATCCGTGCGCATGCCGGGAATGCTCACCACATCCGTAAAGCCATATTTCGATACGACCATCAAAAGCGCAGAGCCGAGCGCAACGATGATATGCGTCCGCAGCCCGGCGTCCTTCTGCCTGCGGCTTCGCTCAAAGCCGATCACGCCGCCGCAGACGCTCGCCACGACGATCCGCAGATACATCTCCGCATCCTTGCCAATATAGGACAAAACCGCCTCCATCGCGCTCCCTCCTTCCTTTCGATCTCACCCGCAGCGGCGCCTCAGGATACGATCAGATGCAGCACGAACTGATCCAGAATCAGCACCGCGCCCAAAATAAAGACATACACGGAAAACCATTTCAGCTTTCCCTTTTTGATAACCTCAACCATAAAACGAATTGCCAGATAGCCCGACACCGCCGCCGTCACGAAGCCCACGATCATGGGAACAACGCCAAATGTCTCCACCAGCGCAACATCCCCGCTGAGCATATCCTTGATCGTCAGCACCATCGCGCCGAGGATCGCAGGAATGGAAAGCAGGAAGGAGAAGCGCGCCGCATTCTCCCTGTCCATCCCTCTGGACAAGCACGCGCTGATCGTCATGCCGGAGCGGGAAACCGCCGGCAGGATCGCGATCCCCTGCATCAGCCCGACCACCAAAGCATCGAAAATAGACATATTTCTGACCTTTTTCCGACCGCCCTTGCGGCTATCCGCATACAGCAGGATCAAGCCCGTAAAAATAAAATTGAAGCCGATAAATTTCCCCCCGCCGAAAATGCTGTCGAAGGTGTCATTGAACAGCAACGCGATAATGACCGTCGGGATCGTACCTGCGATCAAAAGCGCGGTCGTCCGCTGGAAGGGGTGACGCATCAGCGCCCAGATGTCCTGCCAATAATAAATGAATACAGCGATCAGCGTTGCTGTGTGCAGCAGGATGGAGAACGCCTGCGTCGCCTCCTCTATCCCAAATATATTCTGAAACAGAACCAAATGTCCCGAGCTGCTAACGGGCAAAAACTCCGTTAAGCCCTGAATCAGCCCCAATACCATTGCCTTGATGATGTCCATGCGACTCGTTCCCCCATTTTTCTCACATATGAAAGTTTATTATATCATAGAAATGCATTGGCTGTATAGTCCTATTTTCCCTCTGTCTCCAGCGTGAGCAAAATCAGCTCCGGGCGATTGAAAATGCGGAAGGGGAAGGTGCTGTTGCCCAGCCCGCGGCTGACGATCATCGCCGTGCCGTCCTTCTCGTGTATGCCCTCCGTATATTTCGGGAAAAAGCCCTGATGCGGCGCAAAAAGCCCGCCGATGAAGGGCAGCCTGATCTGCCCGCCGTGCGCATGCCCCGTAAACACAAGGTCAACGTCCTCCTGCGCGTAGTCCTCCAGCATCTCCGGACGATGTGACAGCAGGATATGAAACGTGTCCTCCTGCCCCAGCATCAGCGTATGCAGCAGCGCAGCATAGCGCCGATTGACGCTCTTGTCTGCAAGCCCCAGCAGAGTGATCGTGTCCCCATTTTTTTCGATCACGGTCTTGCCGTTATCCAGAATCTTCACGCCCGTGCGCGTCAGTCGCTCCGCAAGCTCTTCCCACTTACCGGACTGATGCTCATGATTGCCGGATACAAAATACACCGGCGCAATCGGCACAATCTCTTCCATAAACGCCATTGCCGCATCCACATCCGTACGGTTTCTGTCCAGCAGATCGCCCGTCAGCACGATGCAATCCGGCTGCGCCTTCCTGATTTTCCGCAGCAGAGGCTCCTGCGCCCTACCGAAGGTCTTATTCTGTAAATCCGCCACCTGCAAAATCCTGTATCCGTCAAAACCGCGCGGCACCTCCCCCCGATAGTGCATCGAGGTCAGCATCAAGCCGTTATTCTGCCAATACAGAAATATCCCCGCCAGCAGCGCACAGCCCATCGCAATCCATTTTCCTTTTTTCACTCTTTCACCCGCTTTCGCCGCATTTCCCGCCTGTTATCAAAAATATGCCGCCGTCAGGAAGAAATGCTGCTGTATGTCATAATCAGCAGCTCCACGGCTGCTTCCTCGCCCATTTTGCCCGATTTGATCTGCAAATCCGTTTCCAAGCAGTCCCTCAGAGCCTTCTTCCAGCCCGCCGCCGAAAATCGCTTCGCCTGCTTGGCATATTCCCGCACGGCAAAATCCCGAATTTCCAGCTTTGCCGCGATCTCGCCCTGCGTTCTGCCGCCCTCCAGAAGCAGCAGCGTTTCCAAAATCATCCGAAATTGCCGCGTCATCAGCGAGAGCACCATGTAGGGCGATTCCTTCATCTGTATCAGATTGCGATAAATCTGCACCGCCCGCTCTGCCCTGTGCTCCGCGACCGCCCGCACCAGATCGAACACCCGCGCCTCCAGCGAGATCGTGCAGACCGCGCGGATATCCTCCGGTCTGACCGCACCGCTCTGGTACGCGCTGAGCTTTTGCAGCTCCTGCTCGATATTTTCCATATCGTGATCAACCGTCTGCAAAAAGAAATCAACCACGGAATCCGATAGCTCCAGCCCTTTTTCCCTACCGCGCCGCTTCACCCAAGTCCCCAAGTCCTTCTCGCTCGGACGCTTAAATTCCGCAATCTGCCCACATTTGGCGATGCATTTGTACAGTGCGCTGGTTTTTTCCGCCTTTTCCTCGATAAAAACGACGCAGGTGCTCTCCGGCAGCTCCGGCAGGAAGGTTTTCAGAGCCTCGCCCTCCTCTTTTCTGCCGCCCTTCTGGAAAAATTCGCTGTTGCGGATCAGCACCAGCCGCCTGTCGTTCAAAAAGGGCATGGTTTCCGCCGCGTCCATGATCGCCGCCGCCGTTGCCCGTTTCCCCTCGAAGAGGTCAAAATTCATCAGCTCCGCATCATCGGGCAGCAGAGCATGCTTCAGCGCACTTTCGTATTCCTTCAGCAGAAAAAATTCCGTCCCGTAAAAAAGATAGCAGCGGGCAAATTCCTGATTTTTCCATTGTTTTTTCAGTTCCTTGATCTCGCTCATGCAAAACCGCCCTCCTGCGTTTTCTATGGCGGTATTATACCACGCGAAGCCCGCAAAATCAAAACAAATCCGCAAAAAAACAGAGCCGACCCCCACATCGACTCTGTTCCCCTCTTATTGCTCTGTCTGCTGCGCAAAACGATGCAGCATCGCCGCCAGTTCTGCGCAAGTCGCCGTACCCTTCGGGTCAAGGCGGCTGTCACCCTTGCCGCTCAGAATGCCGTTTCCGACCGCCCAAGCCAGCACCGTCTGCGCCCAATCGGACGCATCATTTTTGTCAACAAATGCGTCCAAATCGTCGGCATTTGCCACGTCCAAGCCCTTGAACTGCGCATAGCGATAGAACATGGCCGCCAGCTGCTCACGCGTCACGGGGTCATTCGTGCCAAAGCCGCCGTTGCCGTAGCCGCTCAGGATGCCGTTCTGTTCCGCCCATGTCACCGCGTCATAGAACCATGCGCCGTGCGTCACATCCGCAAAGCTGCCGCCGCCCTCGACTGCCGGGCTTCCCTCCATGCGATAGAAAATCGCTGCGATCTGGGCGCGAGTGCTTGCCGTCTGCGGCGCGAACGCATTTTCGCTTATGCCACACAAAACCCCCTGCTCATAGGCGAACAAAACATCGCCATAGAACCAATTTTCTTCCCGCACATCCGCAAAGGGATTGGAAATTTTGGGCTTTTCTGGTTCAATCGGCGTTTCTGGCTCAACTGGCTCGATTTCGCGCCAGCCGGCGTAAACCGTCACGTTGCCCGTCAACTTGATTTCCGTGATTTTTTGCGTCAAAGCCGCGTCCGCGAACCAGCTGATAAAATCGTAGCCCTCGCGGGTCGGGTTATATTTCGTCAGGTCGATCACATCGCCGCGCGCCGCATTCACAACACGAATCGTGCTGCCGCCATTCGTTTCAAATGTCATTTTGTGATATGTTCTGCCGCTGCCGCCACCGGAGCTGCCGCCGCTCGGCGTGGGAGTCGGGGTGGACTTCTTCTCGAAAATCGCCTTGATTGTCACATTCTCCGCAGGCATGGTGAAGCTGTTGTTTTGGATGCTTACGCTACTCGGCGTACCCTCCCATTTCTTGAATTGATAGCCCTCATCCGGCGTTGCGGTCAGGGTAACGGAATTGCCTACGTTCGCCGTACTCTTGCTAGCAGTCACCGTGCCGCCCGTACTGCTAGACACAGTTATCGAATACTCTATCGCTTTCCATTCCGCTACCAGCGTTATGTCACCCGTGATTGGCGTTGTTGCACAGACAAACGCCGAACCGTCATCTGCTTTATGCCAGCCGTTCACCTCATAGCCTGCGCACGTCAGAGTTGGAGGAATGACCGTCTTCCCCCTGACAACATAGCGCAGAACGCCAGCGGTAGCGCTATTATCCTCCTTAAAAGTCACTGTCCAGTAATCAACACCTTGCGGCGGAGTTTGGTTTGTAAACGTCCCGCCTTGAATCGTACCCGTGCCTTCTTTTGTTACTGTACCATGAAACTCCCCGTCTTCGAACGTACCGGCATTTCTTACTTCCCCCTCAAAAATTGTACCTTTTTCCCCGCTGTTTGTAATCGTACCGCTGCCTTCGTTATA
Source organism: Lachnospiraceae bacterium (assembly GCA_963633805.1). Classification (GTDB taxonomy): domain Bacteria; phylum Bacillota; class Clostridia; order Lachnospirales; family Anaerotignaceae; genus Anaerotignum_A. The sequence continues at coordinate 16,240 of CAVGZD010000033.1, read as the reverse complement.
CACCGTTCCCTTCACCGTACAGCCATTCGCATCCGTTATCCCAGCATTATATATATCGTTTCCAATATCTCTATCTGCTTTATTAGTTTCCACCAGTGCATTGCCACTCATTGTAAAAGTGGCAGACGCTATGCTTACGCCACCACCAAAGCCCTCTCCCATGCTGCTTGGATAACCTGCAGCTGTGCAATTTGTAATGCTGCCGCCACTCATCGCAAACGTCGCATCTGACTTCACACATACGCTGCCGCCATTACCGCTCCCGAGCCCGGAGATTGTACAATTTGTAATGCTGCCGCCCTCCATGATGAACGTACTGCCTTTTCCCGTAAGCCCAACACCGCCGCCATATGCACTAAAGCCAGACCCTTGCCCATTAGCTCTGCAATTTTCGATACTTCCCCCGGTCATCGTCAATTCACCGCCACCGGAAATATACACACCGCCGCCGCAAATACTGTCCTGACCCGACTGCGTTCCTGTCCCGCCTGTGATCGTTCCGCCTGTGCCACTATCCGTGATCGTCAAATCGCCGTTGCTACCCACCACTTCGATCACGCTGCCGCTGCCCGTCATTTTCATCTCAAAGCCTTTCAGATCCAGCGTCACTTTGCGCGTGATCTTCAGCGTGGTATCAATGGTAATATTTTCTGTCAGTGTAACCGTTTCATCTGTGCCCTTTTCTGGCGCATCTTTCAATGCATCTGCCGACGCATTCGCCAGCAGCACCGGCACATTCACGGGCGTTTCCTCGGCATTTGCCGGCATCAAAATCTGCGGAATCTGCCGTCTTCTGCGGCTCTTCCCCTGCGGGCGCAGCCGTCCCCTCTGACTCATTGGTCGCCGCATCAGGCGCATCTGCAGCAGCGGGAGCGGCTGCAGCGCCCTCGCTGCTCTGCTCAGGCGTCTGGTTCTTTTCTTCTTCCATCATCGCCCCTTCGCCGGGGAGCGCACTTGCATTCTCCAAATGCTCCTGACCGCAGATAAGCTCTCGCGTCAGGCAGCCGCTTTCCTCGCTGCAGCTATGCTCGCAGACCTCCGCGCAATCCTCCGCGCAGGTATGGACGCAATCCTCCTTCAAGGCGTAGCAGTCCTCCGTATGCTCCTGCGCCGTATCCGCCTTCGTTTCCTCGCCTGCCTGCTCTACCGGGCGCGGCAGCAGCAGATAGGTCGAGAAATGCGTCACCTCAAACTTTGCAAAATAGTCCCCTTTTTCGTTCGGCTCAAACGCAGGCGAAAGATCCTCCTGGAAGGAAGCCTTTATATCCTCCTCATCCCAGTCATCGCCAACTTCCATATAGGAAGAGACATACGGCAGGCTCACATAAGGCTTTTTATCCTGCTCTGGGGGATAAATCTCAAAGCGGAAGATGTCCTCATCGTCCTCATCGGGCTTCAGCCCAAAGGACCAATCCTCCAACTCCGACACATCCGGCAGACTCTTCCACTGCACCAGCTCCGGACTCAGATCCGGGGTCTGCCAGCTGCGATCCTCAGGCTCGCTGCGCCAATCGAGCATCTCCTGCCGCATCTCTTCCATATTAAACGTACCGCCATCAACATATACGCCGCCCTTGCCTGTAATCGCAGCATACATGCTTGTGCCAGAGTCTTTCAGCGTCAGCGTGCCACCGCCTGTAATCTTGATAACATAAGCATCGCCATTGACACTCAGCGTGTTGCCGTCCAAATCCAGCTCAATTGCTGTTGTTGTACCGCTTGGAATCGTCAGCGTATCGCTCAAGCTAGCATCGCCTGTCAGCTTAATTTTGACTGTTTCCTCTGTGCCGATCGCATCCTTCAGTGCTGTCTCATTGTTGACTTCCTTCTCCGTCGCCTGCACGGCACCCCCCGTCTCGCCCTCCTGCGTCTCCAGGGTCATCGGCGCAGCCGCGATCGTCTCCTCCACCAGCTCTTCTACCGGCTCTTCCACCAATTCTTCCTCTATCGTCTCTTCCTTTTCCTCGATCGGCATGCTCGGCAGCTCCTCCGCCCATGCCATCTGCGGCAGCAGGCTCATGCAGAGCGCCAGCGCTGTGAAAATGCTCAAAAATCGCTTCTTCATCATACCCCTCCCCATTTTTTGTCTCATTTTTCCCAAACTTTGCCTTGCCTTCATCATATCACGCCCGCGCCCATTTTTCAGCGCCCGTTTCGCCCTCCCCAAAAGAAAAAGGCTTTCCCGCCAACGCAGGAAAGCCCTTCCCCCTCATCGTACCACCGACAAAACCATCCTCTCCCGTGAAAAAAGCCGCAAGGCATCCTCCGCGTCCTCCCGCCGCAGCTCCTTGATCAGCCGCAGAACCTCGTGCAGGGGAGTGTCCGTCATCGCCCATTCGATCTGCCCCATGCACAGCGCCTCTACGCTGTCCAGCCGCCGCAGGAAACGCCCCAGCATTTTCCTGCAGATGCGCCGAAAATCGTCCTCCGCGATGCCCTCGCGATGCATCCGCTCGATCTGCGCACATAGTCCCTCCGCGACTTCCTCGGGCTGCTCGCTCCGCCCGGAAAATGCCGCAAAGGCATAGCCGCTCCCGTTCAGATAAGCCCCGCCGAGCGGCTCATCCAGCCAGCCCTGCTCATATGCCCGCTGAAAGAGGTCGCTGCTCTCCCCCGCCAGAAGCTCCGTCAGCATCCCCATCAGGATGCGCCTGCGGCGGCTCTGCTCCTGCTCTGGCGGCAGCTTCCAGCCGATTTGAAAGCAGGGGGTGCGCAGTCCCATCTGTTTTTCGCGGTATTTTTCCTGTATTTCTGCGGGTTCTGTGGGTGGGATGGGACGAAATGCGCTCTCCCGCCCCTTGACCATCCCAATCATCCGCAAGATCTCCCGCACCGGAACATTTCCCGTGCAGACGAGCGCCATGCTGTCGGTCGTGTAGTAGGTTTCGTAGGCGCGCTGCAATGTCTCCGCCGTGATCTCCCGCACGGACTGCGCCGTTCCCGCAATTTGGTTCTTCACGGGATGCGCCGCGTACATTCCTTCCAGCATTTGGAAATACGCCTTCCAGTCGGGATCATCCTCGTACATGGTAATTTCGCTGAGGATGATGTCCTTCTCCTGCTCCGTTGCCTGCTCCGTGAAATAGGGATGCTGCACGAAATCCAGCAATATCCGCAGATTTTCCGCAAAGCCCCTGCGACAGCTGAAGTAGTAGACCGTCTTTTCCGCATCCGTGAAGGCGTTCGCCGATGCGCCGTTCTGGGTCAGCCGCAGGAAAGCATCCCCCCATTTCTGCTGAAACAACTTGTGCTCGATGAAATGCGCCGTGCCCTGCGGGAAGGAGAGCCGCCACCCCTGTGCGTCCTCCCAATCTAGCGCGTTTGCGCCCCGCTTGACGAGCACCGCCGCCATTTTTTCTTCAAATATCCCCTGCGGCAGAATGTAATACCGCAGTCCGTTTTTGCTTCTGCCCTCAATCGATTTCGCCATCGTCCTGCCCCCTTCCGCTGCATAGATACACCGCCGCAAGCTCCAGATGCGCCACTGCCGCTTGGATATCCTCCGCGTCCACTCGCTCCATGTCCCGCAGGAATTTCTCTGCAGACAACGGACGCTCCTGCAAAACCTGCTCCGTAAAGAAATCCACCATCGCCCAAGGCTGATCCGCCAGCCCTTCCAGCTGACGCGCCAAGGCTTCCTTCGCCTGCCGCAGCTCCTTTGCCGTGGCGGGCTTTTCCCTGCGTTCCTCCAAGCATTTCAGTACCAGCTTGCCGGCTTTTCGCGCATTTTTTTCCTCGATACCCGCCTGCACGAAAAGATAGGGCGAAAGCGGATAGAGATACGACTTTACATCGTAACATAAGCCCTCCTTCTCCCGCATTTCCCGAAAGAGCATGGAATCCGGGTCGCCGCCCAAAAGCTGATGCAATATCGCCAGAGCCGCCTGCCGCTTCGCCGTGCGGATATCCCCGCAAAAGCCCATGACAAGCCGCGTCTGCTCCGCGTCCATATGCTCCAAGATAAAGCGCGGCGGCTTCTGCTTCTCGAAATCCTGCTCCGCTCGCGCCGCCCAAGGCAGATTGCCCGCAAAATCCCGCCGCAGTGCCGTCAGCTTCGGCTTTTCGGCTCTGTCCCCACAGAAAAAGACGCAAGCGCGCGCCTGCTCCAGCAGCTTCCGATAAAAGGCGTAAAGCCCCCTGCCATTGATTGCGTCCAAGTCCTCCGCGTAACCATCCGCAGAGATTGCCCAAGCCGTTCCCTCGGCGATCTCCTCCAAGGCACGCTTACGGGCAAATGCCTTTTTGTCATCCTGTAAACCCTCCAACCTCTGCCGCAGAATCTGCTTTTGCCGCGCGACCGCCGCCGCCGGAAACACCCCATCCTCCAGCAGGGGATGCAGCAACAACTCCCGTAGAAAATCCACTGCATCCTGAAAATCCGCCGCTTTCAGCACCTCCATGGAAAACAGCAGCAGCTGCTTATCCCCCTTTTTCACCACGGAAACATCCCACAGCGCGCCGAATAATTCCTCCGCACGCTTTGCCAGAGCCTGCGGCGTGGGATATGCCTCGCTACCATGCTTCAAAAGCTCCGCTAAAAGTGCTACCTGTGTGGCGGTTTCCCGCTGCAATGGCAAATCGAAAAAAAATACCAGCAGGTTTGTCCGAAATTTTTTTCCGTCCAGCAGAAAAAGCCTGCATCGCGGCGTCATTCTCGTCAAATAATCCGTATTCATCGCGTCCCTCCCGTTTGCTTATCCGATTTGCTATAGTCTCCCCGAAAAAAGGAAAAGCATACAGGTTTTGCATTTCGGCGGCTATCGTGGTAAAATCAGGGCAAGGAGGTGTATGCACCATGCAGCAAAAGCATGCTTTCGATTACGATGTTGCCATTATCGGCCTCGGTCCTGCCGGCTCTACGCTTGCGCGACTGCTCGGCTCGCAATATCGCATTATCGCCATTGATAAAAAGAAATTCGGCTCGGACGGCTTTCAGAAGCCCTGCGGCGGTTTGATCTCGGAGGATGCGCAAAAGGCGCTCGCCAGCTTCGATCTGACCCTGCCGAAGGATGTTCTGGTCGATCCGCAGATTTTTGCAGTCAAGACCATCGACCTGAAAAATAAGCTGATTCGCCACTACCAGCGTTTTTATATGAATCTGGATCGGCATAAATTTGACTTATGGCTGGAATCCATCATTCCCGAGCGGGTCGCCGTACATAGCGGCTGCATCTGTACCAAGCTGAAACGGGAAAATGGCGGCTTTTCCGTCACCTATCTGGAAAATGACACGCCGCATACGATCACCGCGCGCTATCTTGTCGGCGCAGATGGGGCGAACTCCATCGTCCGTCGGACGTTTTATCCCGAAAAGAAGATACGCAATTATCTTTCCATACAGCAGTGGTTTCCGGAGACGCATCCGAAGCCCTTTTATTCCTGCATTTTCGACCTGGAGAACACCGATTGCTGCTCTTGGTCGATCTCGAAGGATCAGCAGTTTATATTCGGCGGGGCGTACCCCTTGGATCACGCGCGGGATCGCTTCGAGCGGCAGAAGAGAAAGCTGGAGAAGATCGGGTTTCGTTTCGGCGAGCCGCTGAAAACGGAGGCTTGTCTGGTGTTGCGCCCGGCTTCTTTTCGGGAATTTTGCCGCGGGGAGGACGGCATTTTCCTCCTTGGCGAGGCGGCGGGCTTCATCAGCCCCAGCTCGCTGGAGGGCATCAGCGGTGCGATCTACAGTGCGCGGGATCTGAGCCGCGTCCTGAATCATCCCCACGGCGATCTGAACGCACGATATTGGCGCAGTACGCGGAAAATACGCATCAAGCTCTTCCTCAAGCTGCTCAAATGCCCCTTTATGTATCATAGCCTGCTGCGCAAATGGGTGATGAAAAGCGGTCTGCAGAGCATTCGGATCGAGAAAACGGAGAGATAAAACTGTAAGGCATTAAGACTGGGGGCTTTGCCCCCCCCCTGAAAGACCTTGGGAGCTTTGCCCCCGACACCCCCGAAAGACCTTGGGGGCTTTGCCCCCAACACCCCCACAAGGGCATCTTGCCCTTGACCCGATTAGCAAACACATTACATACGTTTGCGGGTACAAATATGAAGTAAAACGCAAAACCGCTTATGCATCGGAAAACCAATCACATACGCCAGTTCCGCTTAAGAAAACATTGTTTTATCTTTTGTTGATTTCTTAAGCGGAACTGCGAGCGACGATCCAAATAAAAAACAGACATTTTCCATTAAAAATGCCGTAAATCCTTGCAAAAAAGGATTTACGGCATTCAGATGTTTTCTTATTTGGACGCGCCATAAGCGGTTTTTCTGTTTTGTTCTTGGTGAAAGGGCGTGTAAAAATCTGTCTTGGACTGCCTAAAATCCTCCAAAGCCTCCCTGCCGGCTTTTTAGGGTGGGATTCTGTGGGAGTCCGCTACTATTTCCGCACATAAATCTTGGCAATGCTCTCCTTCCTTTTCCCGCTGTCTTTGATACAAGAAAAAACAGTGACAAACCCCTTTTTACGGGATTCACCACTGTTTTTTTGTTCAATCTATTCTGCAAGGCGCATTCAAGCAGGAAAACTACCGTTTCCCTGTTTGGACTGCCGCCCGCAGCCTCGCTTAAGAAAGAAATTCTCACAAAAGAAGGATTTTCCCAAGCGGAGCCTGCTGCATAAACCTCGGTAGAAAATCAGCTCACACAAGAGTCTCTGTCCTGCAAAGCCTTGTCCTGCTTACGTTTCTCCTCGATTGCTTTCTTCGCAACCATGTCCTTGACTTTCATCAATCGAGTGGTATTCGCCCTCTCATTTTCTTCCAGCTTCATGGCAATATACTTAATTGTCTCCTGATAGTTTGGAATCATGACATTTTCAAGCGCATTTACACGGCGGCGGGTACGTTCGATCTCCTGCGCCAGAAGCTGTGCGGTTTTTTCGCTTTCCGCCAGCCGCAGCAGGGGTTCCATCGCCGCAGAGAAGGACAGCATCGCGCTATCCAGCTCACCGGAGGTAAACGCCATCCCATAGGGATAGATATTGCCGTTCGCTTCCTCCTTCTGGAAATCAAAAACGGGCACATTTACGCTCATGATGTTTCGATTCGTGATCTTTACGGACACAGACTGCTGCGGGATCATCAGCGCCGCGCCAAGGCTCGCTTCGCTCAGCACAGCTCTTGCGATGATGAAATTCTGATACGCCTGATTCAGCGCCGTTTCCGCTTCCTCGCGCAAGCGTTTATTTTCGCGGACGATCTCCATAAACTGCTTCATCAGCTCATCCAGCTTATCCTTCAGGAGCTTATGCCCTCTTGTCGCGGTTTTGAGCTGCCCCTTCAAGCGGGTCATTTCCATACGGGTCGGGTTGACATTCAATCTAGCCAAGCTTCATCACTCCCCGCTGTTCATATATTTATCCAGATATTCGTCACGGATACGCTTCAATTCGCTTCTGGGCAGCATGCGCAGCAGGCTCCAGCCTGTCTCCAGCGTCTGCTCGATGGTCCTGTCTGTCTTGAAGCCCTGAGATACATAGGTTTTCTCGAATTCATCCGCAAATTTTGCGTAGAGCAGGTCAACCTCGGACAGCGCAGATTCGCCCAAGATCGCCATCAGCTCCTTCGCATCCTTCCCGCGGGAATATGCCGCAAAAAGCTGGTTCATGGTATCCGCGTGATCCTCTCTGGTCTTGCCCTTGCCGATACCCTTATCCTTCAGACGGGACAGCGATGGCAGAACGTTGATGGGCGGCTTAACGCCCTTTTTGTCCAGCTCACGACTCAGGATGATCTGACCCTCTGTAATATATCCCGTCAGGTCGGGGATAGGATGGGTCTTATCTTCCTCGGGCATGGTCAGAATGGGGATCATCGTGATCGAGCCTTCATGCCCCTTCATACGACCTGCGCGTTCGTACATGGTCGCAAGGTCGGTATACAGATAGCCGGGATAACCACGACGACCGGGAACCTCCTTCTTCGCCGCAGAAACCTCACGCAACGCCTCTGCATAGTTCGTAATATCCGTCAGGATAACCAGAACATGCATATCCTGCTCAAATGCCAGATATTCCGCAGCGGTCAGCGCCATTTTCGGCGTACAGATACGCTCAACGGCGGGGTCGTTCGCCAGATTGATGAACACGACGGAACGGTCGATTGCGCCCGTCTGCTTAAAGTCATTGATAAAGAACTCCGCGTCCTCGAAGGTGATGCCGACAGCGGCAAATACAACGGCGAATTTGGAATCCGTGCCGCGTACCTTCGCCTGTCTTGCAATCTGTACCGCCAGATCTGCATGCGGCAGACCGGAAGCGGAGAAAATCGGCAGCTTCTGCCCACGAACCAGCGTATTCAGACCATCGATCGCAGATACACCCGTCTGGATGAACTCCGCGGGGTAAATTCTTGCCGCGGGGTTGATGGGTGCGCCGTTGATATCCAATCTCTTTTCCGGGATGATAGCGGGACCGCCGTCAATGGGATTGCCCATGCCGTCGAAAACGCGCCCCAGAATGTCAGGCGATACGCCGAAATCCAAGCTCTTGCCGAGGAAACGAACCTTGCTTTCCGCCAGGTTGATACCCGTTGCGCTCTCGAAAAGCTGTACCAGCGCCGTATCGCCGTTTACCTCAAGCACCTTGCATTTTCTGATTTCGCCATCGGCAAGCTCGATCTCGCCCAGCTCATCATAGGTTACGCCTTCTACACCGGAAACAACCATCAGAGGGCCGGCTACTTCCTGAATGGAACGATATTCCTTGATCATAATTCCTCTGCCCCCTTCCGGATGAGTTCTGCAATTTCTTTCTTGATGTCCGCCTCGATCTCATCGTAACGCTTATCTACGTTAACTTCCTCAACATATTTTGCACGGCCGATGTGCTCGATGACAGCCATTTTTGTGATCTTCTGGATGGAAACGCCCTGCTTGATCGCCTCGCCCGCCTCCTGATAGAAGGTCAGGATCAGCTTCAGCATGCGATACTGCTTGTGCAGGGAGGTATAGGTATCCACCTCATGGAAGGAGTTCTGATGCAGGAAGTCCTCACGGATGGAACGCGCCGTCTCCAGAATCAGTCTGTCGCTGTGGCTCAGCGCATCCACGCCGACCAGCTGTACGATCTCATTCAGCTCTGCTTCTGTCTGCAAAAGGCGCATTGCCTCTGTTCTATGCTCGGAGAAATCTCCCTCTACATTCTCGTTGATCCAAGTGTCAACCTTATCCTGATACAGGGAGTAGCTTGTCAGCCAGTTGATCGCGGGGAAGTGACGCTTATACGCCAGCGATGCATCCAAGCCCCAGAATACCTTCACGATACGCAATGTTGCCTGCGAGACAGGCTCAGAAATATCACCGCCCGGAGGGGATACCGCGCCGATCGCCGTCAGCGTGCCGGTTCTGCCGTCATCGCCCAAGCAGACCACGCGCCCTGCACGTTCATAGAACTGCGCCAGACGAGAGCCAAGGTACGCGGGATAGCCTTCCTCACCGGGCATCTCCTCCAGACGACCGGACATCTCACGCAGAGCCTCTGCCCAGCGGGAGGTGGAGTCCGCCATCAGCGCAACGCTGTAGCCCATATCGCGGAAAAATTCCGCAATGGTGATACCTGTATAAATGGAAGCCTCGCGCGCCGCTACGGGCATATCGGAGGTATTCGCGATCAGAACCGTTCTCTGCATCAGGGATTCGCCCGTGCGGGGATCCTTCAGCTCAGGGAACTCGTTCAGTACGTCCGTCATCTCATTGCCGCGCTCGCCGCAGCCAATGTATACAACGATATCCGCATCCGCCCATTTTGCTAGCTGATGCTGCGTAACCGTTTTACCGGAGCCGAAGGGACCGGGAATTGCCGCAACGCCGCCCTTTGTGATCGGGAAGAAGGTGTCGATTACGCGCTGACCTGTGATCAGGGGCGCATTGGGGGACTGCTTCTCCTTGTAAGGTCTTTGGCGGCGAACGGGCCATTTCTGCATCATGGTGATGTTGACGTCCTCGCCCTTATCATTTGTGACAATGCAAACAACCTCCTCTACCGTAAAGTCGCCAAGGAAAATCTCCTTGATCACGCCCTTTACGCCGTAGGGAACCATGATTTTACATTCCACAACCGCCGTTTCCTGAACCACGCCGATAATATCGCCCGCTGCAACCGCATCGCCGGGCTGTCTGGTCGGCTCAAATTTCCATTTTTTCTCGCGATCCAGAGAGGGAACCTCGACCCCTCTGTGGATATTTGTGCCGCTGGCAGCAAAGAGCGCCTCCAGCGGACGCTGAATACCGTCATAAATCGTGGAGATCAGACCGGGTCCAAGCTCTACGCTCATAGGCATACCAACGGAAACAACCTCCTCGCCGGGGCCAAGACCTGCCGTTTCCTCGTAAACCTGAATGGAGGCTCTGTCTCCGTGCATTTCAATGATCTCGCCGATCAGATGCTTTTCGGATACGCGAACAACGTCAAACATATTGGCGTTTCTCATGCCCTCCGCAACGACCAACGGACCGGATACCTTTACGATGGTGCCTGTTGTCATATCTTCATTCACCTACAATCATTAAAATCAATTCACTCAATTATTTTTTATTCGCCAAACAATATATCCGCGCCGATCGCTCTCTTTGCCGATTCGCGCACCTCATTCATGCCCAGACCCATGCTCCCGCCAATACCGGGGATCACGATGATCGCGGGCAGCTCCATATCCTTGTATTTCGCAATGCTTTCCTTCGCCTTCAGGCTGGCTTCCTCCGTGATATAGATGATCGCGTATTCCTTCTCTGCCAGCTGATGGATCACCTTTTTGATCTCATCTGCGGAATAAGCGGGAAAAATATCAATCCCTAGAGCAAGAAAGCCCATGATGCTGTCCTTGTCGCCAACAATCCCAACCTTAGACATATGCTTCTCTCACCCTTTCCTTGATAATCTCCGGATCAATATCCCGTAGCTTGCAGGTCATGATGATCCGCACACATTTCGCCTCGTTTTCCTTCGCCAGAATATACGCGGCGACCGGTTCGGGCGTCAATGTCTTATAGCGCGCTTCCTTCACATATTCCATCAGATAATCGTCGCAAGCCTTTTCAAATGCCGTAAAGCCCTGCTCCATATTGCCCACGCAGAGGTTTGCATAGGATGTCTCCCGCAGCACGGTCAGCAGATCATCATTGCGCAGCGCACGCGTCAGCGTTTCCGCGCTCAGCTCGCCGCCGGGCACGATATTCTGCAGCAGATCCTCCTCCGTCCTGTTGCAGACGGAAATACGCAGCAGGGTTTTCAGATTGGTCACATCCGCCAGCTTCGTCACATATTTGGAAATATACGCGATGCCGGATTGATCTGCGACTCTGCGCATCGTGCCGAAGCATGCCTTATCCAGAATGCTGTCGATATATGCGCCGTTTCTGGTCTTTGCGAACTGCGCAATCGCTTCCTCCACAGCCTTCGCATCGATATCCGGCAGCTCCATGTAATTTCGCTCACGGAAATTTTTCCGCAGCTCCTCCAGCGGGATCGTGCCGCCGCGCAGCAGATATTTCTTGCCGCTGGTCTTGGAGATTTCCTCCTTGATCAGCACCTTGATGTTATGATAATCGTTCTTGAAGCGAAAAATATTCATAAAGGTTTCGGCAGGAATCAGCTTGCCAACCCCCTGATAGGCCTCCTCCAGATTGCTCTGGATCATCTGCTCAAAATCGCGCGCATCCTTCACCTGCGTCTTGCCGTAATCGCTGTCCGCAAGTATTTTCAACGCTTCCTCCGCAGTTTTGGCCTCTGCCATCTGCATCAGCTTCTGCTTGGTCAGCAGCCTGTTTTCCATAGAGCGAACGCTCGCCACGGCGAAAGGGTAAATTCTTTCTTTTGCCATTTTCTACCCCTCCTTAGAACAAAATTTTTGCTGCTGCCTGCTGGATCTCTTCTTTTTCCACCGCAATAATGGATGCGAAGGAATAGTTATACTCAATACTGCCGTTTCTTACGATAAAGCCGCCGCTGAGCTCGCCGTTCTGCTCGCTGAGCATAAAGCCCTTCTCTGCGATCACATCCGCCAGACGCGCCGCATCCTTTTTCGCCACGATGATCTCCGTGCCGAGGCTCTTGTCCAGACCGTCCAGCATCCCGCCGATGACCTTGGCATATTCCGCATCGGGCAGGGAGAGCAGTCTCTGCTCCGCCTCCGCGATCACATCCGCCAGGATCTCCTGCTTCGTCTCCAGTATCATCTTCTTAGCTTGCATCTGCGCACCGGAGATCTCCTTTGCCGCCGCCTTTTCCGCTTCCGTCTGCGCCTGTCTGTCGTAGATGTCCGCTTCCTTTGCCGCGCGGTCTGCCGCTGCCTTGCGGATCGCGTCTGCCTCCTGCTTGCCCTTGTCCAGAATTGCCTGTGCCGCCGCATCGGCGTCCGCAAGGATTTTATCAATAATTATTTTACCATCATTCATAGGAGTGACTCCTCCTTTTCTTCTTCAGGATTACAGCTGGATGCTGTTGAGCATCAGGAAGGAAACCAAAAGTGCCAGAACGGCATATGTCTCTACCATCGCCGCAAACAGCATGCCCTTTGCCAGCTCGCTGGGTCTTTTGCCTACCAGCATAACGCCCGCTGCTGCCGCCTTGCCCTGCGCGATACCGGAGAGCAGACCAACAAATGCGATCGGCAGGCAGGCTGCAAAGATTGCCGCACCCTGTGTCACTGTCAGATCAACCATGCCATCGCCGCCCAGAAGGCCAACCTTTACCATAACGATAAACGCAATCAGCAGACCGTAGATACCCTGTGTGCCGGGCAGAGCCTGCAGCAGCAGAACCTGACCGAACTTATTGGGATCCTCGGATACAACGCCGGCAGCCGCCTCACCGGCAATGCCAACACCCTTCGCGCTGCCGATCCCTGCAAACAGGGATGCCAGAGCCGCACCAGTTAATGCTAAAAATTCACCGCTTAATAATTCACTCATTGTCATTACCCTCCTTGATAATCTTGATATATTTCGTTTTTCTTTCAAATGGCGTAAACGGTCTCCCGCCGCCCGTATAGAATTTGCCGAAAAATTCAACGTACTGCAATCTGCAGGAATGTACGAACGCGCCCAGCGCATTGATCGCCAGATTGAAGATCGTACCGAATACCCAAACCACCAGCAGCAGGATGCAGCCCGCAACGCCGCCGCCCGCCAGAGAGCCCAGCGTATTGAATACCTGCGCAACTACGCCCGTCGCCAAGCCCAGCGCCAGCAGTCTGGAATAGGAAAGCACGTCGGAAAGGTAGCTTGTAATGCCGTAAAGGCTGCCCAAGCCGCCCGTCAGCTTCCCGAAAATACCCTTTTTCGCTCTGCCGCCCGTCAGCAATATGCCGACCGCACCGACGATCGCCAAAACCTTGCCGACCCCGGTCATTGCAGGCGCGATGCTGCCGCCCAGAGCAAACAGCACGATGCCGATCAGCAGTGCGTACCACAAACCGATATCAAAGAGCGCATCCAGCGGACGCCCGTCCTTGATGTCCATATACGCCTGCACGCCCATGCCGACAAACAGATGGATCGCACCCAGTATCAGCGATACGATCAAAAGCCGCATGGGTTCGCTCAAAGGGTCAAACCAAAGGGGCTTGATCGTAAATTCCTTCCCGAAGAAGGTATCCGCCGCCACCGTGAAGAAATTGCCGAACCAGCCGCCGAACAATGCGCCCCACATGAATGTGGAAATACCGCAGAGCATGAACATTTTCATCATGCGGTAGGTCGTTCCTTCCAATTTATACTTCTTGAGGACGATCGCGCACAGCGTCGTCAAAATCAAGCCATACGCCGCATCGGAAAGCATCAGCCCGAAGAAAATGAAATAGAACGGTGCTAAAATCGCTGTCGGGTCAATATCGCCCTTGCCGGGCAGACTGTACATTCCCGTAACCGCCTCAAACGGCGTCACCAAGCCATTATTGCTCAAAAGCACGGGAGGGTCGTCCTCCTCTGCCGGCTCCTGTATTTCGTAATAAAATTCATATCTCTTCAGAAGCTCCTCTACCTCGTCCTGCGCCCGTTTGGGCATCCAGCCGTCGAAGTAGAACACCATATCGGTCGTCAGCATATTGCCGACGATCTTCGCACGATCCCGATGCATGACTAATTCGTCATAAAAATATTCAATATCCTTGCGCGCGGGCGCAAGCTCCGTCAATGTCTTCTCATGCGCCGCAATCTGTGCCTCCGCATCCTTGATCTGCTTTTCATAACGGGAAATCGCTTCCTGCGCCGTGCCCTCGTCCGCAAGGTTCACTGTCGTAAAGCCGAAGGGATGCATCGCCTCCAGAGCCTGCTCCTTCTCCTCCTTCAGACAGATCATCGCATAATATTTCTGCTGCTTATCCTTGCTGACCTCCTGCACGATCGCGCTTGCTGCCTGCTCCTGCGCCGCCGCAGCCAGCTTTGCCGTATCCGTCTTTGCGCTCGCCGTCCCCAGGATAACGTCGACATATCCCGTCTCATGCATCTCAAGCGGAATATCCAGGCTCTCCCAAGGCCGCAGCCCCGTGATCACCGCACGCAGGCGATTGATCTCGCTCTGGCTGTCCGCAATGCCCTTGTAGGCATAGAAAGCGGTATCCGCATCCCGCTCCATTTTCAGGCGGGATTGATCCACATGCTCCGCAAAGCTCTTGCGTCCCAAAACCTCTCTGGTCGGGAACAAAGGCTTTTTCGCCGTGTCATATTTTCCGATCGCCTCCAAGGCAGTCGCAACGCGGGAAATTTCCGATTCCAGAAACGAAACGTCAATGCTGTTGCTTGTTCGGAAAATGTCAGGCATCCACTGCTCATCATCGACCATATCGGCCTTGGAATTGAGCTCTACAACACCCAGATGCATCAGCTCCGAAACGAAAGGGGCGCGGCTGTTATTCAAGCCGATGACAGAGAGTTTTCGCATCTCAACAACTGCCATATGTTCCCACGACCTTTCTGATGATCGCCTCTACGGCGTCCTCCTTTTTTCGGGCTGCCTGCTCCCTGATCGTAGAACAGTTCTGCTTCGCTTCGCGCAGGATCTGCTCAGTAGCCTCCTTGCTGTCCGCAATCGCCGCCTCCACAGCCGCCTGCAAGCCCTCGCGACCCTCGCGCTTGGTCTGCTCCAGCAGCGCATCCTGCTCCTTGAGCGCATCAGCCTTCATCTGCCGCACCTCTTCGGTTGCCTGCTGCTTGCGCTCCTCGGCGCGCGTCTCTGTCTCTACAATACTTTTCAGGATCTCATAAGCCATCTTCATCACCTCTCTTGCTGCTTTTTTGAACAAATTGCACGGAGCATAGGCGGCGCATTCGTCAGAATTATATTGTTAAGCATATAACAATGTGTTCCGAGAACGCATCCTCCCGCCGCTGCCGATGCAATCGTTCGACCTTTTGTTTGTATCGATCGTTTGCATCAAACAAAGGCTTTTTCGCCAAAGACCACTTGTCGGGCAGGGCTTGGCGAAAAACATTCGGTATGTATCTATTCTCAAACATACCTTGAGGTACATAATAAATTATTTAAGAAATATTGTCAATATTCACTTCCCTTTTCCAAATATAGCCATTTCCCATGCCTGATTTTGCGTTTTTGTTAAAAAACAGTCATACATTTTTTGACATAGATAAAATTCACTTTTTTCTAAGGTTTTTTCGAATTGATTTGTGTCCTATCTATTTGTGTGCAAGCTATCTTTTTGCTTTTTTGCAACTTTTATACCATAAAATTATACAAATATTCTTAAAAATTCTTAATTTTTTCTGTTTGTTTCATGCCGGGAAAATAAAATAATTTGATAAAAAATTCTATCCCGAATGAAATAATGTTTATCATTTAGAGTTGATTCTTATATGATACCTTCAATGGACAAGGGCATGCATAGCGGATATGAAATTTGCTTTGCACAAAATAAAAAAGCCCCGATGCGGCGAACCTAGCCGACCGGGACTTTCTCTCTGCGGATAACAGGACTCGAACCTGCACGGGTCACCCCACCGGAACCTAAATCCGGCGCGTCTGCCAATTTCGCCATATCCGCCCATACGATCCTATTTCACAAAAACAGGATCTGCTTACGCAAAACTCCGTAAACCATTGTATCACAAAGATTTACGGAGCAAAAAGCCTTTCTTCATTTGAATCCGACCCAACAACATTGCGCACAGCTTGTCAATCTTCCGCATTGTGCGCATCCGTTTTGCCAACGGGAGTCGATTTAGAAAAAATGAACCAGGAGGGATTCGAACCCCCGACCCACGGCTTAGAAGGCCGTTGCTCTAT
>CAVGZD010000032.1:0-23081 GCA_963633805.1 Lachnospiraceae bacterium | reverse complement strand
TAAAGAAATCCTCGCTTGCTGCCCATTCCTTTTTTGAAATCTACCCGCGCATTACCCGATTGACGTATGCGCCCTGCAAGCCGCCACAGCCCTCTATCCAAAACCTCCACTCCTTTTCATTTCGCTCCCGCAGCAGATCAAAGCGATGCGGACGCTTTTCCAGATGAATCCCAAAGCCGCACATGGAACAGCCCGTCCTCTGCGCCTTGGTGGTGTAGAGAGTGCCGTCCTCCTTCTGCTCAATTGTGCCGTAAATCTCCGGCACTGGTACATTCAGCTCTAATGCCAACTGCAAAATGTCCTGTCTGCTGAAAATCGCGAAGGGCGCAGATCGAATCGTTGTCTTGCCAAAGTAGTTGCAGCCATGCATTTTCAATGCTTTTGCTCTCCTGCCGCCCTCGGATGCCATCAATCCCAGATAAGGTGCGCTGTTGTGCTTCTTCGCCCAATCATCACAGGGCTTTTCTTTGAGGTAGTAGCAGCATTTCGCCGACACCTTGAAATCCGGCACTTTGTAGCTCACGCCTTCCGTTTCATTCTCGTAGCCGCCGAATTTCTCCAACCACTTTTTTGACAGCTTCATGCGGGAATTTTTCTGGTAGCCGCCGTAAGCTCCCGTTTCGCCCGTGATAATCGCATGACGCACAGTTTTGTTCTTCTCCGTGGGATTTTGCAGTACCTCGATTTTTGCCGCAATCTCCTTGGATAACACAGGAAAGCCCAGCTCCCTGATGATTTCAGCCTTGTTCCAATAGCTGCCATCTTCCCTTTGCAATGGCTGCAACTGCTCAATGCCCATCTCCTTATGCACCCGCTGGATGCTCTTGTCCTCAATGTGGGATACGCTGATGCCGGGAACGTGTATGCCGATGCTGCGCAGGAATAGGAACAGTGTAATGCTGTCCAGACCGCCGACCGAAACGTGGCAGTTCAGCCCCCGCGCGGCGCACATTTATGTAAGTTTTTCTCGCCTTCGCTCGAAAACCGCTAGTACTTTCCCCTCACTCCTCGCTCGCCCAGCCTTCGGCTAGGTTTACGCTCGTCATAAACGAGTGGAAAGTCCGCTACTGGTTGTAAAATTCCCATGCCCGAAGGTAGGCGTAATTCTTTTTGAACTCATAATCCTGCTGCATTTTCACTTGGAAGTCTGCCATTTTGCGCTTTGCATCTATTTCTTCCATTCGTTCCAAAACACTTTTCACACTCCAAACCTCCTTGCAATTTTGTATCCCGTTTCTTTTCTGCTTCCTTTGATTTTTACTGTTCTGCCGGAATTGACGAAATCTTCCCTTGCCTGTACCCATTGCCTGAGAATGTCGATTTCCTCCTCCATGCTGCGCCTTTTCTTCTTCCACCCCTTTCTCATGCTTTGCAAAACTTCCTCCCATGCATCAATGTCCAAATCAATATCCTGTAATTCCTCACCTATCCCCTCAAAATGCCCTTTCAGATATGCCCTCTCTTCCTGCGCTTCTGCAATGCTGCGCAGAATGTCCAAGTATTCCTCCGGGTCATAGCCATGCTCCAGCAGATGCCGGAGCAGTGATTCCCCGGCAAAATTTCTCTCGCTGCTGCCAGTGTGATCCGCGACACCCAGCCAGTCCAAGAGAATGTCTCTCAACGCTTCGTTGATCGTCAGACCGTATATGCCGCATCTTGCAAGCAGTATTTCGCAAGCTGCCGGAGACAGCCTTACCATAATGTTTTGCTCCCCGGCTGCCGCGGGTTCGCGCATCTCCATAGCAATACCTCCCATTTTCCGGCAATAAAAAACAGCTTTTTCACGAGTTTTTAGTCAAGTGACAAAGCTGTTTTGAAATTGCCCTATTTTGTTGTGTTTTTCGCCTGAAATTCCAGCCTTTCATCCTGCCATGGGCTTGAGAAAGGTTGATTTTCCGGGATTTCTTTTTTGGATTTCGTAGGTGACAAAAATTTTATACTAACCTTGGAAATCCCGCACAAACGCAATGTAAAATCTTGGTTTTATCACAAGAAATGCGTTTCCCGCCATCCCAATCGTACAAGATTGCGTACATCAGTCCTGTTTCCCGTCCGTCCGTTCCGCAGAGACATTTTTGCGAAATCGCCTAAAAAATCGCTTCATGATCTCGCTGCACTGCGGCTGCAAAATGCCCTCCTCGACCTCAACCTGATGATTCAGCTTCGGCTCATTGAGTACATCCAGCACGGACCCCGCACAGCCCGCCTTGCTGTTTCTCGTGCCGAAAACCACCTTCGGGATGCGCGCCTGCACGATCGCCCCGGCGCACATCGGGCAAGGCTCCACTGTTACATACAGCACGCAGTCCTCCAGCCGCCAATCGCCAACGATGCCCGCCGCCGCATCGATCACGCTGATCTCCGCATGGCGCAGGGGATTTTTGTCCGTATTGCGCAGATTATGCCCTCTGGCGATGATCTCGCCCCCGCGCACCATCACAGCCCCGATCGGCACCTCGCCCGCCGCCAGCGCCTTTTCCGCTTCGGCAAGCGCCTCCGTCATATATCGCTCGTCCTCTGTCATTGTTCCTCCTCCGCCGTTGCCAGATACAGCCGCCCTCTGCGGTCGATGTTGTCCGTCACAAACCAATAATCCTCCCTGCCGTCGCCGTCAAAATCGCAGGGATAGATGCACTGCCCGTAGTCGATGTCCTCATTTTCCGTCTGCAAGCCCTTTTCTGTCAGGATGTAGCGGATGGTCGTTCCCGTCACGTCGCAGGCGTAGATTTCCTTCACGCCGTCCCCGTTGAGGTCGCCGCTCCAAAGCGGTCCATAGAAATTCTCCACGCCGAGATGCGTGCTCCAAAGCATGCGGAAGCTGCCGCCCGTATTGCGGTACAAATACAGATCCATGCCGTCCGTCATGAGATATTCCTTCACGCCGTCTCCGTCCAGATCCGTGATATGCAGCTGCGTCACCTGATGCCGGAGCTTTTTGCTTGAGGTCTGCGCCCAGCCGTTTTCTACAGGCTCATAAACATCCATGCTTTTCTCCGTGAAAAGATACAGCCGATTATTTTCCGCGCCCAGCGCCGTGCAGAACTCACCTTCCAGCGGGATCTCGCCGGCGCGGTTCAGCCGCTCATCATAAAGCACGATCTTCTCCGCGCGGGAATAGCTTGTCTCGCCCTCGCCGTCCCCATTTTCCGTGATGCTGGAGATGAGAACCGCAAGCCGCGCATCCTCCCCTGTCAGGAATACTGCCGAGGTCGCTTCCAGACCCGCGCCATAGGAAAAATTGCGATAGCGGCTCAGACCGTTGGCATAGCGGTAGATTTCCGCGCGTCCGTCCCGGATGGACGCCAGAAGCAGATTGCCGTTCGCGTCCTTCCCGATGGAATAAATGCCCTCCGCCGAAAATTCGCCGCGCCCCTCGCGGAAGCTCTGAGGTATGCCCGTCCATGTCTCATATGCCGCAAAATTGCCGTCCGAAAGGAAGGGATTGCGCTCCTTCAGGCTGTAGCAGGCATTGTCGTAGCCGCCCAGATAGACCGCGCCCACGATCTGCCCATCCATCAGATAGCATTGCAGCGTGCCCGCCGCATCGCCGTTATAATGGAGCAATGCCGCCTCCGCCAGCACAGCCTCCTGCCCCGCCTTGCTCCGCAGATCATATTCGCACGCTTCCGCCGCTTCAAAAAGCCGCTCCGACTCCTCCGGGATGATCGCAAGACCGAAATGCAGGCTCACCCTGTCATATTCCCAGTAAAATTCCTCCATAGCCGCATCAATGAGCTGCGTATAGCTCTCCTGCTCTGCCGCCGTCAGCTCAAATTGCGGCTGCTCGCCCTGCCCGCAGGCAGAAAGCAGCAGCAGGCTGAGCAGCATACCAATGCACTTTTTCATAGGTTTTTTCTCCTAACGCTTTCCTTTGTACGGTTTTTCCTCATATGCTCTCTATTATAATACATCGGTCAAATTCCTGCAACAATTAACCCCCGCCGAACACCAGCCGTGTCAGCCACACGGCGACATAGATGCCGACAAAATTCGCCAGCAGCGTACAGGGCAGGGTATAGCGCGTTTTGCGCACGCCGATGGAGAGGAAATACAGACTCATGGTATAGAGCACCGTTTCCGTGCAGCTCATCATGACGGATGCCGCCCGCCCCAGAAAGGAATCGGGACCATAGGTGGCGAAAAGGTCGGTCAGAAGACCGGTTGCCGCGGAGGAGGATACCAGCCGCACCAGACTCAGCGGCGCAAGCTCCACGGGAAAATGAATGCGCTCCGCCAAAGGACGCATGCACTCGGTCAGCAGCGCGAGCAGACCGCCCGCCCGCATCACCTCCACCGCCATCACCAGCCCGATCAAGGTCGGCAGAATATCCACGACCGTTTTCAGCCCCTCCTTCGCCCCCTCCAGAAAGACCTCATAAATCTGCACTCGCTTCAGGCTGCCGAAAACCACGATAAACAGCACCGTCACGGGGATGATAAAATCCGAAAGCAGCAGCAGAAAATTCATATCACGCCCTCCCTTCCATCCATTTTGCCGCCGCAACGCCGATGATGGTCGTCAAAATGGTTGCGACGATGCCAAGCCCCACAATCTCTGCAGGGTCTGCCGAGCCATACTGCGCACGATAGGCAAGGATATTGACCGTCACCAGCTGCAGGGAAGACATATTGATCGTCAGAAACATGCACATCGCAGGGCTTGCCGTGCCCTTATCCCGATTCAGCTTTTGCAGCTCCTGCATCGCCAGCAGCCCGGCAGGCGTTGCCGCCCAGCCAAGCCCGAGGAAATTTGCGGCAAAGTTCGCCGCTATGTATTGCCTTGCGGGATGATCGCGGGGGACGGTCGGAAAGAGAAAATCCATCATCGGCATCATTTTTTCCGCAAGCGCATCGATCAGACCTGCCCGCTCCGCGATTTTCAGCACGCCCGACCAGACCGCTACCACGCCCGCCATGGTAAACGCCAGCTCCATCGCGCTTTTGCCGCCATTGATGACCGCTGCCGTGACCGCATCCATGCGCCCCAGAAACGCCCCGACCAATATCCCGCCGATCACAAAAAATCCCCAAATGCCATTGAGCATAGCCTCGCCCCCTTCCTTTCAGTGTATGAATCAGCCTCGCCCGCCATGAAAAAATCCTGCCTGCAGGGCAGGGGATTCTCCCGATGGAGTGGGGGGACCTGTTCGTCAAGGGCGGCATACCCGATAGCGCACCTGCCGAAATGCGCCGGAAATCGCCAAAATCCTATTATAAAAAGGGAAATTCATCTAATTTGTGTGATTTGTGTTGAAAAATGGGAGAAGGTGTGTTGAGATTTAGTTAAGATTCTTATATTTGCAAAGAAAGCCTCTGCTGTTTGGGCGTTTTTGCGCCGCCGATCGACGGGACAGACGCAGGCGATCAAGGGGGAAAAGAGATGAAATCAACCGGAATTGTTAGAAAAGCAGATGAATTGGGAAGGGTTGTTCTGCCCATGGAGCTGCGCCGCAACATGGAGATCGAGATCAAGGATTCTCTGGAGATTTTTGTGGAGGACAACATGATCATCCTCAAGAAATACGAGCCTGCGGACATCTTCACGGGCAGCATGGAGGATCTGATCGATTACCGCGGCAAGAAGGTCTCCAAGCAATCCATACTGGATATGGCGCGCATCGCCGGGCTGGATATCAAGGAGTAAGGGCGAAGGGCGAAGACCTAAGACCGTGGGACGCCGTCCCACACCCTGCAAGGGGGCGCGCCCCCTTGACCCCGTTTGTGCAGGAGCATACGCTCCTGCGGGAAACAAAAAGGACTATTTTGGCAAAAAATACCGCTTGTGAAAGGGGAATTGCATATCCCGACTCACAGGCGGTTTTGTATTTCATTTCAATTTTCCCCCGCAAACGCATGCAATGCGTTTGCTATAACGGGGTCAAGGGGCATAATGCCCCTTGTGGGGGTGTTGGGGGTGAAGCCCCCAAGGTCTTCACAGCCTTAAATCACAAATTCCTGAATCCCCATGTACCCCGGCGCGATGGAATATTCCGGGAAGGAGATGACAACATCGCCGTCCGCATTCAAATAGAATGGCGTGTCGGCATCGATTGTTTCAAACTTGCCCAGCGCATCAATCTCATCGTCGCTCTCGCCATAGCCGAAGAATAGCGCGTTCTCATCCTCCGCCATCCGCTCCTTGATCTGCGATATGATGTTCTCGTTGCAGATGGCAATATAATCCTCGCCCAGAATGTCCTCCAGAGTCAGCTTCTTGTCCGTCCGCAGGTCAAGGTTGTAATAGCTGCGCTCCTCATCCGCGGAAACCCAGCCCTTCGCCGTCGTCACCTCCAGCGAGAGAATGTCCCCCTTGAAATATTTCACCTCATAGTCGATGTAGAGATTCATGCTGCGCTCAGCCCATTCCTCCTCCGTGCCGCCCGTCGCAAAGAAGGCGTCGTGGTATTCCGCCATTTCCTCCTTCGCCTGCGCCTCATAATTCGCCGTCAGCTGCTGGATGCGCGCGTTGACCTTCGCGGGCAGCTCCTTGCCGTCTATGCTCATCACGACAGGCACGTTCACATTCAGCTTCACATCGCCCTCGCTGCCGTTTGCGGAGCGGAAGGTCAGCACCTGCGCCAGTCCGCCCACAACAGGCACCTTGCTCATATTCTCCGCAAAGGAGGGGTTGGCATTCAACCCGATCGTGCCTGCCACCAGAATGACGGCTGCCGCCGCCACGCAGCCCTTCCATGCATGATGCTGTGGGTTTTCCGTATGCTTCCTTGCTTCGCTATTTTCGTATTTCATTTTCAAGTCCTCCTTGCTTTTGGATGCGATCGTCCGATCGACTGTTTCACTCAGGTTTTTGGGGATTTCGATGGATTCGTAGCTTTTCTTTCCGGTTTCGGGATTCATGTTTCATCCTCCTTCAAAATCAGTTTCAGCCTCTTCAGCGCGGCATATAGGCGCGTTTTGACGGTACTGAGCGGGGTATCGGTGATCTCCGCGATCTGCTTGAGCGTCAGATCCTCGTAATATCGGAGCATCACGACGGTTTTCATCGGCTCTTGTAGCTGCATCACGGCTTCGTAGGCACGCCTGTTCGCATCGAATGCAGGCTCGTGATAGACTAAGCTCTCGGTCTGCTCCTCCTCAAGCGGCACCTCGCGCTTCTGCCTGCGCAGATATTGCCGGGCTTCATTGACGAGGATGCGATAAAACCATGTCCGGAGCGCGGCGGGATTTTTCAGCCCGAAGCAGCCCTCCAGCGCACGGCAGATGGCGTTTTGCAGCACATCCAGCGCCGCCTGTTCCTCCCGCAGATAGCTGTATGCCAGGCGATAAAGCCTGTTTTGATTTTCTGTGATATATTGCACGGTGCAGTCATACATGTCCTGCATGGGTAGGTACCTCCTTGTTGCTTTCCGGTCAGCTTGAAAGATTTTCGCTTTCTGTATGATAGACGCACAAGAGCGGAAAAAAGTTTGGATTATGTGAAAAAAATTGTATTTTGGGCGTGTTTTATGCCGTTATGGGTATTTTTCGCATATCTATATGAAAAATATATGTACTTTTGGTTGAATTTTGAAAATTTATTGATTATAATGAAACTCGATAAGAATGGTACGGATGGGGGGAGCGCAATGAAAGAGATCAGTATGCATGTCGGGCAGCGGATACGGCTGTATCGCAAAATGAAGGGGCTGACGATCGAAGCCTTTGCGGGGCTGATCGAAAAAAGCAAGGCGACTGTTTCGAAATATGAAAACGGCGATATATCCATTGATATCGAGACTTTATTTCTGATTGCACAGAAGCTGGGCGTTTCCATCAATCAGCTGCTGGATTATCGTCCGCCTGCGGCAGAGCCGACGGAGGATACGGGCGGCAGCACCGAGGGGGGCAGAGATACCTATTATATGTACTTTTACGACGGCAGACGCAACCGCATCAACCGCAGCGTGATCGAGATCGGGGGCGGCGGGGAGAATGGCGTCTGGGATGCCGTGATGTATCTGGGTGTGCGGGATTTTTCGGATCGCTATCAATGCAGTATGCTGTATCACGGCACGATGCGGCGCTATGACACGGTGCTGAATTTCAATTTTGAGAACCAGAGCAACAAGGTAGAGCGGGCGTTTTTATGCGCGATCAATTCCTTCCATCACAACGGGCGGACGGCGGGGCTATGCTGCGGGCTTTCTACGCAGCCGATCTTGCCTGCGTGCTTCAAGTTTGTGCTTTCGCCGCGGATCTTGGAGGAGGATGCCGACCTGAAGGCGGAGCTGATCATCTCCAAGGAGGATGTGCGCGCACTCAAGAAGATGAACATGTTTGTGATCGGGGAGCATGCATGAGGCTGGGGGATTAAGACCTTGGGGACTTTGCTCAAGACCTTGGGGACTCCGTCCCCAACACCCCTGCAAGACCGTGGGGCTCTGCCCCACTGCCCCGGCAGGGGACTCGTCCCCTGCACCCCGTTAGCGCAGAAGCATACGCTTCTGCGGAAACAAAAACAGAATATTTTGGCAAAAATTACCGCTTGTGAAAGGGGAACTACATTTTCCGATTCACAAGCGGTTTTTCTAGTTCAATTCAATTTTGCATTTGCAAACGCATGTATATGCGTTTGCCCTAACGGGGTCAAGGGGTGTGTGCACCGCCAAGACAAGGCGGCGGCGAAGCCGTCCTCCCGCAGGGAGGATGCTTTGACCAGATGCCCCTTGTGGGGGTGTTGGGGGTGAAGCCCCCAAGGTCTTGGCGGGTGCTTGAGGGCAGCGCCCTCAAGGTCTTAGGTCTTAGGGGTTTGGCGGTCTTATCCCGTCCCCCGCAGGGGCATACACCCTACCGGCAATCCATTATGTATGCCGCACCCGTAGGCGGATGCTCGTCAGGCAGGTGATGACTGCCGTCTCCGCGATTGCCATAACGCCCGCCTGAAAGGCTCTTGTCGCCAGAAGGGGCAGGAAGGGCGAACCGTACAGCACGGAAATCCAGAGCGTATTGAGCAGCAGCGAGCCGATAAGCTCCGTCAGCACGACCGCGCCCAGAATCCGTCCGAAGCTCTGCTTTTTATGCAGGAAAATGCCGTAGGTCAGCCCGACGAGAAAGGCGGTCAGCGTAAAGCCGGGGAAATATGCGCCGATGGGGAACAAAATCGCCCCCACAAAATCCCCCAGTGCGCCCACAAGCGCTGCCTGCACCGGTCCCAGATAAATCGCCGCAAGCACCACGGGCACAAAGGCGAATCCGATTTTCAGATTCCATGCGGCGATGGACAGGAAACGTGACAGGATCACATGAATGGCGATCAGAAATGCCATCAGAACCAGCTGCTGTGTAGAAAATTTGTTTTCTTTCATAAAAAAATCCCTCCTTGAGACGCTTTTTTGGCTGCAAATACATACCGCCCGATGCGACAGCAGCTCAAGCAATTTTTACCGTCCTATGGCTCGTCCTTTATTGCGGCGGCGTTTTTGCCTGCAATAAAATCTCGTGCCATCCTGCGGCAAAGATCGATTGGCTTGCCGATCGGCTGCGCTCCCAAAGATGGATCTGACATACAGCGGGATGCGGAGGCTGTATCGCAAGAAAAACTCTTTTCGTCCCCTTGGCAACTCCCCGTCCAAGGGACACTTCACGCACAGCTTCCTACTCTGTATCTGCATTTCTCTATTATAAGCCTTTTGGCGCAAAAGGCAAGAGAAAATTTTACTTCGTCTCCTTCGGCTTTGTGGCGACTTTTTCCAGCACATGCCGACACTGCTCGATCCAGCCTGCGACCTGCGGCAGAATCACCTTGCTCTCATGCAGCACGATCTGCACGGACTGCAGCTGCTTTTCGCCCTGCATCGGCAGTATCTTTACGCGCCCCTGCGCCGCCGCCTCGCGCACCGCATATTGCGGCAGGAATGGATCGGAATGCGCTCATATCAGGCACTCCAAGCCCCCTCTTTCGACAATTTGCCGAAAAAATCCCCATTTCCCTCGCCTTTTTCGCCACCTCCGCAGGCGGTTGGCTATTGTATTCCCTCTTTTTTTGCTTTAGAATAAAGCTATCACTACGATACGCGACGCGAACAGCATAAGGAGGAACCAACATGGGCGGCTTTTTCGGTGTAACAAGCAAGCAGGACTGCGTACTGGATATTTTCTTCGGCGTGGACTATCATTCTCATCTGGGCACAAAAAAAGGCGGGATGGCGCTGCACAGCAAGCAAAATGGCTTCCAGCGTGAGATCCACAATATTGAAAACACTCCCTTCCGTACGAAATTTGAAAACGATCTTCTGGAATTTGAGGGCTGCTGCGCGGGCATCGGCTGCATCAGCGATACGGACCCTCAGCCCCTTTTGGTTCGCTCCAATCTCGGCACATACGCCATCACGACCATCGGCGCGATCAATAACGCCGAAGCACTTTTGCAAAAGGAATTCGACAAAGGACACCAATTCATGTCCCGCTCAACGGGCAAGGTCAACGAGACGGAGCTGATCGCTTGTCTCATCAATCAGAAGGGCGATCTGGTCAGCGGCATCCGCTATGCGCAGGAGATGATACAGGGCTCTGTGACGCTGCTGATCCTCACGGAGGATGACGAGATCTATGCCGCGCGGGATAAGCTGGGGCGGCTGCCCGTGCTGATCGGGCGCGATGAAGCGGGCTATGCCGTCTCCTTCGAGTCCTTCGCCTATCAGAAGCTGGGCTATGAGAATGAATACGAGCTTGGTCCCGGCGAAATCGTAAAAATCACGTCGGAGGGCTATCAGACCCTGCAGCCGGCGGGGGAGGAGATGAAGGTCTGCGCCTTCCTCTGGAGCTATTACGGCTATCCCAATTCCAATTATGAGGGCATCAATGTTGAGGTGATGCGCTACAGAAACGGCGCGATCATGGCGCGGGACGAGGCTGCAAACGGCACGCTGCCCGATGTGGATTATGTTGCGGGTATTCCGGATTCGGGCGTGCCGCACGCGATGGGCTATGCGGGCGAATGCGGCAGGACCTATGCGCGCCCCTTCGTAAAATATACGCCGACTTGGCCGCGTTCCTTCATGCCTGCGAACCAGAAGGTGCGCAACCGCGTGGCGAAGATGAAGCAGATTCCCGTGCCGGAGCTGATCGAGGGGAAGAAGCTGCTGTTTGTGGATGACTCCATCGTGCGCGGAACGCAGCTGCAGGAGACGGTCGATTTCCTCTTCCATTCCCATGCGAAGGAGGTACATATGCGTTCGGCATGTCCGCCCATCATGTACAGCTGCAAGTTCCTGAATTTCACGAGCAAGGGCAGCGAGAATGACCTGCTGGCGCGGAGGATCGTACACGAATTAGAGGGGCTCGCGGGGGATGCGCACTTGGAGGAATATGCGGATGCGTCCACGGAGCGCGGACAATGCATGCTCAAGCGCATTTGCGAGAAGCTGGGCTTCACCTCCCTTGGCTATCAATCCTTGGACGGGCTTTTGGAGGCGATCGGTCTGCCGCGCGAGAAGGTCTGCACTTACTGCTGGAATGGGAAGGAGTAAAGATAAGACCTTGGGGGCTCTGCCCCCAATACCCCTGCCAAGGGAGTTCCTCCCTTGGAACCCAATAAGCAGGAGCATACGCTCCTGCGTGGGAAAATGAAGTATTTTGGCAAGAAAAGACCGCTTGTGAAAGGGAAATTGCGAATCCCAACTCACAAGCGGTTTTTCTATTTTTCTCAAATTTGTCCCTGCAAACGCATGTAATGTGTTTGCCAAATGGGTTCCAAGGGGCAAGCCCCTTGGCGGGTGTTTGAGGGCAGAGCCCTCAAGGTTTTGTGGGGGCGTTGGGGGCAAAGCCCCCAAGGTCTTAGCCCTCACACCGTCTTTTCCAAGATCTCCTCCTCCATCTCCTGTATCTCCCCGAAGGTCTTGCTCCGCTCGCGCCGCAGGAAAATGCAGCGGAAGAGAAACCGCGCAATCGGCCCGACCAAAAGCAGCTGCAGCGGCAGCGCCATCTGGAAATTCCGGCAATAGGTCATCAGGTAATGCGGCAGGAAATTGCGGTCGAAGCCATAGCCAAGCTGCACCCCCAGAATGCTCGCAAAGCCGACCTGCGATACCACGGTGAAAAGCTGTATGCAGAGGATGACCAAGATCGGTCTGTCGCCGAACTGCACCACGCGAAACGCCAGCCTTTTCGCGATCCTGCTGGATATAAAATACGCGCAGAGGGTGATCGGGACGAACTCTCGCCACATCCCCCGCAGAGCAAGCCAAAACGTCTCGTTGGTGAAGCTCCCCGCAAGCGCCATGTTGTAGAGCGTCATGCAGTAGACCATCATAAAGGCGGTGATGAGCGTAAAAATAACGGCTTCCAGTTTTGTTTCAGGCATTGTGATTTTCTCCTTTCAGGGGTCTTTCTGAAAAGCCTTGTGGTCAGGAAGGATCCAGCCCATTTTGCATCGGATTCCCCCGTGATCGGTCTGCATCGCGTGCCGCGCTCCCTCCTTTGGGGCAGCTGCAGCATCAAACGCAAAAGCAGCTTTCAGAAACGTTCTAAAAATTTTTCCCGAAAAAAAAGACAATAAACAGCACCGTGTCCGCCGGACAATGGACAGGTTGACGTTTATTGTCGTTTTTCTCGCTTTTTTCATTTGTTTTCGCATTATAGCAGATCATCTGCGCCTGCGTCAAGGGTAAATTCCGTAGCTCATTCCGCCTTGCTGACATCTGCGATCTTCTCCAGCTGGTGGGCGATGATTTTATTGGCGGTGCGGATGCAGACCAGATTCACATGGTTCATCCCGATCAGCTCCCCTTCAATGACGTTTTTCTGCAGCGTCGTTATGCGGATTTTCATGCCTCTTTGGAACTGCTGCCCGTGAAATTCCATGCTCTCGATGGGGAAGAGTTCCTTGCAGCGTTCGTATACCTCCGCCACGTTCAGAGACTGCACCACATAGGTTTTCTCCTGCTCCTCCTGCCCGTCGAGCCTTTCCCGTGCGCACCCGATGCTGCGGATGATGAAAGTTACCACATAGGCAACGCAGGCAGCCAGAAAAACATCCTGCCAAGAGAGGGCAAGCAAATTATCAAACAGCTTCATTCATCCTCACTCCTTAGCTTCCAAGCCTGATAAATTTCTCTTTTGGAGACGCCCCGATCCTTTGCGGCCTGCTTCATGGCGTCCTTCTCGCTCATGCCTTCGGCGAGATAGCGCGCGATATGCTCCGAAAGGGGGATGCTTTCCCAGCCCTCCTGCTGCTCCTGCCGCTGTGCCCTGAGCGAGAGCCCCTCGCAGATCAGCACAAATTCCCCCTTGGGCGGGTGATCCGTAAAATATTGCAGATGCCCGCCGATGCTGTCCCGGCGAACCTCCTCGAATTTTTTTGTCAGCTCCCGCACGACTGCCAGCGGGCGCTCCTCGCCGAACAGGGCGGCAAGCTCTGCCAGCGTATCCGTCAGGCGATGGGGGGCTTCGTAGAAGATCATGCTGCGATGCTCCTTTTCCAATGCGGCGAGGATGGCGCGTCGCTCCTTTTTCTCCGGCGGCAGAAAGCCCTCGAAGACGAATCGGCGGGTATCCATGCTGCTTAGGACGAGCGCCGTCACCGCGGCGGATGCGCCGGGGGCAACCGTCACTGCCACGCCGGCCTCCCGGCACAGCCGCAGCAGATCCGCGCCGGGGTCGGAAATGCCGGGCATGCCCGCATCCGTCACCAGCGCGATGCTCTCGCCCGCCAGGAGCCGCTCCACAAGGATCGGTCCCTTCGTCTGCTTATTATGCTCATGATAGCTGGTCATGGGGGTTTGAATTTCAAAATGATTCAGCAGCTTAAGTGTATTGCGGGTATCCTCCGCCGCGATCACATCCACCTCCCGCAGCAGCCGCAGCACGCGCAGGGTGATATCCTCCAGATTGCCGATGGGGGTCGCGCAGAGATATAAGGTTCCGGACACTCGGTCTTCCATTACGCCTGTCCCTTTCTATAGTAGATTTCAAAAATTTCCTCGGTATATTTCTGCGGCGCACGATAGATCACCAGCGGCGCATCCACCTTCACCATGGGCTTTGCGTCCCGAATGGCTTCGACCAGCACCATCGTCGGCGGCTGATCGACATAGGGATGCACGAAGCGGATGCGTTTCGGTTCCAATTTATACTGTCGCAGTGCGGTGAGGATATCCGTCAGGCGGTGGGGGCGATGGATGAGGTAAAACCTGCCGTTCGGGCGCAGAATCTTCGCCGCCGCCGCGACCACATCCTCCAGTGTACACAAAATCTCATGCCGCGCAATCGCCTTGGGCGCGAAGCTGTTCACCAGCCCGCCGCCGTCGTTCATATAGGGCGGGTTGGAGGTGACAACATCGAAGGAGGAGCCGCCGAACTGCTCCGCCGCGCGGCAGATATCGCCCTCCGCGATGGTGACCCTTTCCTCCATTTCATTCCATGCAACGCTGCGTCGCGCCATCTCCACGCTTTCGCTCTGGATCTCCAGACCGGTGAAATGGCTGCCCTCGGTCTTTGCCGCCAGCAGGATGGGGAGGATGCCCGTCCCCGTGCCCAGATCCAGCACCCGCTCGCCCTTTTTCACGCGGGCAAAGCCGCTGAGGATCACGGCATCCACGCCAAAGCAAAAGCGCTTGGGGTCCTGTATGATATGGCAGCCGTCCAGATGCAGATCGTCCAGCCGTTCATGCGGATGGATCGGGATATCAGTTCTCATAGCTCTTCGCTTCCTCCGCGGCGGGCTGCTTGCGTTTTTTCTTGGAGCGCAGCAGCTTGATCTCGTCTACATGATAAAAGCCGATGGTCGGCGGGTCGTTTTCCGCCTTGCGTACCGCCGCCTTGACCTGCTGCATCAGCACGTTTGTCGATAAAATCTCGCCCGTGCCGTCTGGCGTGGAGATGGTATCGCCCACGCGGGGCAGCTTGCGGTTCAGCTCCTCATAAACCTCTTCCTCATATTTCAAGCAGCACATCAGCCTGCCGCAGATGCCGCTGATCTTGGTCGGATTGAGGGAGAGATTCTGCTCCTTCGCCATCTTGATCGATACGGGCTGAAAGTCGCCCAAAAAGGTGGCGCAGCAAAGCCCTCTGCCGCAGATGCCGATGCCGTTAAGCATTTTCGCCTCATCGCGCACACCGATCTGTCTCAGCTCGATGCGCATACGGAATACCGCCGCCAGCTCCTTTACCAGCTCGCGGAAATCCACCCGCCCGTCCGAGGTGAAATAGAAAATCAGCTTGTTATGATCGAAGGTCATCTCGACATCCACCAGCTTCATATCCAGCCCCAGATGCGCGATCTTCTCTAAGCAGACGCGAAAAGCATCCTTTTCCTTTTTGCGGTTATTCTCCACCGTCCGGTCATCCTCCGGCGTTGCCTTGCGCAGCACCTGCTTGAGCGGCGGCACGATGCTCTCATCGGGCACGAAGCTGTTTTCCTTGGTCACAACGCCATATTCCATGCCCCGCGCCGTCTCCACGATCGCGCCGTCCTCCTTGGCAAATTTCAGCCCGGCGGGGTCGAAATAATACATCTTTCCCGCCTTCTTAAATCGTATTCCTACCACTTCTGTCATTGCTTCGTCTCCTTACATTCCATCAGCATGACCTCGAGGGTCAGCCGAAAATTTGCGTTCTGCGCCAGCCGCTGCCTTGCGCGGCGCACGGCGGTCGCCTTTTGCGCCAGAATTTCCGCAGGCTCTGTCGCGCAGCGGAAAATGGCGTCCTTCTGATCGTGCTGGATGAGATAGCGTTCCTCCCGCAGGCATTTCGCCGTCAGAAGGTCGCGATACCACAGCTCGATGATATCCAAAAAGCGCAGATCGTTTTTGTAGACCTCCCAGTCCTTCGCCCAGAGATAGACCTCGCCCTCCGCTGCGGAGGGTAGCGCTGCCAGCTTTTCCAGAATCTCCCGGCGCATCGCGCGGAAGCCCTCGTCCCCGATCAGCTCCAGCGCCTGTCCGATGCGCCCCTGCGCATAGGCGGCATAAATGCGGCTCTCCTCCTCGGAAAGCCCCGCCCGCTGCATCAGATATTTCATAATGTCATCCTCCGAAAGCGGGTGCAGCTTGAGCATCACCACGCGGGAGAGTATGGTCGGCAAAAAAGCCTCCGCGCGTTCCGCCAAAAGCAGAAAAACCGCATAGGCGGGCGGCTCCTCCAGCGTTTTGAGCAGGGCATTTTGCGCCTGTGGGGTAAGGCTGTCCGCCTTTTCGATGATATAGATTTTTCGGTCATATTGATAGGGCTTCAGATCGACGGTCTCTATCAGCTGCTCGCGGATTTCGTCCACGCCGAGGGTCTTTTTCTCGCTGCGGATGTAAATCACATCCGGGTGATTGGCGGCATCGAATGCGCGGCAGCTTTTGCAATGCCCGCAGGGGATCGCCGCCGGATTTTTCGCCGCCTGCTCACATTGCAGCGCCTTGGCGAAGGTGTTGGCAAAAAGCCGCTTGCCCGCGCCCGCGCCGCCCAGAAAAAGATAGGCATGGGAAATCTTGCCGCTCATCGCCGCCCGTTTCAAATGCTCTGTTTGCAGGGCATTTCCCCAAATTTCCTGAAAGGTATACAACACTGCTGCTCCTTTCCGTTTGCCCCGTTCGGGCGGCTTTCTGAAAAATCATTCCCGCGTTCATGCACAAACCATTCCATTTTGCGTATGATCTGTCCCGCAAAGCAATACATAGATCGCAAAAAGCATTTTTCAGAAACGCCCCGACGGGGGAAGTTAATATTTATGGAACTGCTCTACATCCAGCACGAACACCGTTGCCCCGCCTACCTTTACCTCAATGGGCGCGAGCAAAAAGCCGTGCATCGCCGCGCTGGAGGAGGGGAGCGTTGCATATTGCGTGCGCACCTTGCTGTTTTTTTCAATCAGCTTGAGCGCCTCATCTACCCTCACATCCTCCACGCCGGTCAGTATCGTTGTGTTGCCGCTGCGCAGAAAGCCGCCCTTTGTCGATAGTCTCGTTACCTGAAAGCTTGCGTTATTTAATGCGGAGATTACATCTCCCGCGTCGTCATCCTGAATGATTGCGATAATCAGCTTCATAATATCCCTCCCAGCAATCGGTCTAAATAGCTTTGGATTTCGGCAAAAACGGTGTCCACGGGCTTGGTCGCATCGATTTTGGCGATGCGCGTCGGATTTTTCGCGGCAAGGCGCAGATAGCCCTCGTAGACCCGCTTATGAAAGGCAAGGCTTTCCTGCTCCAAGCGGTCGAGCGCATGCCCGTCCTGCTGACGCTTTCGCGCCATGCCCGCAGCGGGGCTGATGTCGAGGAAGATCGTCAGATCGGGGGCTTTGCCGCCCGTGGCGATGGCATTGACCTCTGCCACAGCCTTCCCCAGCCCTCTGCCGTAGCCCTGATAGGCGATGCTCGAATCAACGAAGCGGTCGCACAGCACGGTTTTGCCCTCCGCTAGGGCGGGCAGTATTTTTTCCTCCACATGCTGCGCACGCGCCGCCGCATAAAGCAGCATTTCCGCCCGCGCGGTCAGTGCGCCGTTGGCGGGGTCGAGGATCAGTGCGCGAATCTTCTCGGCGATGGGCGTGCCGCCCGGCTCTCTCGTCAGGACGACCTCCAGCCCCTTCGCCCGCAGATAGGCTTCTATTCTCTTGATTTGTGTGGATTTGCCGCTGCCGTCGCCGCCCTCCACGGAAATGAAATATCCCCTCATGCCGCACCTCGATCCAAAAGAAATCCTTACTGCCCAGTATACCACATTCGGCTCGATTCCGTAAAGGGAAATTGCAGGATTGTATTGCGAGGGAGGTTTTGGCGGAGGGGCGGGAGTGGCTTGTCGGAATTGGAAAGCTGTGGTAAAATGAAAAAGCCGCCATGCGCGGCAAAGGATTGCCGTTAAGGTGTGTCCCGGTGAGAAAACGTGAAAGAGCTGAAATAGCAGAAAGGCGCAGATGCAAGGAAACCTCCCGTAGGCATCCTTTGACTTAGGCTGTCAAGGGAGGTTGACACTGTAGCTGCGCTTTTCGGCATTTCAGGATTCATGTTTTCTTATCCGGGCGAACCTTTTACGGTTGGTCACTTCCTTTGAGGGAGGTGATACTTATGGTTACATATGAAGCTTTATTTACCTTCTGCCTGGTAATCATTGGGGTTATTTCCTTGCTGCAGAACAAGAAGTAAAACTCGACCGCCTAACAAAAGTTAGACGGTCATACACCGATTTTCCGGACTGACCGCCTTTCCACGAGCGGCAATCCTTTTTTATTATATTAGCAAAACGCTGCTTTTCTGTCAAGCAAATCTCAGAAATCGCATCAAGCGACTCCCCCATGTTTTCATGCTGCTTTACGCGAAGCCGTCGCTGTTCATGCGGGGGAGTTGTCGGCGCACAGCCGCAGCGCTGCCTGATACATGGGATGCGCCGCATCCGTGATCCGTTCCAAATGCATGTCGATCCATTCCTTCCTCAATGGTATTTTTCCAAGACCGCTTTGCGCAGCTTGTTGTAGTTTTCCTCCGTGTAGTTAGGATTATACGAGCCGGGGAATGTGACCGTAATCTCATCATTCAGCGGATACCTTGAAAGGGACGTGTACGAAGGCCAATATGTCCCATCTTTATCCTGATTAAGGTAAAAAACATACGATTCTCCAACAATAGACTCCGTATAATTGTTTCTCCGATAGATCGTCACCCATCCGTCCGTGTAGGTTTCCGTATGGTATGGCTCTTTGATCTGAACGATATCTCCGGGAGAGATTCCATTCCCCTTGTATACTGTTGTAACTTCGAAATCTGTCAACGTATAATTATCGTAAGATAGTACAACATTTTGGCTGCCGAGCACGTGACCTTTTATGATATATGCAGACAGGTCGTTTATGATTTCTTCCGAGTCAGCTGTGATATCATCACCGGGCATAGCATAAAAATTCCTTTCCTCCGGCGGCGCGAGGCTTTCTGCGACCTTTTCCACCCCAGCCTTCTCCGTCTGTTCTGCGGCGAAGTCGCGCACAAAGGACAGGCATTCATTTACGCCCAGATCCAGCACAAAGGGCAAGACCAGAGGGAGCGGCGCATCTGTCTCTGCGACAGGCAAAAACAGCCCATCCCCCGCCGCCGAAGCCGTTCCGGGGAATGCCAGCAGACCCGCCGCCAGCAATCCTAAAAGTATTCTCTTTTTCATGCCATGCTCCTTCCTCAATGATATTTCTTCGAGCTTTTTGTGCAATATGCCCCGGTTAGGATAATACGAGATGGGGAAGGCGGAGCCTTTCCGAAACGTCATTCTCGCGATCTGCAAGCTCCATTTTGTGTATGATCCGCCCCGCAATCGGTCTACACAGCGTTGCTATGTCTTCCTCTTTTTTGGGGCAGATCCTCCGCAAAATGCAGCCGATATCTCTCGTAAAAGCGCTTCAGAAAGGCTCTAACCATCCTCCCATCATTCAGCGGATACCTCGAAAGGGACGCACACGAATGCCTACTCTGCAGGCGTATTCGTCCAGATATGGCTGGCAGTGCGCTGCGCATCATCCAGCGCATCTCTGGAGTAGCCCTGAATATAATTGCCGGGCTGAATATCGCTGCTGACCTCGTCTTGCGTATGGGGGTCGCCGAAAACGGTATCCGCCGTAATGCGGATTTCCTTGCCGTCCTCCAGAACAACCATGCCATCCTTCACTGCGGCAACTTTGCCCTCAAAATTGATGACGGGCTTGGAGAGCGTTTCCTCATCGTATGCGGCAGCTTCATTCGTCCAGATATTGCCCGCCGTCACCTGCTCCGCATCGGCGTCATCCGCCGTGTAGCCCTGAATAAAATTGCCGGGCTGAATATCACTGCTGACCTCGTTTTGCGTATCGGGATCGCCGCCGAATGCGGTGTCCTCCGTGATTTGGATTTTCTGCCCGTTTTCCAGTGTCACCACGCCATCCGTTACATCCGCAACGATCCCCTCAAAGCTGATGACGGGTTTGGTGCTTGCCTGTTCGTCCGTGCCGTCCCCCGTCGGCTTTTGGGCGCAGCCTGTCAGCAGAGAGAATGTCAGCAGTGTGGCAAGCATACAAAAAGCGATGTGTTTTTTCATGTGAATCCTCCTTTTCCTCTCGCGCGGCAGAAAGCGATCCGCCGCTGTTCGCGTCCGGACACTTCCTTGGACGCTGCCGTTTTTGTTTTGTTCCATATTTCGTGTCAAAATTTCCCCTTTTGCGATCAAAGCCCTTTCGTCGGCAGACCGCGTAGGGAAAGAGAAGTGTTTTTATACGCGGGGTCGCGGCTGACGTCCTCGCCGAACCACGCGGGCGCGCGGAATGCCTCTGCCGCCTCGATCGAGGGAAATTCCACCTCGGTCGTCATCAGCCCAGCCAATGCGCCCTCGTAAATATCCACCTCGGCGGTCAAGCCCTGCTCCAGCGGGAGGAGATAGCGTTTCTTCACGACGGGCACGCCCTCGCATTTTTGCAGCAGGGCTTCGTATTCCGTCTGCGTCAGGGGCAGCTCAAATTCCTCCCGTGCCAGCTGCCCCTTGCCCTTCACCGTCAGGATGTAATCCTCGTTGCTCCGGCGGATGCGGATGGTCGGCGAGGTGGAGACATACGCCTGTGTGAGCTGCAAAAAGGGATATTTCGTGATATCAAAGGGGATTGCCTTTGTCAAAAATTTGCGTTCGATTTCCATAAAGCACCTCCTGCCTGCGCGGCTGTTCTTGAGGAAAGTATACTATAGCCTGTGCCGCGCTGTCCATATCCTTAGGTGTGTCCCGATAAGAAAACATATAAGAGCTGAAATAGCGGAAAGACTGCGGATGCAAGGAAGATCCCCGCAGGCATCCTTTGAAAAATGTGGGTTTTTCTCGTTGACACTCGAAAACCGCTCATACTTTCCTCCCATTCCTCGTTTTCCCGGCGTTCCGCCAGGTTTTCACTCGTCATGAACGGAAGGAAAGTCCGCTACCGGGCTGTCAAGGGGATCTGACACAGCAGCCGTAGCTTTCAGCATTTCAGAATTTATGTTTTCTTATTCGGGCGCACCTTTTGCGGGGAGTTCTTTTTTTGCGCAGCATGGCATAGGCTGATAACAGGTTGCGCAGGGGGACAGCCCCCGAACGAACAGAGCGGAGGGGAAGAAATGTATCACAGAAGATATGACAAGGTTTTTTTGATGCTGCGGCAGGAAACGGCGGGCTATGCGCTGGCGAAGCGACCGCCCTGGGGCAGTTGCGTAATGGAGCTGAAAAACGGAACGGGTCGCCTGCAGCTAAGCGTGCAGGGGCTGCGCCCCATACGTGGGGGCTATGAGGTTTATGTGCTGGCGGGGGAGGAAAGCATTTTCTGCGGCAGTCTGCAGCCCGATGCGAAGGAGGGACATGCAGAGCTGAAATGGGATTTTTCGCCCGATGCCATGGGGCAGGGCAAGCAGGCGGAGGATCTGCATACGGTTCTGGTGCTGGCGGAATATGGCAAAAACGGGTATTCTGCGCCCCTGACCGCCTTTTTCGGCGAGAAGCGGGATTGGCGCGCCATTTTCGCGCCGCAAAGGGATACGCGGGAGCAGACGGAGGAAATTACCCTGCAGGCGGCGGAGGCAGTCGCGCCCCTGCGGGTTACAGCGCCGCAAAATACCAACGCCGCCGTTGCCGAGGGGCAGAAGGAGAGCTGTCACGGCAGCTTTCGCGGGCTTTTGGCTCGCTTTCGGCGGGAGCTTGCGGAATTGGAGGAAACGGGCGTATTATCGCCGCAGGAGACAGAGCGGATTCGGCAGGTCGGCGCGAAGCCGCCACAGGAGGCGATGGAGACATCGCAGGAAACGGCGGTGGAAGCATCGCAGGAAATATCGCAGGAAGCGCAGAACGAAACGGCGGCAGAGGTACCGCAGGAGATGCCGGCAGATGCATTGCAGGAGATACAGGCAGAGATATCGCAGGAAACACAAACGCCGCAGGAGCAGACGGATTCCATCTTCGGGACAAAGCGCATTTTGCAGCCCTTCGGGGACGGCGTGGATTGGAAGTGCATCGCCCCGGAGGAGCTGACGCTTCTGGCGCAAATCCCCCTTAGATGGCAGAAGGAGTTCTTCTTCCTGCTGCCCTGCCGCCGCTATCATCATCTGATCGCGCAGGAGAGGGAGGACGGCGTTTGGCTGGGGCTTCCGGGCAGCTACAGCGAGCAGGACGCCGCGCAGGGCAGGGCGTTTGGCTTCGGGGAATTTCGGGCGGTGGATGCCGATTGGGGCTATTGGCTGTGTTTTTTGGAAAAACAGAATTGAAACTTTCGGACTTTCATAGTAAGATATTCTACAGAAATTTTGCGAGAAGGAGTATCAGCCATGAGAGTCAGAAAAAAGCCTTGGGCGGAGCAGGAATTGCAGGAAAACCTCTTTGTTGTCAATGATGCGGGACAGAAGCGGGGGAAATGGAGAGAATATTTCGGCAACGATCATCCGATTTATGTGGAGATCGGCTGCGGGAAGGGCGGCTTTATCCGCAAAAATGCGGAGGCATATCCGGATATCAATTTTATTGGCGTGGAGCGGCAGCAGACGGTGGTTGCCATGGCGGCGCGGCGCGTGGAAGGGGAGCTGCCGAATCTGGCGTTCGTCTGGGATAATGCCGACAATCTGTCGGATTTATTCGAGGTCGGTGAGTTTCAGAGGTTATATCTGAATTTCAGCGACCCTTGGCCGAAGAAGCGCACCTACAAGCGCCGCCTGACCTACCGCGGCTTTCTGCGGGAGTACGATCGGATGATGGGCGGGCAGGCGGAGGTCTTTTTCAAGACGGATAACCGCGGTTTATTCGAGTTTTCGCTGAACGAGTTTTGTGCGGAGGACTGGAGGCTATCGAACATCAGTCTTGACCTGCATCACAGCGAATACGAGGGGAACATCATGACGGAGTACGAGGAGAAATTCTCCGCGCTGGGCATGCCGATCTACCGGCTGGAGGCACGGAGCCGGGAAAAGAGCTAAAACCTTGGGGGATTCACCCCTAATACCCCCACCAAGGGGGTCACCCCCTTGGAACCCGCCCTCGCAGGAGCATATGCTCCTGCGAGGGCAAAAACGAAATTTTTGGCAAAAAACCGCTTGTGGAAAGGGAATGCGTTTCCCGATTTACAAGCGGTTTTTGTATGTTATTTCAATTTTGCACCCTCCGCAGGAGCGTACGCTCCTGCGCTATCGGGGTCAAGGGGA
>CAVGZD010000031.1:0-23707 GCA_963633805.1 Lachnospiraceae bacterium | reverse complement strand
CTTGCTGCTATCATAGCACACAACTCCTATTGTGTCAATAGATTTTCTGTTTTTTTCAGGAAAAAAATACGCCGAAAAACGACAGTAAAAAAGAGTCGGAAAACCACCGTTCTCCGACCCAATCCATGCATATTCATTCCAAAGCCGCGCAAAAAACCGCTTAGTTCCCGCACTCAATGCTGATGGAGGTGAACACATCCAGAATATCATCCACCTTCGTGCGCTGCTTCTCCTCGCCGCTTTGATCCATCACGATGCCGCCCTTATCCATCATCAGAAGCCGCGTGCCATATT
The DNA here is from genome assembly GCA_963633805.1 of Lachnospiraceae bacterium. Lineage (GTDB taxonomy): Bacteria > Bacillota > Clostridia > Lachnospirales > Anaerotignaceae > Anaerotignum_A. Next base: position 23,413 of record CAVGZD010000031.1, on the reverse strand, counting down.
CTACGGCATAACGCAGATTGTGCGTCACCATCATCGCCGTCAGCTTCTTCTCCTTGACGACCTTATCGGTCAGCTCCATGATAATATCCGCCGTTTTTGGATCGAGCGCGGCGGTATGCTCATCCAGAATCAGAAATTCGATGGGGGTCAGCGTTGCCATAATCAGCGCCGCCGCCTGTCTCTGCCCGCCGGAGAGCGCCCCAACCTTCACGTTCATCTTATTTTCCAGCCCCAAGCCGAGGATGGCAAGCTGTTCCTTATAATAGCTCTCCCGCGCCTTATGGATGCCGCGCCCCAAGCCAAAGGGCTTGCCCTTGTTGTCCGCGAGGGACATATTCTCCAGCATCGTCATGTTCGGGCAGGTCCCCGCCGAAGGGTCCTGATACACGCGCCCGATGGTGCGGTATCTCTGGAAATCCTTCATTTTTGCGATATCCGTGCCGCCGATCTGCACCTCGCCGCCCTGAATGGGGATGCTCCCGCAGATGATATTGAGCATGGAGGTCTTGCCGCTGCCATTGCTGCCGACGATGGAGACAAATTCGCCGTCCGCAACCGTCAGGTTGAAATCCTCAAACAGGCAGGTTTCGGAAATCGAGCCGGGATTATAGATTTTTTTGATATGCTTCAACTCAAGCATGCTCCGCACCGCCCTTCTGCCGATTGCCCAGAACCAGAACGACCAAAAACAGCGCTGCCGTAATCAGCTTCATCAGGTTTGCAGGCAGACCAAGGCTGATCGCCACCTGAATACATGCCTTATAGAACACACTGCCCGCCAGAACCGCCGTCGTCGCCTTCACAAAGCTCAGCTTGCGGAACAGCGTCGTACCGATGATAACCGCCGCCAAGCCGAAAATCATCTGTCCCGTACCCATCGTGCTGGAAAAGGCGCGCTGCTCCATGCAAACGACGCTGCCAGAAAGCGCAACCAGCGCATTTGCAATCACCAGCCCCAGAATCTTGACAACGCCCTTATCCTTCGCCAGCGTCGTAACCAATGTGCTGTTATCGCCCACGGCGCGCAGCAGCATGCCGCTTTTCGTCCGCAGATACCAATCCATGATCAGCTTGAAAATCAGCGCCAGCAAAAATGCCACCACAAACTTGCGATACATCAGCGGCGCATCCTTCATCACAGCCATAATCGGACCGGAAGAAAAAATTGTTTCAATGCTGCGTTCGATCGCCAGATTCGAGCCGGCAATCTGCAGATTGATGGAAAACAGCGCCGTCATGGTGATAATGCCCGCCAGCAGATCTCTGACCCCCAGCCGGACATGAATAAAGCCCGTCACAAAACCCGCCAGTGCGCCGACGAGTATCGCCGCCAGCATCGCCAGAAAGGGGTTCGCCCCGCCGACCAGAAGCACCGCCGTAATCGCCGCGCCCAGAGGAAAGCTGCCGTCCACCGTCAGGTCGGGAAAATCCAATATTTTATATGTGATAAAGATACCATAGGACAGCAGGGCATAAATCATGCCCTGCGTCAAGGTACTGATGACCAAATCCATCATAAGGAAACCTCTTTTCGTTCGCCGCTTATTCCGCAGCTGTTACATCGATTGCGTTTTCGGGTGTAACCGTGATATTCAGCGCTGCCATTGCATCGGGATTTGTGTAGATGTCAAATTCTGTTACGGTTTCATAGGGCATTTCCTCTGCGGTTGCTTCGCCCTTGAGGATTTTTGCCGCCATTTCGCCTGTCTGTCTGCCCAGCTTTACATATTCGATGCCTGCAGATGCCACGCAGCCCAGCTTTACCTGCTCGATCTCGCTACCATAAACGGGGATACCTGCTTCATTTGTTTTCTCCAGAATGGAGGACAGTACGCCGACAACGTTGTTGTCCGTCAGGTTTGTGAAGCAATCCACATTCTTGGAAATCAGGGAATCTGCCGCCTGTACGACCTCAGACTGCTGCATCACGCCAAGTGCCTCGATCGTAAAGCCGTAATCCGCCGCCTTTTCCTGATATTCCGCTACTGCGGAAACGGAATTGGGTTCGCTTGTTGTATACAGAATACCGATCGTCTTTGCATCGGGCTGCATCTCGCGGATCAGCTGCAGCTGCGCCTCAACGGGCAGCTTATCGCTCGTACCTGTGATGTTGCCGCTGTCCAGCTTTGCCTGTACGGGGTCTGTGATCGCCGTAAAGATAACGGGAATATTTTTGTCCTCAGCCGCCGCATAGCAAGCCGTTGCAGAATTTGTTGCAATCGCGCACATCAGCGCAACATCCTCTGCCGCAAAATTCTGTGCAATCTGGATCGCGATGCTGTCATCGAAGCCCGCATTCTGGTAATCCACCTTGAAGTCCTCGCCTTCCACCAGACCTGCATCTGCCAAGCCCTGCAGGAAGCCCTCGCGGCAGTTATCCAGAGAGCCATGCTGCCCATACTGGGAGATGCCGATCAGGGGGATCGACGCTGTATCGCCGCCATTGCCGCCGCTGCTGCTGTTGCCGCAGCCTGCCAGTGCTGCCGCCGCCATAACCATTGCCATTGTCATTGCCATAAATTTCTTCATTGTTACCCTCTCCTTTTTGATTCTCTTTTTCTGATCCGATTTTTTCGGCTGTTTGTGTGCCGCGATTTTCGGGAATAAAAAAAATCTCATCCCCTAGTATCAACTACTATGGGACAAGATTGAAATATCCTGCGGTACCACCCAAATTGATGCATATCTCTGCATCCACTCATTTCACTGTACAGCCATACAGTCTCGTCCGGATAACGGGTACGCTCCCCGTCGGTCACTACTCACCTTTCGGCTTTCGACCGCCCTCATAAGCCCATTCACCTAGGGAGTCGCTGATTTATTCCGGTGCGCAGAGCGGCGAGTTGCATTTTTCGTCAGGTGAGACAAAAAACGTAGGGAATACCTGATGTGGTATTTCCGAGGCTTTTTGTAAAACATGACGGAAAATCAACCGCTGATATGCGTACCAGCGAATGAATCAGAGCCTCCCTTCCCTCCTGCTACTGTGATCCCACCATCCACAGCTCTCTGTAAGCCGATCGGAAAGGCTACTCTCCTTAATCATCGGTTTTGCTTTTTGATAAGCTGATTATAGCACGCAAAATGCAAATGTCAACACTTTTTTTCACAACTTTTCAAAATTTTTTCGATGGCGGGCGCGAATCGCCGCAGGGGAGCCGATTTCTCCAAAGGAAACAAAGCGCTCCCCTCGCGAAACTTCCCCGCCAAAACGCTCACGCTCTGCGCAGATAGCCCATCAGCCGCTGATTCTTCATCAGCAGGTGGAACACGCAGCACCCCGCGCAGGATACCGCCAGAAATTCACCCAGCGCCACCAGCGCCATGCTCAGCAGCAGCGGGCTGCCGAACAAATACAGCTCGATGCCGATAAAGGCGTTGCAGAACACCGCCCATAGGCTCGCCCCAAACAGCGTCTTGCTGTGCCGCGTGATGCCCCAGAGCGCAGCCGCCGTGCAGGTCGTCCCGAACACGACGTCCATCAGACCGAAGGGGCTGAAGCAATTTGCAATCAGGCAGCCCAGAACCAGCCCCGGCGCATAGCGCTTATCAAGAAAGGCAAGCAGCATCAGCATTTCCGAGAAGCGGATCTGCACCATGCCGAAGCTCAACGGCGCAATCGCCAGCGTCAGCACGGCATAAACCGCCGCCGTCAGCCCGGTTGTGACCAAAAATCTTGTGTTCCTCCTATTTTTTTGCATAAAAAAACCTCCTGTTTTTTGATTATTGAGATGGTTTTGGGGCACAGCCCCTTCTCAGGCACATCTCACATGAAATATTACAAATAGACGTAGGACAAGACCCCTGCGCAGATCGGCGGGGATCCTGTCCGTTTCCGTCTATCGTTCAGATGCCGAGGGCATCCTATCAGCTTCGATCTATGTAAGTCTATCAGAGTGTCCACCAGAGATGGACAGTCTTCTTAAATCAGGTAGGGCTGAACCTCAGCGGGGATCAGATCCGCCTTGCGGCTGATGATCATGACGATATCCATATCCGCTTCCTTGGAGGTCTTATCCAACTCCTGAATAAAGGACACGAATGCTTCATCTGTTGTTTTGTCCATGATATGGTTCAATCCGTCGATGTAGATCGTTTCAATATCGCTGTTCTGAGAAAGGATACCACAGATAAACCCTCTGAATACCAGCGGATCGCCCATAATGAACTTAGGTGTCTCTACGAAACGCACACTGTAATGCAAATCATACATATGGCTGTTGTCATCGTCCACATAGATGATGCTGCCCTTTGCTTCCTTCCCGGCAGCGTTTGCCATATCGATCATTCTCTTTGTTTTGCCTTCCCCTTTTTCGCCTGCAAGAATTCTAACCATTGCAATCTCCTCCTTTATATCTATTTCCGTGATATACCTTTGCTGTTTTTTTCGTCAAGAAACCGGGGGATACTCCCGCTTACTTCTATAGATTCTGCAAAAGCTCGTCCATTCCTTTTTTTCTTTCGATTTTTTTGCACTTTTTTTATTTTTGCATATCATGCACAAATATGCCATGCAGATTTCACCTTTCTTTAGGCAAATCGCTATGCAGCACCAGTGCCGCCGCGCCCTGTATGCCGGCATCATTGCCCAACTTGGCGAGGGCAAAGCTCTTATTTCTGCTATGTGCAAACACCTGCCGCCGATACGCCGCGCGCACCCGCTCCAGCAGAAACTCCCCCGCCGCGCAGACGCCGCCGCCCAGCACGATTCGCTCCGTATCCACCAGATACATCGCATTCGCCAGCGCCATGCCAAATCTGTCACAGGAAAAATCGACAATTTCGTTTGCCAACGCATCGCCCGCCTTTGCCGCATCCCAGAGCGTTTTTGCCGAAAGCGGCCGATCCCGCAGAACAGACGGCTCTTCCCGCGCCCGCAGGAAACGCTCCGCCACGCGCACCATGCCCGTCGCAGAGGTATATTGCTCCAGACAGCCGCGCTTGCCGCAGTTGCATTTCTCCGTTTCGTAGGGGTCAATGGTCATATGCCCGATCTCGCCCGCAACGCCGCTCTCGCCCGTCAGAATGCGCCCCTCCAGCACAACGCCACCGCCAACGCCCGTTCCCAGCGTTACCATCAGCATGCTTTTTGCGCCCTCACCTGCGCCATAGATCGCTTCGCCCAGCGTCGCCACGCGGGCATCATTGCCGATCAAAACCGGACGGATGCCGATGACCTCCTGCGCCATCGCCGCCAGAGCCACATCTCCCCAGCCGATATTGACGCAGCCATGCAGCACGCCATCCGCCGTCACAGGACCGGGAGCCGCCATGCCGATGCCGAGGATATCCACCCGCAAAAGGCTGCGCTCCGTCATGCATTGCTCCAAGGATGCTTTTACATCCTGCAAAAGCGGCGTTGGGTCGCCGCCCGCCTTCGTCGGGATCTCCCAGCGCGCAAGCAGCTCGCCCTTCTCGGAAACCAGCCCGATTTTCACGCTCGTTCCCCCAATGTCCACGCCAAAACAATACTTCATTTTTTCTCACCCTCATATTTATAGACGATGCTGTGAATTTTGCTTCGATAGCGCTGATAGGTCGGCTCATCCAGCGCGGCAGGTCTTGTCATCAGGCGCAGGGGCAGCATATCCTGTCCCATTCGCATGGGCGGCTGCAAATAGCGATAGCTGTTGAAAACCAAGCCGTGCCGCTGATAAAAGCCGATGCGCCTACGGGTCAGCTCATCCTCCGGCAGCTCCACCTCCAGCACCATCGGTCGGTTCTTCCATGCCAGCAGCTCCTCCAGCAGATGCCCGCCGTAGCCATGATTGCGATATTCCTCCCGTACCGCAAAATGCTCGATATAGAAAAAATCATCGATCTCCCATGTCGCAAAGACCGCGCCATAGCCGCCGCCTTCCTGCGGCACGCCGTACAGGCGGTAGCCCTCCTCCTGCAAGAGCCTCCGCTGATCCTCCTTTGTGCGCAACTCCGTAACGGGGAAAGATGCCTCCAGAAGCGGAAAAATCGCGTCAAAGGTTTCCTCCGTAATTCTCTCAAACATATTGATCCTCCCTCCGTCCTCACAGGATACTATAAAATGCGGCAAAATGCAAACCTTTCGCGACAAATCGTCTGCGGAAAATACTCCCAAAACATACCAGCGCGCTTTGCAAAAGAACACTGGCGAAAAAAGGCAATTTATGCTATACTGCTCTGATAGAAAGGTTGTGATGCTGTGAAAAAAACACTCAAAGGCGGGCTGCTGACGCTGCTTGTCATGCTGCCCTGCTTTCTCAATATGGCTTTCGCGGAGGATATTCGCATCCTCATCAATGATAAGCCCATCGAATTGGATGCCGCTCCCCTGATTGAAAATGACAGGGTGCTGGTGCCGATGCGCGGCGTGCTGGAATCCCTCGGCTATACCGTCCGCTGGGATGAGACCGCACAAACCGCTTCCGCCATAAAGGGCGGGCTGCGCATCACCCTGCCGCTCGGCAGCAATATCGTCAGCGTCAACGGCAAGGCGGTCGAAATCGATGCGCCCGCAAAAATCTACGGCGCACGCACATATGTCCCCCTGCGTTTCCTCGCGGAATACAGCGGCGCACAGGTTCTTTGGGATGGAGCAAGCAGCACCGTCTCCATCCATGCCGAGGTCGATACGGAGGAAGGCGACCTGCGGGACTCCGTTGTTATGATTCAGACGAACAAGATCATGGGCAGCGGCGTGATCCTCTCAGAGGACGGACTGATCGCCACCAATTTCCATGTCATCGAGAACGCCTCTGTGGCGGTCATCATGCTGAATGACAACAGCATCTATTCCGACGAGGTTACGGTTGTCGGGCTGAATCCCGAAGCGGATCTGGCTCTCCTGAAAATCAATTTGGATGGGCTGACCCCTGCGGAAAGCTCTCACAGTCTCTCTGTCGGGGAAAAGGTGACCGCAATCGGCTCTCCCGGCGGTGACCTGAATAAAATCACCACGGGCGAGATCCTCAGCTTCGATCAGGACATGATTGCGACCACGGCAGAGATCGCCAAGGGCAGCAGCGGCGGCGGTCTGTTCAATGCGGAGGGCAAGCTGATCGGGATTTCTGCGGCAATGGGAAATGAGCAGTATCTCTCCATCCCCATCGCGCTTGTGGAGAAAATCCCGCAGAATCTCTCCATCCCCATTGCGGAGATGCCAAATTATGTCTACCGGCCGCATGCCCCGGAAAATCTGCGTTATCGCATGGAGGATGGCTATGCCTATATCTCTTGGTCGCCCATCTATGGCGCGGAATATTTCCTTGTGGAGGTCGCCCCCTACGAAAACGGACCCTTCTCCACATTGACCAGCAGCACTTCCGGGAAAAATTATTGGTATTGGGGGCATCCGCAGTGCTTCGGCATCTCCATGCGGCAGGGGCAGAGCACTTATCTGCGGGTCACAGCCGTCGTAAACGGCGCACGAACCGAAACGAGCAGCGTATTGAAAATCAGCAATCCGTAGGGTGCGGATTTCGGGCATACCGCAAAAATCTCTGATCGATCCCGCTGCATAACACGATGAATTGTATTTCTGCCAATTTTCACGAAAACCGATGACACAGTTGATTTTCGAATGGTTCAGGGATGTTGGGGAAAAGGCAGTGCGAAAGAAATTTGCCGCTGATGTGCGTGCGACGGATCATGCAATGGTTTCCTGATGCGCTTTCAAAAAAATAACCCTTGGGATTTTCTCCCAAGGGCTTTTTTTATTCCATTTCCTTTGTAATATCCGCTTCCGTTGCCTCGACAAACGCCGCCAGTGCCTGTGGAGCAAGGATCACCTGTTCCCCGCGCATGCCTGCGCTGACCGCGATCTCATCGAAAAGAATGCAGGTTTCGTCAATAAAGGTCGGGTATTTCTTCTTCATCCCGATCGGGGAGCAGCCGCCGCGGATATAGCCCGTCAGCGCAAGCAGCTCCTTCATATGGGTCATCTCGACCTTCTTATTTTTGGATACCGCTGCTGCCTTCTTCAGATCCAACTCCATATTGACGGGGATGCAGAACACCAGAATCCCCGTCTTATCGCCGCGCGTCACCAATGTTTTGAATACCTGCTCCGCCGGAATGCCGACCTGCTCTGCGGCATGCAGCCCGGAGAGGTTGTTCTCGTCATATTCATATTCTGCCGTGCGGTAGGGAATCCCTGCCGCCTCCAGCAGCCGCATCACATTCGTCTTTGTCATTCGTATCCACTTCCCTTAATCATCCAAAATCAGGAAACCATAGTCCACCCCTGTTTTCTGCATCAGGAAATTCTTCGCCGCAACGTCCGATTCCATCTGCTCCGCGCGCCAAGAATCCCCATCCAGATATGCCGCATAGCGTCTGCCGTCCGTCAGGCGGAAATACGCGCATTCCGCCGTTGCGCATTGATACCAGATCTCGCTCTGGCTGGAAATCGCCCGAATGCTGAACAGCGCCGCAACTGCGCCGCCCTGCTCCGCCTTGACATAGCTGCGCCAGGAAGCCAGATTATACCTCGGCAAAAGCTCCGCATTGAAATCCGGCACAAGCCGATTGATCGCATAAATCGGATACGCATCCAACTGCACATTGGGATAGACAACCTCCCAGAAGCCGTTGTCATTTTGCAGGATATACTGCTTGATGGCAGAGGTATCCGCCGTTGTGGAGAAGGTTGCGACCGCGTACTTATTATCCTTTCTGACCTCTCGCACGAAAAAGTCCTCGAACTTCCCTTCGTACAGGCAGATATAGTTCAAAATGCGGTCATATTCCGCAGAACGGGAGGACAATCTGCCGACCATCCCATGGCTCTGGTTATAGCTTGCCAGAAGGCTGGTGTAGCTCTCCTGCGAAAGCTGCCCCACCTTTCCGGCGGGGGATGCGATCAGATATTTGCTGTCCTGCTTGACCGCCGCAAAAACGCCGATCGCCATGCTGTCCGCGGGAACGCTTGCCCCCTCATATTTGGCAATATCCGCGCCCTTGAGCAGCAAAATCTCATAGCCCTCCGTATCCACTCCCGCCTCCAGATAGCCCTCGCTCTGCAATAGGGCAGGCGTGACGTAATAGCCGTCGTTATAGCTGTAGAGCTTGCCGTTTTTGCTGATCCAGCAGCGCCTTTGCCCGGTCATTTTATAATCCTGCTGCGCTGCCGCCGCAACCGCGGATAGGTTCTGGATATGTAGCGATGTTTCCGATTGCCAGAAGGGCTTGGTCTGGCTCGTCGGCTTTTCGCTCGGCTTGCTCGGCTGCGTGTCGTCCTGCGGTGTTTCCGTCTGCTCCGCATCCTCCGCAGGGGGCGCGGGTGTTTCGTTCGGCACGATGATCTCCTGCGTCGGCGGCTTCTCCCCATCCGCAGGTGGCGCAGGTGCAGGCTCCTGCGCGAATAAGCCGCAGCCCGTGCTCAAAAACACACAGAAGCAGAGCAGCAGAGCGAATATTCGTCTTTTTTTATTCTGCACGATAATCATCCTCTTTGTCTTTGATCGCGTCATAAACGGAATCCAGCTCCGCTTTATGCGCGCGCAAAATCTCGCTCAGCCTTTCCTCCACGCCATCCGCCGCAAAGGGGAAACGCACGACCCAGATCGGGTCATACTGTCCATCCTCCTCCGCGATGGCATCCACCAGTGCGCCTACCGTCTCCGTGTCGTAATAATCATACACGGCGTCATATTCCCAATCCGCAAGCTCCCTATTGCAGCCAAGGCGCAGCACGGCAACCTGCTCTCCGTCCTTTTCCTCCACATAAATATTGAAAAGCAGCTCCGCGTTTTCCGCAAGAGAGAAGCTCCCCAGCTCCTTCTCCAAAAAGCCTGTTTCCGCATCCTTGAGCATGATTACGATCACTGTTTCGTCCATTTATGTTCTCCTTTGCTCCCTCACTGTCTACTCTTTCGCTCCATTATACTACGAAAAATCCCGCCGCGCAACGATTCCCACCGTTTTACAGCCTTCTACGGGGTTTGGACGAAAAAATTAAGAATTTGTTCCCTTTTTGGAGAAATTATATCCTATTCTGCCTGCAATCCTTCACGAGCGTATCCACAATGCGGTGATTCTCCACCTTTTCCACATGAATCCGCAGTCCGTCCGCCTCCAGCGAGGGCTGCGCCCCATCGCTCGGAATATAGCCCAGCAGACCGAAAATATAGCCACCGAAGGTTTCATATTCCTCCGCAGGCAGGGACAAATGCAGCGCCTCAGCCACATCCTCCAGCGCCGTATTGCCCGAAATGCGCCATGTGCCCTGCTCCAAGGGGAGAATGCCCTCCTGTTCGTCCTCGAACACATCTCCGACCAAAAGCTCCAGCAGATCCAGCAGGCTGATAACCCCGCTCAGACCGCCATATTCGTCCAAAACCACAGCAAACTGCTGCTTTTCTTTGCGCATATTCCGAAAAAGAACATCCGCCTTCATGATCTCCGGCACAAAATACGGCTGCTCCACGGCATTCTTCATCACATTTTCGCGGCTCCGATCCGCCAGACGGAAATAATCTTTCGTATTCAGCACGCCGATTACATCATCCGGGTCCTCGTCATAAATGGGATAATAGGTAAAGCGGCTTTCCAGAATGCGCGCCTGCCACTCCTCCATGCTTTCCTCCAGCCCCAGCGTCGTCATATCCACGCGATGCGTGCAGATGCGCTCCACAGGAATGTCATCGAAGGCAAACACATTGCGGATCATCTCCGTTTCCTCCCGGTCGATCGTCCCCTTTTCGTTGCCGACCTCCAGCATCATGTAAATTTCCTCCTCGGAAACGACCTCATCCTCGTCCGTGGGGTCGATGCCCAAAAGGCGCAGGATAGCATTGGTCGATGCCGTCAAAAGCCATACCAGCGGCGCGAAAAAGCGCGATACCGCCAGCAGCATGCCGCTCATCCCCAGCGCCATGCCCTCCGCTTTTTTCATCGCGACCCGCTTGGGCACCAGCTCCCCGAAAACCAGATTGAAATATGCCAGAACCAGCGTAATCGCAAAGACCGCAAAGGATTTCAGCACCCTCTCGGAAATGCCCGTTCCCCGCAGCGCATCCACGATCGCCCCCGCGAAATTCTCCGCCGCAAAGGCAGAGCCCAGAAGCCCCGCTAGGGTGATCGCCACCTGTATCGTCGCCAAAAATTTGGCAGGCTGCTCCGTCAGGCTGGCAAGCCGCTTCGCGCGGACATCCCCAGCCTTCGCCATATGCTGCAGCTTCGTATCGTTCATCGAAATCACGGCAATCTCCGCGCTGGCGAAAACCGCATTCAAGCCAATCAATATGACCTGTAAAATCAATGGTGCAATATACATTTACTCTCCACTCCATTCCGCAAAAACGCACAAAAAGGTATACCCTGCCTCAGAAAAGAACCGATGAATCGCTTCACCCGTACTTTTTCTGCTTTTCAGGCAGAGTATACCTCTTTTTTTCCCATTCCAACCAAAATATACTGCTTGGCGCAGGCGTACTATCGCCCTCTTCCATCCTTTTTGCCACCTCCCCGCTTGATTTTAGGGAGCATTTTCTCATAAAAGCGCCGCATTGTCAACGGTTTTGCCGCTTAAGATATCGTTAAGGACTCTTAAAACATTCTGCTGACAAAGATCTCTATGCCGATAAAAATCAGGATAATCCCGCCGAAGATCGTTGCCTTGCCGGCGAGCTTCGTCCCCACTCTTTTCCCGATTTCCAGCCCCGAAAAGCAGATTACAAATGTCACCGTTGCAATGATGAGCGATGCCAGCAGCGCCGTTGCAAAGTTATAATCCGCGATGGTAAAGCCGACGGAGAGCGCATCGATCGATGTTGCAACGCCCTGCACCATCAGCGCCGCAAAGCTCAGCTGCTTAATCTCCTCCTCTTCCTCATCGCCGCTCAGCCCCTCCTTGAGCATGCTGCCGCCGATATAGCCCAGCAAAATCAGCGCAATCCATGGAATCAGCTTCTCAAATGCGGAAAAATAGTTCACGATGGTATGGATACAGACCCAGCCCGTCATCGGCATCAGCGCCTGAAAAAACGCGAACACCCCCGCAATGCTGCACATCCGCCCCGCCTTCATCCGCGGCTCATTCAGCCCGTTCGCCAGCGATACCGAAAAAGCATCCATCGCCAGCCCGACTCCCAGCAGGATCGTGTTGAAAAAAAATAAGTAGCCCAGTGTCATTTTCTCTTTCCCCTTCCAATAAAAAACCCAAGCGCGGCTTCGGTCTGCAAAGCCATACTTGGGTACATATCCTTCCGAAGGGCAGACCCAATGTATCCTTTGCGCCGATATATGAAGCTCGCAAACAAAAGCAAGTCATATCCCTTGCGCCAATACATGAGTCTCGCAAATAAAAGCAAGCCAGATCCTTTTCCGATCAGTATGTTGACTTGCTGCGCTCCCGCGCCTGCTACTCCCTCACTTATTTTATCTTATCATAGATGTAAGAGCGCGTCAAGCATCCGTGCAGCCGATTTTCCGCAAAAATCCTGCAATCTTCGCCATGCAGCGCTCCAGCTCCTCCATACTGTAGGCATAGGAGATCCGCACGAAGCCCTCGCCGCTTGCGCCAAAGGCGTCCCCCGGCACGACCGCCACTCCCGCTTCAAAAAGCAGCCTTTCGCAAAATTCCTGCGAGCGCAGCCCCGTCCTTTGAATGGAAGGAAAAATATAAAACGCCCCCCGCGGCTCAAAGCAGTCCATGCCCAGCCTTGCGCACTCCAGCAGGAGATATTTGCGCCGCTCGTCATACGCCTCCCGCATGCGATTGATATCCGCATCGCAGAGGGCATCGTCCCGCAGAGCCTCAATCGCCCCATACTGGCTCGGCGCGGGCGCACACATGATCACATAGGCATGAATCTTACGCATCGCCTGAATCAGCTCGGCAGGTCCTGCCGCAAAGCCCAGCCGCCAGCCCGTCATGGAGAAGGACTTCGCAAAGCCATTCAGCACGATCGTGCGCTCCCGCATCCCCTCGATGGACGCAATGGAGCAATGCGTTTTGCCGCCATAGGTCATCTCCGCGTAAATCTCATCCGAAATCACCAGCAGGTCGTGCTTCAAAATCACGGGTACAAGCCGCTGCAAATCCTCCCGCTCCATAATCGCCCCCGTGGGATTATTGGGATAGGGCAGGATGAGTGCCTTTGTTTTCGGCGTGATGGCGCGTTCCAGTTCCTCCGGCATCAGCTTGAAATCGTTCTCCGCTTTCGTCTCCACCACCACGGGCACACCATGCTCCAACAATATCGCCGGCTTATATGCCACATAGGACGGCTCTACGACCAAAATTTCATCCTGCGGCTCGATAATCGCCCGCAGAGCCACATCAATCGCCTCGGACGCGCCGATGGTGCAGAGGATCTCCTGCGCAGGGTCATATTCCAGCTGAAAGCGCCGCTGCATATAATGCGCAATTTCCGCCCGCAATTCAGGCAAGCCCATGTTCATGGAATAGCGCGTTTTGCCCTCCTCCAGAGAGCGCATCGCCGCCAGACGCACCCGCTCCGGTGTTTTGAAATCCGGTTCGCCCACGCAGAGCGAGAGCGCATCGGGCACCTGCGCCGCAATATCCGCAAATTTCCGTATGCCCGACCATTCCAATTCCTCGATATGCTTCGCAATAAACTGCCGCATCCTCAACACCCCTTTTCATCCGCGCTCGTCAGCCTCGCATCGTAGAGCGCATCGCTTTTCGGCTGCTCCAAAGGCTCCGTGCGATCGCTACAAACAAGCGTTTTTCCCTCTGCCGTCATTTTTCCGATGACTGCCGCAGGAATGCCGCCCTCCGCCAGCCTTTCCACCAAAGCCGCGCCGTTTTCCGCCGTAATGATCATCGTGCCGCTGGAGATCAGGCACAGCGGGTCGATCCCCATCAGGCGGCAGATTTTCCGCGTTTCCTCCCGCAGGGGGATTTGCTCCGCATAAACCGTAACACCCAGACCGGCGCATTCCGCAACCTCCCAGACCGCGCCCAGAATGCCGCCCTCCGTCGCATCATGCATCGCCGTTGCGCCATGCGCGAAGGCAATCTCCGATTCCTTCCCGACCGAGAGGAAGTCCTTCATCGCAAGCGCGCTCTGCAGCTCCTCCGCGCTCAGGTGTTTCCGCAGCTCCTCCTCCCAATCGTGCGCAAGGATGGCAGTACCCTCCGTGCCTGCCCATTTCGTCATGATAACATCCTGTCCGATTTTTGCGCCGCCCGTGGAGATGAGCCGTCTGCCGCGCGTCTTGCCGATCACCGCCGCAGAAAGCAGCGGCTTACAGACGGCGTCGGTCACCTCCGTATGCCCGCCCAGAATCTCAATGCCGCGTTCCTCCGCCGCACGGATCGCGCCCGCCATGATTTCCTCCAGCAGCTCCTCTCCGCTTTGCGGCGGCAGCAGCACGGTCAGCAAAACGCCCATCGGCTCTGCCCCTGCGGAATAAATATCATTGCAGTTGATCTGCACCGCCAGATAGCCGATGTCCTTCGCCGCGCCCGTGATGGGGTCTGTGGACAAAATACAAAGCTCGCCGCCCAGGTCAACCGCAGAGCAGTCCTCGCCCGTTTTGGGGCGCAGGATCACATCCTCCCGCTTCACGCGGCTTTGCAGCGTGGGCTGCATGACGATTTTCTCCAATATCTCCGGGGGGATTTTTCCGATTTCAAACATTTGCGTCTTCCTCTCTGTAAAAACTCTGCCGCCATAGCGCGTCCAAATGAAAAACATCTTTTTTCCGATTTGGATCAACGCCCATAGTTCCACTTCAAAAATCAGCAAAACCAAAACAATATTTTCCCAAGCAGAGCCTGCATCATACATGAACTTATGCAAACTCCATCAACCTACGATTGATGGAGTTTACCTGTTTTTCTATTTGATTGCATGTACCTTCCTGCTCACTGAATCCCGAAGGTCTGCTGGCTATCCGCATCGGTCGGCGTAGTTTCTGCCGCCTGTGTGGTGTCTGCCTTTTTCGTGCCGACCGTCACCTCATCCGCTGTGGAGCGGTAGGAAGAGGAGCTGAACCAATCGCTGCTCAGCTGCTTGCCGTTTTCGTACACCTTCTTGTATACGCTGACCTTGCAGCCCGTCCGTCCGTTCGCCGTAACGACTCTCTCGCCCTCCGGCAGCTCAGGATCCTCTGTCACGATCTCTGCGGGCTTGGGTATGGTCGCTTCATAAACTGTTTCATATTCCAGCGTTCTGCCGGCATTATGCATCTCATGCCCGAAAATATTCATCACCAGCTTGCCGCCGCTCGCATATGCCTCGATGAAAATGGGATAGGGCGTATTATTCTTGAATTTCAGGTCCTTGTACGTCCCTGCGATGGCGGCGTCTCTGCCCAGCGGCACATAGCCCACCGTCATGGAATGCGGATGCCGCTCCACGACCTCCAATTCCGCCAGAATCACAGCGTTATACAGCGTAGAGGTCACCTGACAGACGCCGCCCGCCATGCCCTGCTCCACCTTGCCGTTGACATAAACCCCCGCGTTGCGGTAGCCGCCTGCCGCCGTCTGGCTGCCCAGCTCCTCATTCGCAGAAAAAGTTTCGTCCGGCGCAAGGATCGTTCCGTTGATATAATTGCAGCCGACAACCAGATTGTTGTTTCTGTTCTTGTCGCTATTGCTGTATGTCGTATAATACGTCCCGATCAGGTCGGTCACATGGGAGTTGTCCTCTGCCGTCACCTTCGGCTGCGTCACCTCCGCGATGATCTCCACCTTGCCGCCCGTACGCGATTCCACCAGCTCAGAAACCTTCTCCTTCGTTTTCGCCTGATCCATCGCGCGTCCCGTCTGCTCCGGCGATACGACGAAAGAGCCGTTTTGGCGGCTGATGCTGCTGTCCTGCGCCTCGCGGTCAAATTCCGCGGCGACTGCCTGTAGCTTCTCCGTCAAAAGCGCGTCATCATAGGTATATTCCACCTCAATATCCGCGCCGTTTTTCAGCAGATCCGAGCCGATCGCGAAGCGTTCGTCCTCCGTGCCCTCGCGCCCCAGCTCGTACGCCTGATGCACTGCCCCCGCGACATCATAGCCGGCGCCGATTTCCGTGAAGGGAATCTGCCATTCGTCCGCATCGTGATACAGCGTCAGCACCTGCGTATCAATCTGCGAAGCGTAGTCGCCCGCCAGCGCCGCCAGCGCTTCCTCCTCGCTCATCCCGGCAACCTCCTTGCCATCGATGGTGATGTTCTGATAGATGCCGTCCGCCGCCAATAGCTGGCGCACCTTTTCATGCTGCATATGTACATAGCCAAAAACGCCGCCAGCTGCTGCCAGCACCACAACCGCCAGAGCGATCCACGGCTTTTTCCCGCTGGGCTTGTGCTCCGCTTCTCTGCGCGCCTGTCTTGGCCCCTTTTTTTCCTCCAAACCTTTCGCCCCCTTCTTTTTCCGTCAAAAATCGACTAAAACTCCCTCTCCCCATCATAACGGAGCAGCCGGAAAATTTCAATCAAAATATTTTTCCGATTTTATCCATAAATCGTCACAAATGGCGCAGCCAAACTCAGCACCATGATGACCGCCAGCAAAATCGCAATCGCTGCCGAAATTTTCTTTTTCCATTTCTGTCTGCCTGATGGCTTCATGCTCTCTCCTCCCGTTGTTCGCTTTCCTTATTTTACCTTCAGCCCCATCTCCGCAAGAAAACGGGACAGCTCCACATCCGTATCATATCGCTTGCCGACCGCAGAGAGGCAAAGCCACTCCGAAGCCCGCGTCATCGCCACATAAAAGAGCCGCCGTTCCTCCTCCAGCGCATCCATCCCCTTCGCATGGGGCACGACCCCCTCCACCAGCGTCGGCAGGAACACGCTGCGAAATTCCAGCCCCTTTGCGCCATGCATCGTCAGCAGGGCTACGCCGTGATGCTGACCGCTTTTTTTCGTCTGCTCCTTCATCTGACGGCTCATTTCCTCCAAGCGTTCCCGAAATTGCGCCGCATTTTCCGCATCCTTGGCCATCTCCGTGATCTCGTCCGCAATCTCCCACAGCGCCTGTGCGCTCGTTTTTCGATACCGCGCAAATTCCTCCAGATAATCGTCATACCCGATGACCTTGCGGACATATTGCAGCGCGGCATGGGGCGCACGCTTGCGCACCTGCGTCAAATCGCCGCGCAGATTTTCCAGATATTCCTCCTGCCAGCGCTGCAGGGAGGGGCAGACGAACAGGCTGCGCAGCAGATTATAGGGCATCGTTTCCGCTTCCGCCAGCAGGCTCTTGCTGATGTATCGCTTCGGCTTGTTCAAAATGCGCCTGAGTGCGCTGTCGGATTCCTCATTTTCCGCCAGCAGCAGATACGCCAAGAGATCCTTCGCAATCCAGTGTTCATAGATATTTCCACTTTTGTCCCGCAGATCATAGGGAATGCCGCGGCGATGCAGCTCCCGCGCAAAGGCGCCCCCCTGCAGATTCGTCCGATAAATCACGGCGATCTCCCGCGGCTGCAAGCCCTCATCCAGCCGCTCGGCGATTTTCTCGCCGACGCGCGCCGCTTCGCTCGTCAGATCCTCCGCCAGAAAAAAGGTGATTTTATCGCCCTGCTCGCCCGTGCCGTGCATATCCTTGGCAAAACGCTCCGCATTCTGCGTAATGACGCGCTCTGCAAGGGAAACGATCCGCTCCGTGGAGCGATAATTCGTATTCAGCGTCACCTTCTGCGCCTCGGGGTACAGCCTTTGGAAATCCAGCAGAAAATCCGGTCTTGCGCCGCGAAAGGCGTAGATGCTCTGATCATCATCGCCCACGACAAATAAATTCCGATGCCCCTCGCTCAGAAGCTGCAGGCAGGCAAACTGCGCCTGATTGACGTCCTGAAACTCATCCACCAGCAAAAAGCGATACCGCTCCTGCCAATGCCGCCGCACCGCCGCATCCTCCGTCAGCAGGGCATGGCATTGCGTCAGCATATCATCAAAATCCAGCTTTTCATGCCGCTCCTTATATCTTTCATATGCATGATACAGCCTGCGAAATTCCTCCACAGGGATGTCGCTCGGCTGAAAATCGCGTAGGGCGATCAGCTCGCTCTGCATCAGGGATAGCTGCGTAAAAAATTGCGAGAGATATTCCTCCACATCCGGTACGCTCCAGCCCTCCTCCTCCACGATGCGGCGCAGGATCTCCCTGCATTCCTCCTCCCGAATGACCTGCTCCACCGTCCAGCCGTAGGAGCGGCGCAGGATGCGGAAGAAAAAGCTGTGGAACGTCCCAAAGGAAACACCGGAGCTGCCGCTCAGATGCTGAAAACGCTCCCGCATTTCCTCCGCCGCCGCCTTGGAGAAGGTCAGCGCAAGGATCTCCTGCGGCTTCGCCAAACCGGAGCGGATCAAATGCAGGATGCGATAAAGCAGCACAGTCGTCTTGCCGCTGCCCGGTCCCGCCAGCACCAGCATCGGCCCCTCGCCATGGCGCACCGCCCTGCTCTGATTTTCATTCAATGCCCGTTTCATTCTCTCTCACTCTCCTGCGAAAATCATACCACAGCTGCGGAAAAAATGCAAAAAAAGACAGCTTTATCACGCTCTTAAGAAAATTTTACAAATTTGATAACATTTTCTTTGTTGTAAAAAAATTGGTTCTATATTACAATAAAATGCGTGTAAAGCATATAGAAATTGATTCATCCAATAGGCTTTCTTCGGAAAGACGCAGGAGGTTATCCATGAATATCGGTATTTTTTCAGACACCTATTTCCCGCAGCTCAATGGCGTAGCAACGTCCATCCGCACCCTTTCGCATGCCCTGCGAGAGAAGGGACACAATGTATATATCTTCACCCCGTCCGACCCTCGCTGCCGCGCAGAGGCGGATGAGCCGGATGTCTATCGTCTGCCGAGCGTGCCGGTTTATTTCGTCCGGGATTATCGCGCCGGCTATATCTGCCCGCCCCATCTTTTGAAGGTCATTCATCATCTGGATCTGGATTTAGTGCATACGCAGACGGAATTTCCCTTGGGCATACTGGGCAAGCTGATTGCAACGACGCACGGCATCCCCATGGTGCATACCTATCACACGATGTACGAGGATTATGTGCATTATATCGGCGGTGGTCATGTAATCTCGCCCGGCATGGCGCGGGAATTCAGTAGCACCTTCTGCAATGCCGCCATGCACGTTATCGCGCCCACCCATAAAACGGAGGAGCTTTTGAAAAGCTATGGCGTGACCAAGCCGATCTCCGTCATCCCGACCGGAATCAATACCTCGCATTTCCGCAAGGAGAATTTCGACCCCGCGGAGATACTGGCGCTGCGGCATTCTCTGGGCTTGGAGGCGGATACACCCGTGATCCTCTCCATCGGGCGCATCGCAAAGGAAAAGAGCATTGATGTGGTGATCCGCGCCCTGCCGAAGCTGCTGGAAAAGCTCCCCAACGCGCGCATGATCATCGTCGGCGAGGGGAACGAAATTGAAAATCTGACAAAATATGCCGAATCCCTCGGCGTCGGCTCGCATGTGACCTTCACAGGCGGCAGACCTTGGGCAGAAATCGGAAAATATTACCAGCTGGGCAATGTATTTTGCAGCGCATCCGTTTCCGAAACGCAGGGACTGACCTTCGCGGAGGCAATGGCAGGCGGCATTCCCGTTGTTGCCAAAAAGGATGAATGCATCGAAAATATCATCATGCATAGCGAGACGGGGCTGCTTTTTGAGCAGGAGGAGGAGCTGCCGGAGCTGCTCCATCGCGTGCTGACGGAGCAGGAGCTTTCCGCGCGCCTGTCCGAAGCCTCCCAAAAAGCAATGGATCGCCTTTCCGTGGAAAATTTCGCCAATAGCGTGGAGGCATTGTATACCGGCATCCTCAATGGCGACGAGCAGCCGCTGAAAATTGCCGCGCCGATCATCCCCTTCGTCATCGGGGTGAAGGCAGCGAAGGGAATCACGACGCTTCCCCGCCGCCTGATGCGTCGCTCCCATCGCGTGATCGCGGAGGAAGCGCCCTCTCTGATCGAGGATAAGGCGGGCAAATAAAGCGACGATAGGCATACTCCGGAAATCCAGAAAGCGCTTCCTTGCCGGATTTCCGGAGTGATGCTATATTCGTGAGTGGGTTATTTGCAATTTATCCCTTGTATTTTTCATTTTTTGCTTGACAAGGCTCAAAAAATATTGTATGATAGTTCCTGTGCTGATTGAGTGTGTGAGTGTAGCTCAGCTGGATAGAGCGTCTGACTACGGATCAGAAGGCCGCGTGTTCGAATCATGTCACTCACAGAAAGGGCGTATATCGATGGATATACGCTTTTTGTTTTGTAAAAAACCTGTTTCTGATACATCTTAACGAGAACATAGACATTCCTCCAACGCCTTTTCGAAGCTGCTTTTAATAAGAAATGATTCTATACTGCATCTTGAAAAAAGTTGTCCTATCGCGATTCCATCCATCCGCGCCACAGAAGATCGTCTATGAGCGATGCCATATTGCGATAAAGGTAAGGCAAGCTATGGTAAAAATGGATGAAATTGCTATAAATCAGCAGCAACACGATCCCCCGCAGACGCAGGGCAAAGCATCCGCAAAAACGGATTCCCCTGCCCCTTATCCCGCTAGGCTCTGCGTAAAGCACAAAAAAGGGCAAATTCCTGTTTGCCAAGAATTTACCCTCTTTTTTGCATCTCTTTTCCGACCGACCGTGGGAGTCCCCAAGGAAAAAGAAATTATTTATCAACTGTAGGAGCTTCGTCTTCCATCCACTTCATCAGACCGCCCATTTCAGCGTTCTTATCGTCGATGTACTTCTTCGTTTCAGAAGCAATAACGCCGCTCAGACCCAACAGAGCCACGCAGTTGGGGAATGCCATACATGCGTTCAGCGTATCTGCTACGTTCCAAACTACGTCCAGAGCAGCTACGCAGCCTACGAATACAACGATTGTCCATGCGATACGGAAAGGCATCAGGGATTTGATACCTACCAGATATACCCATGCACGTTCGCCATAGTAAGACCAACCAAGGATTGTGGACCATGCGAATGTCAGCAGACCGAATGTCAGAACTGCAGGACCGATTACGGGGATTGCATTGAATGCGCCGGATGTCATCTGCGCACCTCTCAGACCTTCCATACCTACGGGGTCTTTGATGATTGCGGACACCAGTACCAGACCTGTCAGCAAGCAAACTACGATTGTATCCCAGAATACGCCGGACATGGAGATCAGCGCCTGTCTTGCAGGGTTTCTCGTAGCCGCGCACGCGTCTACGATAGGAGCAGAACCCAGACCGGATTCATTTGTGAACAGACCACGGGATACGCCGGCACGGATACACTGTACGATCGTTGCGCCAACGAAGCCGCCGCCCATTGCCTGAGGATTGAATGCACCACGAACGATTGCGGAGAATGCTGCGGGAACGTACTGACCATTCAGAACCAGAATAACCAGGCAGCCCAGGATGTACAAACCAGCCATGATCGGGATCAGCTTTTCGCAAACCTTTGCGATAGACTTAACGCCGCCGATGATTACCAGACCTGTCAGGATGCACAGAACGACGCCGGTGCCAACCTTGGGGATACCGAAGGTGCCCAGCATGGATTCTGCGATGGAGTTACCCTGTGTCATGTTACCGATACCGAAGCAAGCCAGACCTGTGAAGATCGCGAAGATTACGCCCAGCCATTTCTGACCCAGACCTCTTTCCAGAGCGTACATAGGGCCGCCGATGAAGGAGCCGTCTTTCGCTCTTACACGATATTTTACAGCCAGTGTTGCTTCGCCGTATTTTGTAGCCATACCCAGCAGACCTGTGAACCACATCCAAAATACTGCACCGGGGCCGCCTGCACCAACTGCAGTTGCAACACCTACGATGTTACCTGTACCGATGGTAGCAGCCAGAGCTGTTGCCAGCGCACCGAAGCCGGATACGTCGCCGTCTGCTTCCGTATCAGGTGTTACGGACAGCTTGATACCTGTGAACGTCTTTCTCTGGATGAACTTTGTTCTGATGGTCAGATACAGGTGCGTACCAACCAGCAAGCACAGCATCAAAGGTCCCCATACAACACCATTGATCGCCGTTACCACGTTGTTAAATGCTTCCATGTTATCATTTCCTCCCTATTTTGTAATCATGATAAGTATGATTGCGCGGCAAAATCCGCCTTTTTTCTATCCGGAGAAATGAAGCCCCTTTCGTCCCCACGATACAGAAGGCCGCCGACAAAAAGCGGCGCGGCTATCATTTTTACCAGATAAAATCAGATTTGGATTTCTTTGCCTGTTACTATTTTACACGAATCCCATAAAAAAACAAGTGCATTTTGAGATGGTATGTTGCATGTATTTTTGTGATTTACGAAAAAATATACAATTTTTACCAAATAGGCAGTTTTCTTAACAAAATTTTTATGCATACAGCTAAAAAACGACAAAGGCTCTTTTGCGTTAAAAAAATGTTAAAATATACGAAATTTTCCATTTCTTAACAGTTTATTTATGACAGGAATCACAAAAGGATATGCATTTTCGGCTACTTTTCTAAAAATTATCCCCGCCAAAAAGAAGCACACAAAAAAGAGCGACCCTGTGACACATCTTTCTACATTTGAGGCAACCAAGAAATGGACTATGCCTCTTCGAAACTGGGGACAGGTTTATGGTGAGTTGAGTATCATGTACGAGGGACGACTGCCCGAGTAGAAGATTTAAAGTTTGTTTTACAGGCGAAATTTTTCGCCTGCTCTTGACATGCTTAAATCAACACTGTTATAAATAAAGCAAGGGCTGAATGCTCATGCAAGAACATTCAGCCCAATCAGCATCATAGAAGATCACATTTACAGACTTTTATTCACACACTCTTTTTTCAGAACACCCCTGCCCCGCCGCAAGGGAGAACTCTGCATCTTCTACGCCGGGCTTGTCGCTCCTGCTCTGCTCCCACCGGACAATTCGAGTTACTTCGCCCTTCTCCTTCACCGCCCTCCATATCTGTGATGTTTCTCTTGCGTTGCAACTATCTATACTTAAATTTTTTCTATTTCTTGCCATATGGGACAGACCGATCTTACTTTTCCTTCGCCGCCTTCAATGCCCACGATGCTTTTCCTTCCGTTTTTGTTGTTTCAATTCAAATTTCCGCTGTTTTTCCGCCTCGCGCTGCTCCCTGCCGATCTGTCTGCGCTCCAATTTCTGTTCCTCTCGCTGCGCGGCGAGCGCCTGCTGCGATTTTGTGCCGACGCCCCTATTTTGCAGCTGTTTTTTGGCTTCACGTTGCCTGCGCTTGGGGTGATCGGCGGATGCCCTCCGCTCTGTCCGTATCGCGCGGCTGAATCGCAAGCCATAATAATGTAGGAGGACAAATTCCCACACAGCGTAGTCCTTCGGTTCTGCGCCGAACGTCACCTTGCAGACGGAAAGCCACCCCGCCTCCTCGCGCTCAAAAACGCCAATCCTAAAGGTGCGCTCGGATAAGAAAACATAAATTCTGAACTGCTGAAAGGTGCGGCTACTGCGTCAATCTC
>CAVGZD010000030.1:0-24379 GCA_963633805.1 Lachnospiraceae bacterium | reverse complement strand
AGCTTTCTTATATCGTCGATCAAGCCTACGCCAAGGGGATGCAGATTGTGCTCAATCCCTCACCCTTTGATGAGAAGGTGAAGGCGCTCGACCTGCGGAAGATCAGCATTTTTATGCTGAATGAGGTCGAGGGCGGGCAGATCACGGGTCTGTCTGCGCCGGAGGATATTCTGGCGAGGATGCGGGAGTTGTTTCCGCATGCGCAGATTGTGCTGACGCTGGGCGAGGACGGCGTGAGGTACGCGGCGGGAGAGACGAGCTATGCGCAGGCGGCTTTTCCGGTGAAGGCGGTGGATACCACTGCCGCAGGCGATACCTTTACGGGCTATTTTCTGGCGGGGCTTCAGCGCGGTATGTCCATCCCCGAGATCCTGAAAATGAGCGCGAAGGCCTCGGCGATCGCCGTTACGCGCAATGGCGCGGTGCAGTCCATCCCCACGCGCGATGAGGTGCTGCGGGCGATGGAGGAAGTCTGAGAACACATCGGTGCTGCCGGCGCAGAACGTAAGTTTTATCGTGATAGGTGTGCCCGAATTAGAAAACATGAGAGATGACGTGGCAAAAGTGCGGATTTTTGTCTTTGGAAAATGATGTTTTCTGATTCGGATGCACCTTTTTTGTCTTTTTTCTTTCTATTTTGCGCATTCGGTAGTATACTGAGAGGACAAAAGGGGGCGGATGAAATGCTGGTGACCGCGATCACGCAGCAAAAGCGTGACGAGAGCAAATACAATATTTTTCTGGACGGTGAATACAGCTTTGCGCTGCCCATGCAGGATATTCTATATTTCAAGCTGAAGGAAGGGCAGGAGGTTAGCGCGGAAACGGTCGATTTTATCCGCAAAAATCTGATCTATGTGAAAGCGCAGGATGCAGCGCTGCATTATATCAGCTACAAAATGCGCACGCTGGCAGAGGTGCGACAAAAACTGACAGAGAAGGAATTTGCCGAGGATGTGATCGAACAGGTGATCGCCTTTCTGGAAAAATATGGCTATGTGGATGACCGCGAATATTGTCGAAAATATATCGCAGAGCGACTGCGGCTGCGTCCTAAGGGGGCGTACGCCCTGCGGGTGGAGCTGCGCCAGAGGGGCATTTCGGCAGAGCTGGCGGATGAGGTCTTGGCGGAAACGGAGATTGATGAGGAGGAGGACGCCCTGCGCTGGCTGGAAAAGAAGACGAAGGGCAATTTCTGCGTGGATCGTGACGAAAAAAGGCGGCTCCAGAGCTTTCTGGCGCGGAAGGGCTATTCCTATTCCGTGATCGAGGCGGCGTTTCGGCGCATGGAGGAGCAACATGGGGGTGAGGCTTGATGGCATATTATATGGGAGAAATTCGGCGGCTGCGGCAGGAATTTTTGCAGGCGTATCAGGATGGGGAATACAAAAAGGCGATTTTTCTGGGGAAGCATCTGCTCTATATCTATGAGGAAAACGATGATTGCGAATGCATGGATTATGCGATAGATATGCATAATCTGGCGACGGTATTCGAGAGGATACAAAGCTATGAGCGGGCGTTGATTTATTATAAAAAGGCGGCGGAGCTGAAAAAGCTGCACGGCGGGGAAACACTCTCCTACGCGGATACGCTGAATAATCTTGCAATCGTATACAATCGGCTGGGCAAGCATGCGGAGGCTCTGAGGCTGCACTGCCGGGTGCTGGAGCTGCGGCAGAAGCAGCTTGGGCAGGAGCATGCCGATGTGATTTACAGCCTGTATCACATCGGGAACAGCCATGAGCTGCTCGGAAATTGGGATAAGGCGATCGGGGCGTACAGCCAAGCGGTGCAGCAGGCAAGACGCTGCTCGGATTTTCCGGAGTTGGACTTGGCGGATTTGTATGGTGCGCTGGGGCGCGTGTTTGATGCGAAGGGGAATTGCAGAAAGTCTATCCATCATTTTGAGCTTTGCCTGACCATCACCGAAAAGGCGCGCGGGCAGGAGAGCTTTCCCTATGTGCTCTGCGCGATGCTGCTGGCGCTGGTTTATGACAAGGCGGGCTGGATGGATCTGGCGATCGAATACGCGGAACGCGCCGTTGCGCTGCGCAGGGAGCTTCTGAGCGAGAAGCATCTGGATTTCATCAACGTGCTGAACACCCTTGCGGGGCTCTGCGCCAAGGGGAAACGCTTCGAGCAGGCGATCCGGGTACATCGGGAAGTGCTGGAGCTGGCGGAATGTATGCTGGGCAAGGAGCACGAGCTTTCTATCGGGGCGCTTTACAGCCTGAGCATGGATGAGATGGATGCGGGCGATACGAAGGCGGCGCTCGCCTTGGGGCGCGAGGCTTTGCGGCGGAATCGGCAGTCTGCGGGGGAGAAATCGCCGCAGGCGGCAGCTGCTCTGATGAATCTGGGGAATCTTTATCGGAAGGCGGGAAAATATCCGAAGGCTTGGGACTGCTATCGGCAGGCGGGCGCGATTCGCAAGGAGCTGACGGGCGATGCTGCGCTTGCCTACGCGGATACCCTGACCGCGATGGGCAGGCTCGCGCAGGAGCAGAGCAGATACAGCGATGCGGAGCAATATCTGACGGAGGCGGTCGCATGGAGGAAGCAGCACGGCGATCTGCAGAGCGATGCCTATGTGCAGGATATGCAGCTTTTGGCGGAGCTAAATAGCCTGCAGGGCGCAGAGCGGCGGGCGATCGATCTGAGCAAGGAGGCTGTGGAAACGCTGGAAAAACGCTTCTATGCCGGGCATCCGCGCTATGCCGCCGCTGTGGAGAAAATGGCGTTGATCTGCGAGAAGGCGGGCTATCGGAAGGAGGCGACTGCCATGCTGGAGGGCGTGGCGACGCTGCGCAAGGAGATGCTGGACGAGGATAACCCGCTCTATCTGGCTACGCTGGAGCAGCTTGCGGCTGTTTATATCAGACTGGGAGAGTATGAAAAGGCGATCGCCCTCTATCAGGAAAAAAACGATGCGAATTTCGAGGAAACGGAGGCGGAACGCCTTTCTGCGGCAAATAATCTGCTGGCGATTGCGAATTGCTATCAGCTGGCGGGGGATGCGGACAAGGCGGCGGCATATTTCCGCGAGGCGGAGGAAAAGCTGGCGCGCTGCGGCGTGCCCGCAGATGAGCTGTATGCGCGGCGCAGGGAGCAATTTCTGGCGGCAGAGCAGGGCAGCGCTTCCCCGGAGGAAAAGGACGGCTATCGCAGGGCGTTGGAGCGTTGCAATGCGCAGGCGCTGCGAATCCGCGAGAGGGACGGCGAGACAGCCGGTTTTGCGCGTCTGCTGCTGAAAACGGCATCCTATCATGCCAAGCTGGGCGACCGCGCGGATACGGAGCAGATACTGGATCAGGTGCTACGTCTTGGCGAGAAGGAAAATGGCGAAACCCCTGTCCTCGGCAGACTTTGCGACCGAGCGGGGCGTATGCTGGCGCAGGTGGGCAGCATGGAGAAGGCGGAGGCGGCACTTCGGCGCGCCTATCGGCTGCAAACGCCCGGAGAAAACTGCATGACCAGAGAGGGCGTACAGCTGTTGCTGCGGCTGCTGCGCGAGGGCGGCGATCAATCGGCGTATCTGACGGTAAAAAACGGCGGGGAATTAGAGCCTTTCTGAAAAGTTATTCTCACGATCTGCAAGCTCCATTTTGTGTATGATTCATCCCGCAATCGGCCTACATAACGCTGCTATGCCTCCCTTATTTGGGGCAAATCCTCCGCAAAATGCAGCCTACATCTCGTAAAAAGCACTTTTCAGAAATGCTCCGGCATAAATCTATTGACAGAGCTTTTTGAATATGGTAGTATATTGGAGTATGTTCAGCCGCGCGGAGAGGTTTTGCAAAATCGAAGAAAGGCTTCGGTTGCCGTATCCGGCGAGTACACTTGTAAGGAGGTGTTTCCATGTACGCAATTATTGAGACTGGTGGTAAGCAGTATAAGGTGGCAGAGGGCGATATCATCACAGTAGAAAAGCTGGCTGCAGAGGCTGGTAGCGAGTATACTTTTGATAAGGTTCTGGTTCTGGCGAAGGACGGCGATGTAAAGGTAGGCGCACCTTATGTTTCCGGCGCAGCGGTTACAGCAAATGTAATCGGCGATGGTAAGGAAAAGAAGGTTGTAGTTTACAAATACAAACCCAAAAAAGGCTTCCACAAAAAGAGAGGCCACAGACAGCCTTATACAAAGCTGCAGATCAAGTCCCTGTAATAGATTATGATTCGGGCAAAGATTTACCGGAAGCAGAAGAAAATCTGCGGATTTGAGATCTCCGGCCATGCGGGCTACGCGGCGGCGGGCGAGGATATCGTCTGCGCGGCGGTGACGGTGCTTTGTCTCAATACGGTCAATGCCGTGGAGAAATTTACCTGCATCCCCTTCAAATGCGAGGCGGACGAGCAGCAGGGCGGCTATCTCAAGGTCCTTTTTCCCCTCGAGGGAATGGCAGACCGTGATACCCAGCTCCTTTTGGAGACGATGGCGCAGGGTCTGTCGGGGATAGAGTTGGAATATCAGAAATATCTCACTTTGATTGATGAGGAGGTGTGAAGCATGTTCAGATTGAACCTTCAGTTCTTCGCGCACCATAAGGGCGGCGGTTCCACAAAGAACGGTCGTGACTCCAATGCGAAAAGACTTGGCGCAAAGCGTGCGGACGGTCAGTATGTTCTGGCTGGCAATATCTTATACACACAGAGAGGCACAAAGATCCATCCCGGCGTGAATGTCGGCAAGGGCGGCAATGATACACTGTTTGCTCTGGTAGATGGTCGTGTAAAATATGAAAGAAAGGGCAGAGACAAAAAGCAGGTTTCTGTTTACCCTGTCGAAATCGCTGAATAAGAATTGCGAAGGCTTCAAATGATATGATTATTTCATTTGAAGCCTTTTTTGCAGTCGGACGGAAGAAGGCTTGACAGGTTTGCAGCTTTGGCGCGCAAAGCTGTGAAGGCTTCTTTTGATGCGCAGGCGGGGAGGTTTTGGCGCGTGCGGCAATGCAGCCCACGGAGCTTTTCGGTGGGAAATCTGGGAATGTTGCAGGGATAGAAAAATGGTTTTTTGAGGAAGAATCGATTTTTCTTGCTGTAAAATCATTCTTGTGATGAAAGAAGAGCCGGGGGATAAAATTCCGGTTCAGTTGCATTGCAGCTTGTATAAATTGCGCTTTGTAAGAATAGAGTTTTTTACGATGAAAGAAGTTCCTCCGCTGCAAAACTTGTTTTGCAGCAAAGAAGGGGCAAGGGATCAGATCCCTTGTGGGGTTTGGGGTGAAGCTCCAAGAAGGAAGAATGCGGGGTGGGCGTATCCATCCGGCATGGCACATTCGGTTGTATCGCAGGCGAAAGAAATTGCAGGATGTAGCAATAAAAAGATTTGGTGAGGAAAAATCAGTTCCCCTCCGCTACAAAACTTGTTTTGCGGCAAAGAAGGGTCAAGGGATGAAATCCCTTGTGGGGTTTGGGGTGAAACCCCAAGAAAGAGGGGGAAAAAGCCCCAAGAGAAAGAAAAAAACGCCCCGAGAAAGGAGAATAAAAATGTTTGTAGATCGTGTCAAAATCCATGTGAAGGGCGGTGATGGCGGCAACGGCAAGGTGTCCTTTTACAGAGCGAAATATATTACCCACGGCGGTCCCGACGGCGGCGATGGCGGCAAGGGCGGCAATGTGGTTTTCATCGGCGATAACGGTATGAATACCCTGATGGATTTCCGCTATAAGCGTAAATTCGCCGCGACCCCCGGTGAGCCGGGTGGCAAACGCAACTGCTTCGGCGCGGACGGCGAGGATGTTGTCATCAAGGTGCCGGTCGGGACGGTCATCCGCGAGGCTGAAAGCGGTAAGGTGATGGCTGATATCACGCATCATGGCGAGGAAAAGATCCTCATTTACGGCGGCAAGGGCGGCAAGGGCAATCAGCACTTCGCAACCCCGACCAGACAAGCCCCTCGCTATGCCGAGCCGGGGCGCAAATCCAAGGAATATGATGTGATTCTGGAGCTGAAGCTGATCGCGGACGTTGGGCTGATCGGCTTCCCGAATGTCGGCAAATCGACACTGCTTTCGATGGTGACGAACGCCAATCCCAAGATCGCGAACTACCATTTTACCACGCTTTCCCCGAATCTGGGCGTGGTCGAGGGGCGTTTCGGCGATAAATTCGTGCTGGCGGATATCCCTGGTCTGGTTGAGGGCGCGAGCGAGGGCATCGGTCTGGGACACGAATTTCTGCGGCATGTGGAGCGGACGAAGGTGTTCATCCATGTAGTAGATGCGGCAGGCGTGGAGGGGGATGACCCCGTGGAGAGCGTCGAGAAAATCAATCGCGAGCTGGCGGAATATAATCCGGAGCTGATGAAGCGCCCGCAGGTGATTGCGGCGAACAAGACGGATATTCCGGGTTCGGAGGAGAATGTGGAGCGGCTGCGGGCGACCTATGAGCCGCAGGGCTACCCCGTTTTTGCGATCTCTGCGGCGACCAATCGCGGGCTGGATGCGCTGCTGACAGAGGTTGGCAAAATTCTGCGGGAGTACCCGGAGGACATCGTTTTCGCGGAGGAATACGAGGAATACGATGAGGTTGCGGTGGATCAGGAACCGTTTACCATCGAGGAGGTCGAGGAGGGATACTTTGTTGTATCCGGTGTTGGCGTGGAGAAAATGATCGGCTACACGAATATCGACACCGAGAAGGGCTTTGCGTTCTTCCAGAAATACCTCAAGGAAAAGGGAATCATCGCTGCGCTGGAGGAAAAGGGCATCCGCGAGGGCGACACGGTGCATATTTACGATCTGGATTTCGAGTTCTGGAAGTAAGGGCGGAAAAGGTCTGAAGATAAAGACCGTGGGACGCTGCCCTCAAACTCCCGCGAGGCGATTTCGGCAGGTCTGTTCGGATACGGAAGTAGCGACATATTTTCGATCCGCAGACGGTTGATGACGATATGCACATGGATGTTGCCGAACTGGTTATGCCCGTCCGGGTGAGCGCAGATAATCGCCTGATGACCGGGAAACGGCTCCCGGCAAAATCTCCCGCCAAGCTCCTGCGCCTTATCCGAGGTCAGCCCGTTGTTAAAACAGCATGAAGAATGACGAAAAGAGAAAAAAAAAAAAAAAAGCGAGAAAAGCTGCTAAATCCCGAAAAGGCGATGGATTCCAACGACAGCGAACGAGAAATTGCCATTCTGGATGCCCTACGAAAAGGGTCGAAAGGACGGGTTTTGAACGGAATCAGTAAAATCAGACAATAGAAAAAAACCTCCTATTGTAGAATGAAACTAGGATAGGAGGTTTTTCTATGTCTAAAAAATTGAAATTTTAACACCTATTATCATGAAACCAATCCCCGAAGGCTATTCTTATTCAGAAATCGCTAAAGAGCTGGGGCTTAAAAAAGTAAACAGAACTTTAGTATATCGACTAAATCATCCGAAAGAAAATTCTTTCCCTAAAAAACGGAAAAAATCAAAAGATTGAAAGTGGAAAATCAATTCAGACAGAAACAAAACTGACACCGATGGAATTACGACACCGGCGTCTAAATAACTCATTTCATGCTACAAAAGTTTTTTTGTGCTGTCCGCACCATGCCTTACAGATGCAAGCTGTTTGCGATGCAGAAACGGAAACGGAGCGTACACAAGGGGTTATGCCCCGTGAGGCGGATAAGCATGGCGCACGGCAAGACGGCAGAGGAGCTTCTATCTGGCGATACAGGCGGGACTTCGCTTGGGCACGATAGGCGGGGAGGCGTTTTATGCCAGACAAAGGGAGCGGATATGCGTGCCATCGAATATAGCTATGGTTCCTTATTTTGGAGGATGGGGCGGATGAGAAGGAAGAGGGGGCAGTCCATTTGCTACCCCCAATACAGCCGCACTCCCCGCCAAAATCCTCGGGTGAATCAGCGGGGGGTGCCCGTTTTTGCAGACGGGAGCAGGTGGGTATGTCCCCCGACCCTCAGCCTATATTTGCGCTCCATCCGGCAGAGCCCTTGCATAGCTTCGGATGGTCGCAGCGGCATAAAACATGACCAGCAGCTCCGTGATCGGCAT
Source organism: Lachnospiraceae bacterium (assembly GCA_963633805.1). GTDB lineage: Bacteria > Bacillota > Clostridia > Lachnospirales > Anaerotignaceae > Anaerotignum_A. The sequence goes on along the minus strand of CAVGZD010000030.1, from coordinate 16,365 downwards.
AGCAAGCCACAGGCTATCTGCGCCGATCAGCAACGGAAGCAGCAGGATCAATGCGCCGCTGATGACCAGTCCCCGCGCCACCGATACCACGAATGCTGCCTGTGGCTTCATGATCGCCTGGAAATAATAGGTCGAAAAAATATTGAAGGGCAGCAGCAGGAAGGAGAGGGCGTAGGTGCGGATGATGGCGGGCGCGATGCGCAGGATCTCCGGCGTGGGCGTCATGAAAATGCGGATATAGAGGTTCGGACAGACCATGCTCAGCGCCGTCCAGAACAAGCCGAAGAAGGTCGTTGTCCACAAGGCGAGCCGAAGCGTCTGTCGGATGCGCGTGCCCTGCCCTGCGCCGAAATTCGTGGAGATGATCGGCTGGGACGCCTGCCCGACGCTATATGCGCAGCACTGCACGAAGGTGCTGACCTGTATGATCGGGCCATAGACCGACAGAGCGTTCGCGCCAAGATATTTCATGATCTGGCGATTGAAGAGCACCGTCAGTATGCCCATCGCTACGTCGATGAAAAACGTGGAAAAGCCCGTGACGCAGATGCGGCGCAGCTTGCCGGGCAGTTGCTCGATCTTCACAAGGCGCAGCGTATTTTTGCGGCTGAAAAAATGCGTCAGCATCACGAGGAAGGATACCACCGAACCGATCGCCGTTGCCAGCCCCGCGCCGTAGATGCCCATATCGCAGGAGAAAACGAAGAAATAATCCCCGAAGATATTGAAGATCCCGCCCGAGAGCACGCCAAGCGTCGCCAGCATGGGATTTTTGTCATTCCGCAGAAACGCCGCCAGCATCTGATTGAACAAAAACAGCGGGAACACATATTTGATCGGCTGCATATATCTCTGCGCCAGAGCCAGCAGGGCTTCGTCCGCGCCGAAGAAGGTCAGGATCGGGTGCTCGAAGCGGATTACGCCGATCCATGCCAGAATAGACAAAATGACCGCGCCGAAGACTGTCGCCGTGAAATATTGATTTTCAGTCCCGTCGCCGTGCTCATCGCCGCGCTTCATGCTGAAAATGACGCTGCCGCCGATGCCGACAAGCAAGCCGAGGCTGTAGATGATGTTCCAGACGGGCGCAACGACCGCAAGAGCCGCCGTCCCCTCCGGACCCTGATATTGCCCGACCATTGCCATATCCACGATCGAATAAACCGATGTGATCATGGCGCTGCCGAAGGCTGCCGCGAGATATTGAAAATAAATTGCTTTGATTTTGCCGTTCAGAAAGTCCATTTTGCATTCCTCCTTTGGTCAAACGAAAAAGCCGGACAGGAAACAGACATCTCAGTCTGTCTCTTGTCCGGCTGCTGTTTCTCTGAACAACTCGCCCTCCGAGCGATACTGCGTCAGTATAGCGCAAGTGCGGCAGGATGTCAAGCATTTTTATGGCGCGGATCGTCATAAAAAATATAAATATTTTGCTGCATTTCTTGCAAATGCGCCGAAATCATCGTATGATAAAAAATACAATTTGGGAGGGAAAGCTGCCGTTTCGCCGCAAAGGCAGGCGAGATGTGCATACAATAAACAGGAAGCGAACATATCGCTCAGAATAAGGAGGACGCTATGGATTTGTTAATGACTCTCGATGAAAATTATCTGCAGCCCTGCAAGGTGATGCTGTATTCCTTTTTTGCCTGTAATCCGGGCGAGAGAGAGGTGACGGTGCATCTGCTGCACAGCGCCATCTCGGAGGACAAGCTGGCGGAGCTGGGGGCATATTGCGTGGGATTTGGCGCGAAGCTGCAGCCAATCCGTGTGGATACAGCCCTCTTTGCCGATGCGCCGCGCAGCAAGCGTTATCCGAAGGAGATGTATTATCGGCTGCTGTCCCCGCTGATTCTGCCGCAGGAGCTGAAGCGGGTGCTTTATCTCGACCCGGATATTCTCATCATCAATCCGCTGAGAGCGCTGTGGGAATTGGATCTGCAAGGAAAAGCCTTTGCTGCCGCCGCCCATACCGGACTGACTGAAATGGCAAACGGCATCAATCAGGTGCGGCTGGAGACCGAGCATGTGTACTTCAATTCCGGTGTGATGCTGATTGATCTGGAGGCTGCCCGCGGATTGGTTGCGGCGGAGGATGTTTTCGGCTGCGTCAGCGTGCGCGAAAAGGATTTGATCCTGCCGGATCAGGATGTGTTCAATATTCTTTATGGCAGGCAGACGATGCCGATCGATGATGCGGTTTGGAATTATGACGTGCGTAATTATTCCAAATATCTGATTCGCAGCGGCGGGAAATGCGGTTTGGATTGGGTGATGCAAAATACAGCTGTGCTGCATTTTTGCGGGAAGAATAAGCCTTGGAAGGAGGGATATAAAAATCCGTTCGGCATGCTGTATCTGCATTATCAAAATCTGACCCTGCGCAGACTGCAGGGGAGGGCAGAGGAGGAAAATTTGTAGGATCGATCGCAGGCGTAGTGCGGGGATAAGGAGGGACATGCAGGAGAGGGCATCTTTTGATGGTAATTCCATCCACTCCCGGCACTGCTTGGCTCGCTTTTGATTGCAATACGGCGGCGCGAACGGATGATCGGGAGGAAGAGGAGGTTTTACGCAAAATTTCCTGCAATATTTCATCCAGGCGGTAAAAGATGCGGTACAGGAAGGATCGCAATACGGTGTTGTGTTTGCTTCCTCTCCTTGTCCTGCAATAAAATATCGCGCCCATCGGTAACACGAACGAATGGGATTGCTATAAGCTGACGAATCTGGAAAAAAAGAAGAGCTTTATGCAAAAATTTCTGCATTTCCCTAAAACGAAGAAATTTTCCAAAGAAAAGCTTCGATGCGGAGAAAGCTGCGCTGAAATGCGCAATATTTTATCCGGGCAATAAAAGATGCGGTACAGGAAGGTGTTCAGGCAAAAAGCCGGGACATTTTTGCTCCGCGGGCTGCTCTGCCCCATCCGCTTGCCCCACAAGCGCCACCAGAGCAGCCTCATAACGGGTAAGTCCAATGCCGCGCCGATCCTTCGGCAATGCCGCCACTTCCCCTTCGATGGCTGTCGGCGCATTGGCAATGGTTTCTGTGTTTTTTGCAGCGATTTTCTCCGGCATCTGCGGGAGGGAGGGCTGCATTCTCCTTTGCCGTCCCATTTGGCGGCGCGATCTATAGGTTTTCAGGCACAAGCCGCAGCTTTTTCGCCAGCGTTTTGGCTTCGCTGCGCCGGCTCACGCCGAGTTTCTCAAAAATATGGCTCACATGGGTCTTCACCGTCGGCAGATTGATGTCCAGAATCTGCCCGATCTCAGCGTTGCTCTTATCCGCGCAGATCAGATGCAGAATCTGCATTTCCGTCGGTGTGAGAGTCTCATTGGGCGCAAGGCGCGTCTGCAAAAAGGCGGGATAAAAAGCCGCCTGTGTGCGCACGCTCACCAGAAGCTGCTTGCGCCATTTTGTGCTGCTGCCGCGCCCCAAGGATTCCAGAAGCGGCAGCACCGCCGCGCCATAGATGCTGATCGTGCGGATAAAATGAAAGCCCGCCGTCGTATCCATTGCCGCAGAAAGGCGCGTTCTCCAAGCAGCGTCCTTTTTGCGATACAGCGCGATTGCGCAGAGTGTATTGAGGTGAATCCCATCGATATAGCGGGCGCGGTTGCTGATATACGGCTCGAGCGCAAGCAGGGTCAGCAGCGCGGCGTTGGGTTGCCCGTCCGCAAGCTCCGCCATCGCCTGCGTCAGATACTGATAACGCTTTATCACATTCAGATGCATCGGATCGCGCGGGGCTTTTCACTGATACCACGCATCCACCTCATCCAGATTGCCCGTCTGCAGCGCGATGCGGCAAAGCATGGCATCCATATTCGGCTGAAAGCGCGTCAGACCGATCTCCGCGAAATGATCTCGCAGGGAAGAGACCGTGCGCCTTGCATCCTCCGGCTGCCCGGAAGCAAGCTGACTGTGCGCCAGCAGACTGCCCACGGCAAATTCGATATCCGGTGTGCCGCTATTGCGGATCTGGCTCATGCGCGGGATCAGCGAGAGCATCCTTGCGGAAATATCCTCGCCCTTTTCAAATTTGCTCTCCGCGATGGCGCAATTCGTCAGCCCAACGCCGTCCTTCCCGAGGATCGCCTCCACGGGGGCACGCATGGTCTGATAGAGCAGATCGTCCATCTTGCTCCAAGAGGAAAAATCCTTGCCGCCGTTCATGATGCTCGGCAGCGCACTGGTCACGGAGAAGGGCGGCAGGGTCAGCTCCTTGCTGCGCATCAGGCGAAAGACCGCTGGGATCGTCTCCGCAAGGCTCTCCACGCCCCTTTGCGGCAGGGAGATATCCAGCCATGCCGCGCGCCCGCGTGCCTGTCTGCCGGCTGCATCCTGCCTGGCGCAGCGCTTGGCAAATTCCTGCAGCTCCCGATACCATCGCTCCGAGCCTTCATAATCCATCGCAAGGGCGCAGAGCATGCTCATGCCCTGCATCAGCGAGGGGGAAGCCAAAATTTCCGCTTCCGGAAGGCTGCGGTAATATTTTTCCATCTCATGATAATGCCCCATGCCCGGATGCAGCTCCGCATTGCGGATCAAAAGCCCGGATACCTTGGAATAATCGCCGCCGCGGGTATAGCAGTCCAGCGCGTTCGCGAAATCTTCCTTCAATTCATAATACAAGCCGCCGCGGTCAAAGAGCATCCACCGCTGCTCCTCCGGATATTCCCGCTCCATCTCCCAGCGCAAAAAGGCGCGAAACTGCGGCCAGAAGCGGAAACGCTGGATATCGTCATAAAGGAGCATGGTCGTATGGCGCAGCAGTCAATCCAGACGTTCGCCCGCATGCGCATCCCCGCTGACCATCCGCGCCATCTCCAGATCGAAGCTCTCAAAGGGCGCAAGCTCCAGCAGAAAACGCCGCAGGGGCAGATCAAAACGCTGATAAATTGCCGTTTCGAAATAGGCGAAGACCGCCTGAAAGGCGCACGCCGAGACTTCCTGACTGAAGGGCTTCCCGCCCGCCATGCAGCGTGCCGCGATCACAACGCCCAAGGGATAGCCGATGGATTCCTTCCAGAGCGTTCCCAATTCGCTGTCCGTCACGGGGATGCGGCAGGCGGCAAAGAGCTTGCGGATGTCCTCTCGGTCAAAAAGCAGCTCATCCGCCCCCAGAACCTGCATCAGTCCCGCATATTGAAATGCCATCAGGCAGCCGGGCGCGGTGCCGCGCGAGAGCAGCACAAAGCGGCGATGCGGCACAGTACGGATCAGCTCGCACAGAGCCTGCCAGTCCTCATCCTCCTGCATCAGCTGCAGATCCTCCAGCAGAAAAATATCCCAGTCATCCGGAAGGGAGGCAAGCGAAAAATCCGCCATTCCCGCGCACATCCGCGGTACGTTTCGCCCGCGCAGAAGCGCGTCAGCTATGGTCGTTTTTCCGAAGCCGCAGGGCGCGCTGAAAAACAGCATACGTCCCTGCTGCAGAAATCGCTCAAATTGCTGCATAATGGCAGGCTTGATGATCAAAACCTCCGACATGCGCCGCCCCTCCCTTCCGTACCGATCTGCCGGTTCCTATTATCAGTATAAGTTCTGCATAAAAAATGTAAATCATTCCAAAGTATGATTTCTCAACTCCTCCTGATGGCATGGATGCACAAAAGGGAAAGCCCGACCGATGCTCTGCAGCAAAGTCGCTTAGGCGCGTCCAAACAAGAAAATATCTGAAATGCCGCAAATCCTTGTTTTGCAAGGACTTACGGCATTTTCAATGAAAAATGTCTGTTTTCTTAAGCGGAGCCCGCTTAGGGCTTTCCCTATTTTTGTGCGATTATTTTCGATCAAATGCTTTCTTCAATTCCTGCAGCAGGTCGGAATGCTCCCGATGCTTCATGCCGGGGAAGGCTCTGAGGATTCTGCCCTGCCCGTAGAGCGAATGCTTTGTGATGGAATTTGCTAATTCGTCAAACTGCGCCTGTAGCTCCACCCGTCTTGCACGCAGCTTTTCCAGAGATTTTTCACGCTGCAGCTCGCTTGCCTCGCGCAGCTCCGCCCTCGCCAGAGCCGCCTGCACCTTTCGCTCCTCTACGCGCTTTGCCGTATCGATGGTAGCCGTTGCCAAAGTATCGCTCATGCGATCGCTGACGATCCGCATATCCGCCCGCAGCTTATCCAGTTTGGTGAGCTTTTTGTTCAAGCCGCGCGTTACCATCGCCGTTACAATCAGATCTGCAAGGAAGATCGCATACAGGATCGCGATCACGATCCAGCCCAATGTCGACGCCGCGTGTGGCGTATGCCGCTCCACATATGCCTGAAACACCTTGACCACGAGCAGAATGGCGAAGCCCCAGAGAAGCGAAAATTCCGCGCAGATATAGCCGTGGAAATTCAGCGGTTTATCCGAATAATCCCACCATCTGGCATGAAAGCACAGATCCAGCAGCCAGCCCGCGAGCAGTTCCACCGCCGTTGCCAAGATCACGCCAAAGAGGAAGATCATCGCATCATTCATCGAATGTCCGCCGCTCTCCAGCGTGTGGATCATCGCAAAAACGGAGATCACGCCGCAGCCGTATACCGGGCAGACCGGCCCGTTCAGAAAGCCGCGGTTGATGACCTTCCCCATCGTGACCGCGTGATAGATCACCTCCAGCACCCAGCCCCCGAAGGAATAGATCAGAAAATACCAGCAAATTTGATAATAGGTCATTCCGCAAAACATCGTTTGCGCCCCCTCTCTTGTTCTGCCTCAGCGCCCTGCAAAAAGCGCCATGCCTGATTATACCGCAAAGGGGAGGGGACTGCCAAGTCCCTTTGCGATTTTTGTCGGAATTATACCAATGTGTTAGGGGGCTTTGCGGCAGGGCGGTGGGAATTACAAATGATAGATGCTCTCCTGCAGGCATTGCAGAAAACGTCCTGCGTGTGCGCCGTCCATCTGGGTATGATGGAATTGGAAGGACAGCTTGAGCGTTGTTCTGAAAAGCCCCTGGCGGTACCTTCTCCAGATCAGAAAGGGATTGTTGAAAATACCGCTGTTCATGCCGACTGCGCCGACAATTTCCGTATCCACGATGGCTGATGTGCCGATGACCATATGATCCGCCAGATCGTGATTTTTGCAGAATTTTGCCACCTGTCGCGTCAGGCGCATATAATCTGCATGAAATTGCCGGAGATCAGGCGAAAACGGCACATCGCAGGAGCTGACCTCGCCGCTCTTATTTTACACAATCGCATTGACTGCGATGGCATCATATTGCAGCAGCTCCCGCCCCACGGGGAGCCTGTAAAACTCTTCGACCTTGCTTGCCGCCCTGCCGATGCAGAAGCAGAGCAGCAGATTGAATTTCAGCCCTCGCCTGCGGCTCAGGCGGATCAGCGGGGTCACGTCCAGCGTCTTGAAAAACGTCACCATTGGGTTGGGCGCGTCCATCCAGAGGGCATAGGCCTCTGCGCGGCTTGTTGTCTGCGGATCGATCACGATCGGTTTCATAGAATCTCCTTTCTGATGCGCCTCTGTTCAAAAAATTTGTCCCGGCAACTTCTGTTTTTGCTTCGGCGGGAAGGTTGCCTCGAATGCGGCAAAGGCATCCGGGTTTTGGTCGCAGACAAAATATCCCTGAGGATCGTGGTATGTGCCGCAAACGCCATCCAAAAAGCCGGGTATCAGCTCGCGGATGAGGAAATAGTCCGCATCCGGGTCATCGGCGTAGCGCACGCTCTTGGTCTTGGCGGGCACGAAGCCGGATTTGCCGTAGAAATCGATATTGCCTGTGATGGCAAGCGCCCCCGCGCCCAGCTCCTGCGCCTTCTCCATGGAATAATCCAGCAGAATTTTGCCATAGCCCTGCCGCTTATATGTAGGCGCAATGCTGATTGGACCGAAGGTCATGATCGGCAGGCTGCGCCCATCCTCGCAGAGGATTTCCGAGCGGACATAAATCACCTGCCCGATCAATTTGCCGTTTAGCTCCATCACGAAGTCCAGCTCCGGGACGAATGCCGGGTCGTCCCGATAGCAATGCAGCACATAATGCTCCTTGCAGCCGGGACAATAGACATTCCAAAACGCTTCGCGCGTCAGATTTTCAACCTCTCGATATTCGTTCTTTCGTTCCAAACGGATCGTTATATTCTTTTTTTCTGTCATGATAGATTCTCCTTTTCCGTCAACAATTTTTTGTCGGGCACTTCCCACGGATTTCCCGCGAGATAGCCTATTTTTTCCCAGTATGCATCATCCACCGCCGACATCCTCTGCTTTCCATGCAAAAAGCAATACAGCGTGAACAGGCAGCGCACCTTCAGGCTTGGCGTGAGATGCGCCGCGTGCCGTCGGACGCTTTTGGCTGTCTGCGCCACCTTTTTCTCCGCCGCAGCGCGGAAGGATGCAGGCAGATTCGTCCAATCATAATCCCAGACCTTCTGTGAGAGGATACACATCCCTCCTTCATGGCGTTTTGAGCGGGAAAGGTCTGCTTTCGGATTCAAATCGCCACTATATTTCTGGTCAACGTTACTTTTCTTTCTCATCCCCCTGCGCCGCCCTGCCTGCCTCCACCTTTTCGATGAAGCGGGCGATATGCGCATCCAGCAGGGGAGCGACGGATTCCTTGTCCTGCGCGCCGTCATAGACGCTGTAGAGCAGGAACATCGGTCCGTAAAATTCCAGAGCAAGCTGCATCGCGGCGGCGTTAGAATCCGTCAGCCTGCGGAAAATCGCCGCCATGTATTCCAGCGGCCCGGTCGCAAGGTAGTCATGATAAAGCCGCGCCATTTCCGGGGAGCGATACTGCTCCAGCGTCAGCATTTTGCGGAAGTTTGCGGAAAAGGTCTCCTTCGTCCAATGATCGAACTGCGCCACGCTGTAGGCATGGATTTTGTCGATGGGGGTATGCAGATACGCCTCGGCAAAGCCATCCGGCTCGCTCTCCGGCATTTCATATTCCTTGGCGCGCTCGTAATCCATCTCGTTCATCCGCGCCACAATCCGCTCCAGAATCTCCTGCTTGCCCGCGTAATGCTTGTATAGCGCGGCTTTTGTGATTCCCAGCTGCTTTGCGATGTCGCTCATGGATGTGCCGCAATAGCCGCTTTGCGCAAATAAGGCAAGCGCGGTCTCCAAAATCCGCTCTTTTGTGTCCCCTGCCATAGATATCCTCCTTTGTGATGGTAACTGATCGGTAACATTTATTATAGTTACCGGCAGGTTACTTGTCAAGCCTTTTCGAAACATGAAAATCAGGTGCAATACATTCCTCTATGTAGAAGACAAAAAATATAAAAATTAGCATATTTTACCAATGTTGTTAAAATATAGGTGGGAAAATGATAGATTTTGTAGATAAATGGGCTAAAGATGTTGTTAAAAATAGTGAAAATATGCTTCTTAATGGCATCCTTATAGTTGAATGTGAATATGTTTTTTATAATATACATAGACAAAATACATAAAATGCGCATAGGGTTTATGATATCAAACATGAGAGGGTGAGGGGCGTGGAAAGAATCACGATTTGTAAAAATACGTTTCTGGATGAGCAGAACAGAAGATGCGACTTGGATTATTCCATGCTGATTTGCAAGGATGCGGATGGGGAAAGCTACGGCGTTGCGATTGCGAAGCGGGATGCGGACGGCAAAACGGAGGAAGAGCGTTTTTTGGGTATTTCTCTGCGGCCGGAGCAGGTGCAGGCGTTTATTCGCAAATTATGCCGTGCGACGGCACTGCCTGTGGAGCTTGCGGCGCTGTGCGATGATTTTATCAGCGAGGAGCAGCTTGCGGACGCGCAGGATGCGATGCTATCAGCGGTATGATGTGGCGTGGAGTGGTTTGGTACAGAAAAACAGGACAGAATCCCCTGAAATTTCGGGAGAAAGCTGTCCTGTTTTTGTTATTTGGTCGGGATGATCTCGAGCCAATATCCATCGAGGTCGTTGATGAAATAGATCCCCATATCGGGATTTTCGAAGCAGATGCAGCCCATCTGCTGATGCTTTTCGTGGGCGGCGGCATAATCCGCAGCCTGAAATGCCAGATGAAATTCGCATTCGCCCAGATTATAAGGCTCCTTGCGGTCGCGCAGCCAAGTCAGCTCCAGCGTAAAGCCGGTCTTGCCATCGCCCAGATAGACCAGAATCCAACGACCATCCGGCGCTTCCTTGCGGCGCACCTCTTTCAGCCCCAATGCGGCTTCGTAAAATGCCATGCTTTTCTCTAAATTCAGCACATTGATGTTAAAATGATTGAATGCAAACATGAAAACACTCCTTTTTTGTTGGAATTGCACAAGGCATTGCGGGTATGCTCAATGATGATGGTCGTGCCCGCAGCCGCAGTCGTGGTCATGATGGTGGTGATCGTGCCCACAGCCGCAGTCATGGTCATGATGATGGCGGTGATGATGTCCGCAGCCGCAGTCATGCCCGTGCAGCAGCTCCTCCAGCTCATCCTCTTCCTCCTGCAGCTCCACCAGACTACGGTAGTTATTTTCCAGAAATACGACGCTGATCTTATCCACCAAAACGGCTCTCTGCGCATCAGAGCTGCATTTCTCAAGTGCATTTTTCAGGAAATCCAGCGCCTCATGCGCGGAATACATCGGCGGCAGCGTAGCAGAAAAATGCTGCATGGTAAGCCGACGGATTGCGGGGGGCAGAGCATCGAAGGAAGCGCGCGCCTTTGCCAAAAACGGGCGGATGAGCGCATCGCGTTCCGCCGCCGTGGCAGGGGGCAGCTCTGCGGGCAAATCCGGGCGCAGCAGCTCTGCTTCCAAATCGTTGTAGAAGCAGCTGCGGATGAATTGCTCGGTCATCAGTATTTTCTGCGTATCCTCCGAGAGTGATTCGATCGAGTCGATCTGCTGCAGCAGCTGCTGTTCCTCCGCGTTGAGGGCGTTCGCGCGGTCGATCACAGGCTCAACGGCGGCGTCCAGCTGCTCCTTCAGGCTGTCGAGATAGGCAGCCTGCTCCGTCAGCGTCAGCTCGCCGCTGATGAAGGCGCAAACGGTGTGATATAGATCGGCGTAGGAGACATCCTCCTGCGTCAGCTCGCCGAAGGAATAGGAAAGGTAGAACAGCAGGATCAGGGAGTTCAGGTCATGCAGGATGCAGGAAAAATATTCCTCGATCTGCGCCAGAGCGTCCATCGTATCGTTGATCTGACCTTCCAGCTCCTGCAGGGCTTCCTCCGAGAGAGAAGCGGGGGAGATCGTCAGAGCCTCGGCAATCCATTTTGTCAATTCCGGGAAGCAATGATCCTGCGCGGCGATGGCATCGGTGCAGCAAAAATCCTCGCAGATGCGCAGGAAAAATGCGATCTCCTCCTTGCTGTCGCCTGTAAAGCCAAGGCGCAGAGCAGAGCCGACGGCATCAAGATAGCTCTCCCGCGTGATATACAGGGGGATGCAGCGCAGGAATTGGCGCACATAGTCCGCCTGCTGCACATCATCCGCCGCGCTTTCCAAAAAGCAGTGGCAATCCTCTAGGAATAAATTCCAGTCGATCTTGTCCATCGGGAGGGCTTCTTCCGCATATTTGCGCTGCGCAAGCTGATCCGAAACAGCGGTCGAGAGGACATTGCAATGGAAAAAATAGCTGCCGATGGGGCGATACAGCGCAAGCAGACGCTGTTTCCACGCAAGGCAATCCTCCAGCGCTGCGCTGCGCTGCTCCGCATCGCCCTCAAGCATCTCCTCCAAACGCAGGAGATATGCGTGGACAGCGTCCTTGATTTCCTGAAGCTCCTGCGGAATTTCATAGGGCAGGGCGGTCACGCCAAGCTCGGCATCCTCCATCGCGCTCATGAGCAGAAGCAGCAGAGAGCCGACAGCCTGTCTGGAAATATATTCCAGAGAGAGAGTCTCTAATTTTTTTTCTGTAGAAATGTTCAACGAGGGAACACCCCTTTCTTTTGGCTTAATTTTATGGATTTCTGCCCCTCATTATAAGAGATGATGGGGGAAAATACAAGCTGTTTTACGCAAAAAAAGAGGGCGCGTCACAGCGCAACGCTCCCTCCGGTGTGGCATGTCCCGATCAGAAAAAACTGTTTTTGGAACGGGACATACATTTATTGCGATATGTAGTCTGGGATCAGATCTCCCACTTTGCGCCCATCAGCTTGATAAATTCTCTCGTGATTGCGGAATCGCCGGGCCATGCGGGTGCGGTTACCAGATTGCCGTCTACAACAGCCTCAGCTGCGTCTACTGCAACATATTCGCCGCCTGCCAGCGTGATATCGGGACCAACTGCGGGATATGCCGTTGCCTTTTTGCCCTTCAAAACGCCTGCTGCCGTCAGGATCTGGGGACCGTGGCAGATTGCAGCTACGGGCTTATTCGCAGCGAAAAATTCCTGTACGATTTCGATCACTCTGGGGGTCAATCTCAGATATTCGGGGGAGCGGCCGCCGGTGATGAACAGACCTGCGTAGTCTGCGGTATTCACAGCGTCGAAATCCGCCGTCAGAGCAAAGTTATGTCCTCTCTTTTCGGAGTAGGTCTGTTCGCCTTCGAAATCATGGATCGCCGTACGGATGATATCGCCAGCCTTCTTCTCGGGGCAGACAACATCTACCTGATAGCCCAGCATCTGCAATGCCTGAAAGGGTACCATGGTTTCATAATCCTCTGTAAAATCTCCTGCTAACATCAAAACCTTCTTTGCCATAAGACATTCCTCCTTTGCTGCCTATGTTTTTGAACAGGTACATTATAATCCCGATTGTGAAAAATAGCAATAGGGTAGGAATAAAAAATGAAAAGGAGTCTAAGACCGTGGGACGCTGTCCCACACCCTGCAAGGGGATGAAATCCCCTTGCGGGAGTTTGAGGGCGGCGCCCTCAAGGTCTTAACCCTTCAAAACAACATTGTGGAAGGTCTTTTTGCCCTTCTGGATGAGCAGTGTGCCGTCCGTGAAGAGGTCAGCTGTGACCTTGAAATCAACGTCCGTTACGGGCTGCTCGGCAAGCTTTACACCACCCTGCTGTACGGCGCGTCTGCCCTCGGAACGAGAGGGAACAACGTTCGTCAGTGTCAGCAGCGTCAGGATGTCCATGCCGTCCGCCAGATCGGCAGCGGAGATCTCCGTGGAGGGTGCGTCAGCGGTTGCACCGCCCTTGCCAAACAGTGCGCGCGCTGCTTCCTGCGCCTTTGTCGCTTCCTCCTCGCCGTGCACGATCTTTGTCAGCTCGAACGCCAGAACTTCCTTCGCTTTGTTGATCTCAGCGCCCTCCAGCGCACCCAAACGGCGCACCTCGTCCATCGGCAGGAAGGTCAGCAGCGCAAGGCACTTCTCAACATCCTTATCGCCGATATTTCTCCAGTACTGGTAGAACTCGTAAGGGGAGGTTTTCTCGGGATCCAGCCATACCGCGCCGGAAACGGTCTTGCCCATCTTCACGCCCTCGCTGTTTGTCAGCAGCTTGAATGTCATGCCGTAAGCGGGCTTCTGCGCCTTGCGGCGAATCAGCTCTACACCGGCGATGATGTTCGACCACTGGTCGTTGCCGCCCATCTGCAGGGAGCAGTTGTAGCGTTTATTCAATTCGTAGAAATCGTAGCCCTGCATGATCATGTAGTTGAACTCCAGGAAGGAAAGACCGAGCTCACGATCCATGCGGGTTTTGAAGCAATCCGCAGCCAGCATGCGGTTTACGGAGAAATGCGTGCCGATCTCACGCAAAAATTCGATATAATTCAGATTTCTCAGCCAATCGGCATTATTGGCGATGATCGCGCCGCCCTCGCTCTCATCGAAATTGATGAAGCGGGACAGCTGCTTTTTGATGCAGGCAACGTTATGGTCGATCGTCTCTACGGTCATCATCTTGCGCATATCCGCCTTGCCGGAGGGGTCGCCGATCATGCCCGTGCCGCCGCCCATCAGGCAGATGGGGCGGTTGCCGCAGCGCTGCATATGCGCCATCGCCATAACGGTCAGGAAATGACCGACATGCAGGCTATCCGCGGTGGGGTCGATGCCGATATAGAAGGTGACGCCGCCCTTTTCGAAAAGCGCCTTGATCTCCTCCTCGTGGGTGAGCTGCTCGATAAAGCCGCGTTCTTTCAATACTTCGTAAGCGTTCATGATACATTCTCCTTTTTTGATAAATTTTTGGTCGCAGCGAGACTTTGTGCAACAAAAAAGGTCCTGCCCGCCTGAAAGGACGAGAGAACCCGTGGTACCACCTTACTTCATGTTCATCAAAATGACATCGCATGAGAGCATGACAAAAAGACAAACATCTTCCGGCTCCGATAACGGGGAGCAGACGTTGCGCCATTTCCTGCACAAAGCTCATGAGGCGTAATTTACAAAGGCTGTACTGCAATCCTCTCACCGACCGGACTGCTCTCTGCGGCTGTAACCAGCTTTGCCCATATACTCAATCATCGCTGACATATTTGTTTACGCTGTGATTCTATCACAGCTTTTTGCGAAAGTCAACCGCCAATTCCGCAATTTTTACAATCATCTGCACCGCCTTTTCCATGGAAGGGACGGGGACGAACTCAAAATTGCTGTGGAAATTATGCCCGCCGGCAAAAAGATTGGGGCAGGGCAGACCCATGAAGGACAGGCGCGCACCGTCCGTACCGCCGCGGATGGGCTGTATGATGGGGGTGATGCCGCAATCGAGCATGGCCTGCTTCGCCAGATCGACGATCTCTATGCGGGGTTCAAGCTGCGAAAGCATATTGTAATATTGATCGGTCAGAGTCAGTTCGATGTAGCCGGGGTATTCCTGATTTTTTTGATCTACAATAGATTGCAGCAGCAGCTTGCGATTTTCGAAGGAATCTTTATCGAAATCGCGGATGATATAATCCAGCACGGCGGAGGAGGTCGTCCCCTCGAAGGAGCAAAGATGGAAGAAGCCCTCGTAGCCCTCGGTTTTGGCGGGAGTCTCCGCGGGGGGAAGGAGGGAAGCGATTTCCGCGCCGATCAGAGCGGCGTTGATCATGACATTTTTCGCCGAACCGGGATGGACATTTTTCCCTTTGATACGGATGACGGCGCGGGCGGCGTTGAAATTTTCATATTCTAACTCACCGATGCGCCCGCCATCGAGCGTATAGGCAAAGTCCGCGCCGAATGCCTTGACATCGAAATGATCGACCCCTCTGCCGACCTCCTCATCGGGCGTGAAGGCGATATGCAGTGTGCCGTGCGGGATCTCGGGATGCTGCAGGAGATATTCGGCGGCAGTCAGGATCTCCGCAATGCCGGCTTTATCGTCCGCGCCGAGCAGAGTCGTGCCATCGGTGGTGATGAGGGTCTGCCCGATATACTCCTTCAGGCAGGGAAATTCCTCCGGAGAGAGCAGACCGCCGCGCAGGGCGATGGGCTTGCCGTCATATTTTTCTACTATATTAGGCCGGATATTTTCCCCGGAGGCATCGGGGCTGGTATCCATATGCGCGAGCAGACCGATGGTGGGTGCGCCATCGGCAGTGGCGGGGAGGGTCGCCGTCACATAGCCATGCACGTCGACAGAGACATCCTGCAGACCGATATGCTCGCATTCCTTCGCCAAAAATGCCGCAAAGGCAAGCTGGGAGGGGGTGCTGGGGAAGGTGTCGGAGGCATCGGACGAGGTGGTGGGGTGCTGCACATATGTCAGAAAGCGTTCCGTAACGGTTTTCATGAATAAAGTCTCCTTTTTGTTTGATTTTGCGGGAGGGAATATGCTTTTTTCGCCCGCAGACAGGCATATTATAGCACGAATGGCAACTGTTTGGATAAAAAAACGAAAAAAATTTGAAAAAGTGCTTGACACATTTTGACTTTTCCTGTAATATATGCATCACCGCATACGGCAAGGAAACATGGCGCGGCGGTTGCTGAAAAAAAGATTGAAAAAAATCGAAAAAAGAGCAAAAAAGTTCTTGACAATTAGAAATCGGCGAGATATAATGGTCAAGGTCGCTGCTCAAGAGGAAGCAACTGAAATCCATGGAGAGGTGTCCGAGTGGTTTAAGGAGCTGGTCTTGAAAACCAGTGACTCCGAGAGGGGCCGTGGGTTCGAATCCCACTCTCTCCGTCAACTGAATATCTTTTTTCAACCGAGAGCATTTATGGAGAAGTACCCAAGTGGTTGAAGGGGATCGCCTGGAAAGCGGTTAGGTCGTTAATAGCGGCGCGAGGGTTCAAATCCCTCCTTCTCCGCCATTTTTGATAACTTCGGTTTGAAAAATGGAAACAGGAAGTACTGAAAAAAGCACTTGACAGAAAAAAGAAGATTTGATAAAATAATCTTCGCCGCTGAAAAAGCGGAGTTGATCCTTGAAAACTGAACAATGGATATGAATAAACACAACCCATAGTTAATTCCTTTCAGCGAAAGCATAACGCAAGCTGAAAAGACAAAAACTAATTTTGCCGGTTTAGAAAAACCG
>CAVGZD010000029.1:9541-25448 GCA_963633805.1 Lachnospiraceae bacterium | reverse complement strand
CGATGACGGTGACCGTGGAGGACGGCTATGTATCCCGGATTGAGGACAATCACGCACTGGACATCTACCGCCCACGGTAAAAAGATAAGACCTTGGGGCTCTGCCCCAACACCCCGGCAGGGGACTCGTCCCCTGCACCCCGTTTGGCAAACGCATTTCATGCGTTTGCAGGTACAAATTGCAATGCAGTACAAAAACCGCTTGTAAATCGGGATATAGCAGTTCCCTTTCCTCAAGCGGTATTTTATTGCCAAAAATTGTATATCAACACAAAAACCGCTTGCAAGCATTGGATTTCCAATGTACAAGCGGTTTCCTCATTTTATCCAGTCTTGCACCCGCAAACGCATGGATATGCGTTTGCCAATCGGGTTCCAAGGGGGTGACCCCCTTGGCAGGGTGTGGGACAGCGTCCCACGGTTTTCGCTCTTCAGGGTGTGGGACAGCGTCCCACGGTCTTCGCTCTTCGGTCTTACTCCGCAAAAACGAAATCAATCGTCCCCATCTCCCGCTCGACCTTCGCCACCGTCACACGCACGCGGTCGCCCAATCGATAGCTCTTGCCGCTTTTCTTGCCCTGCACCAGCATGTTCCGCTCGTCAAACTCATAGAAATCATCCTCCAACTGCGCCAGCGCGATCATGCCCTCGATCGTGTTCGCCAGCTCCACATAGATCCCCCAGCCCGTCACGCCGGAGATAATGCCCTCGTACGTCTCGCCGATCTTGTCCTCCATAAATTCGACCTTCTTCAACGTATCCGTATCCCGCTCCGCATCATCCGCCACGCGCTCACGCTTGGAGCAGTGCTGCGCCCAGTCGGGCATCCTCTTGCGGTATGCCGCGCAGGTCGCTTCATCCAGCTCACCATGCAGCATCTTCTTCAGCATGCGATGGATTTCCAAATCGGGGTATCTGCGGATGGGCGAGGTAAAATGGCAGTAGTATTTCGCCGCCAAGCCGAAATGCCCGCCGTTTTCCGCCGTATAGCGCGCCTGCATCATGCTCCGCAGCACCATACGGATAATGATGCGCTCCTCGTCCGTCCCCTCGGCGTCGCGGAGCACCTTTTGCAGCTCCCGCGGATGAATCTTGCCGTCCTTCTTGCGCAGGTGATAGCCGAAGCTGCGCAGGAATTGCTCCATCCGCTCCAGCTTGTCCTCGTCCGGCTCCTGGTGGCTGCGATACATAAAGGGGATCTCCTGCCAGAAGGCATTTTCGGCAACGGTTTCATTGCAGATGAGCATAAATTCCTCGATCATATTTGTCGCAATGCTGCGCTCATAGGGGCGCACGTCGATCGGCTTGCCCTTCTCATCCAAAATGATTTTCGATTCAGGCAGATCGAAATTCACAGAGCCGCGCCGCTTGCGCTTCTCGCCCAGAATGCGACGCAGAGTCTCCATCTCCTCCAGCATGGGCACAATCTCGCGATATTTTTCCAGCAGGGCGGGCGTGCCGTCCTCCAGAATCTCCCGCACGGCGGTATAGGTCATGCGATAATCGGAATGAATCACGCTCTCCACGATGCGATGATGCACGACCTCGCCCTTCTGATTGATCTCCATGATGCAGCTGAGCGTCAGGCGGTCAACATGGGGATTCAGGGAGCAGATGCCATTGCTCAGGCGATGCGGCAGCATGGGAATCACGCGATCGACCAGATACACGCTCGTCCCGCGCTCGTACGCCTCCTGATCCAACGCCGTACGCTCCTTCACATAATGCGACACATCCGCAATATGCACGCCCAGTTCAAAATTGCCGTTTTCCAGCCTTTGCAGCGAAACAGCATCATCCAGATCCTTTGCATCCTCGCCATCAATCGTGATAGTCAGTACATCCCGCAGATCCTCCCGATTCACCTCGTCCTCCGGCGCAACCTCCTCGCCGATCGACTCAATCTGCCGATAAACCTCCTCCGGGAACTCCACCGGCAGCTCATATCTGCGGATGACGGAGAGAATATCCACGCCGGGGTCATTGATATGCCCCAGAATTTCCACGATTTTCCCCTTCGGACCGCGCTCCTCGTCGCCGTAATCGGTGATCTCCACGACGACCTTGTGCCCCGTCACCGCGCCCATCGTCTGCCCCTTGGCAACATAAATTTCCTTGGAGAATTTTCGATCATCCGCCTTCACGAAGCCATAGCCCCGCTCCCCAGCCTCAAACAGCCCGACCAGACGCGACGTGCCCCGCTCCAGCACGCGGACAACCACGCCCTTCGCCTTCTTGCCGCCCTCCGACGGGTACAGCAGCTTATACAGCACATGATCCTTCTGCATCGCGCCGCCCGTATTTTCCGCAGAGATGAAAAGATCCTCGCCGCCCTCATCCGGTGTGACAAAGCCGAAGCCGCGTGGATGGCTCTGGAAGGTTCCCTTCGCCATCTGCAGCTGCGCAAGGGATGCCAGCTTGCCCTTTTTCGATTCAAAAATGCGCCCCTCATCGACCAGCTCCTGCACCAGCATTTCGAATTTCTCCCGATCCTCCGTCGGCACGGACAGCAGCGTCCGCAGCTCCTTGCGCTTCATCGGCACATAGCCCTCGCTCTCGATATATGCCAAGATCCGCGCCTTTCTCTCCTGTAAAATGTCGCTTTCGTCCATGTTCTCTCTCCTTGTCCTCTCCTGATTCCCTTTTCCCTGCGGCGTTTTGAAAAGTGCAAAAGAATGGCTTTTCGCAAACGCCTTAACGAGAAAAAAGGAGATGCCTTTTTGACATCTCCCCTCGTTTTTTCTTACCCTACCAGATTGATGATAAACGCAATGATCATAAACAATGCGCCGCCAATCTTCGTATATTTTTCCAGCGCACCCTCAATGGAGTTACCCTTATTTTTGCTCCAATAGGTATCGCTGCTTGTGCCACTGACCGCCCCCAGCCCTGCGGAACGCTTGGACTGCTGCAAAATAATGATCGCCAGAATGATAGACAATACAATCAAAACAACCGTTAATACCGTACCAATGGTAGACATTTGAAAACCTCCTATATTTCCGCTTTTGCGCACCCGCCTGCGGGCTGCATCGATTACTATTTTTATCGTCCCTACATTCTAGCACACTTTCGCCCCAGCCGCAACTGTTTTTTCAAATCTTTTGTGGGAAGAAACTATCTTTGCAAAAAAATAATCCGAGCGTATTCGCCCGGACTACCTTTTTTGATGCGGATGACAGGACTTGAACCTGCACGGACGTAATGTCCACTAGAACCTGAATCTAGCGCGTCTGCCAATTCCGCCACATCCGCACAACTCATTGTGCTTGCATATAATACCGCATTGTTCGAAGAATGTCAACCCTTTTTCGACACTTTTTCAAAAAAATTTTTCACCCCGCCGACAGTCCCCGCTCGCGAGTTTGCCTGCGGGGGCTGGACTGTTTGCAGGGCGCATCCATCTGCAGGATTGCCCTCAAAATTCCAAAAACTTGCTCGCAGGAACATCCAATGCCTTTGCGATGCGAAATAATGTGGTCAGCGAGATCGGTTTATATGTTCTGGATTCGATTGAACCGATGTAGGATGTGCTCGTTCCGAGCTTTTCCGCCAGCTTTTCCTGCGTCAGATCCTTCGACTTTCTGTAATAGGCAATCTTTAAGCCCAGCATTCTAAATTCCTGTTCAAATTCGTGTTCCAAAAAATCACCTCTTTTTTCTCCTATTGTAGAAGAATTTTTCAGAGGTTAGTATTTTCAAAATAGTATATATTTACAATCTATTCAGTTGTGTTTATACTTAGATGGGATAAATCTGTCATTTTATGTAAGCATGCCTGCGAGCAACGGGGATGCTTTCGCCGAAAAAATTGACGACAATTTTCGACACAGCCTCTGCCGTCTCCCGTGCATCAAAAAAATCGGAGGTGATACCATGACTGACTTCTCCAAAAACCTGAAAAAACTCCGCAAGCGCAAGGGCTTCTCCCAAGCAAGGCTGGCAAAAGCCGTCCATTATGGGCATACGGCGATCGCCAACTACGAAAACGGCCGCTGCGAGCCATCCTTCGACACTCTGATTCGGCTTGCCGCCGCGCTGGATGCGACTGCGGATGAATTGCTCGGCATTTCTGCGGCATCGCATGAGCTGCAGCTGCTTGCCGATTTTAGGAAGCTCTCCCCGAAAAATCAGCAGCTGATCGCGGAGCTTCTGTGCGCCCTGTTGCATAGCAAGTAGGCGGGAGGGTTCCCTGACGATCTTCCACAGCCTTTTGTACAACGAAAAAGACCATCGATCTCGATGGTCTTTCCTCTATGCGGATGACAGGACTTGAACCTGCACGGACGTAATGTCCACTAGAACCTGAATCTAGCGCGTCTGCCAATTCCGCCACATCCGCACAACTCATTGCGCTCATTTATCATAATCGATTTATCGAAAAATGTCAAGCCTTTTTTATATTTTTTTCAAAAAATGGCGAGATCCCCATTTTTCAAGGATCTCGCCCCTTTTTTCTCGTGCGCCGCTTAGTTTTCCTTCAGCTTGAATCTGGAAACCAGCCCATTCATGATGCTAACCTGGCTGGAAAGCTCCTCGCTGGTCTCCGCGCATTCCTCCGCCGTCGCAGAGTTCGTCTGGATAACTGCGGAAATCTGCTCGATGCCGTTCGTCGTGCTGATGATGCTCTCGGACTGCTCCGCAGAAGCCACGGAAATCTCGTGAATCAGCTTCGTAACGCGCTCTACGTTCTCCGCAACCTCCTGCAATGCGCCCGCCGTTTCCTCGGTCAGTCTGCCGCCGTTTGCAACGGACCGGATCGTGCCCTCGATGAGCGCCATCGTGTTCTTTGCCGCCTCGGCGGATTTCTGCGCCAGATTGCGCACCTCGTCCACTACAACTGCAAAGCCCTTGCCCGCAAAGCCCGCGCGCACCGCCTCAACAGCTGCATTCAGCGCCAGAATATTGGTCTGGAACGCAATATCGTCGATCGTCTTGATAATCTTTTCGATTTCATTGGACTTGCTTGTGATGTCCTTCATTGCTTCGGACATCTCCTGCATCTTCTGTTTGCTGCGAACGACCTCATCGCCCATCAGACCGGAGATGCTGTTTGCCTGTTCCGCCATCTGCGCGGTGTGCTTCGTTTCATTGGAAATCTGCTCCATGGAGCGGGAGAGATCCTGCACCGTAGCCGCCTGCTCGGTCGAGCCCTGAGACAGATCCTGCGCTGCCGCCGCAACCTGCTCATCGCCGGATTCATATGTAACATTGACGTGCAGAAACCCGCCAGCCATCGCCGTAGCCGCGCCCTCGGTCTCCTCCAAAGGCTTGAGCATTCTCTTGAGGATCACGATGATCAGCACAATAGCCACCAGCACCGTCAGGACAGAGAACACATTCGATGTGCGCTCAACGCTTGTGATGCTTGCAAAGTATTCCTGAGAGGGCAGGGACGTCACCAGCCACCATGTCTCATTGCCCACCTGGATGGGGGGATGCATAGCGAACATACTTGCCATCGCTTTCCTTCGTCTCGATACAGAACTGACTGGACTGGAACTGATCGCCGTTTGTCATGCCCGCCTTCAAGAGATCATAGGCGTTTGCACTCATCATCTCAGACAGGCTCTGGGAGATGGTATCCGCTCTCGTGCTGTACAGAATGCCGGACTGATTGCGCACCAGATCCACATACATGGAAGGATATGCGGCAATCGTTTCATCCAGCGATACGAAAATATCCGCCGTAATATCCATCAGCACCACGCCGTAAAACTGCCTGTTATACATGATGGGATATGCCGCGGAGTACAGCAGCGTGCCGTTCGCGTCCACATAGGCGTCCATGAATGCCATCGTGCCGTCCTGCGCATCCGTGAAGTAAGGTCTTGTGTCATATCTGGAATGCACAAAGTTTTCGATACGACCGTTGTCCATATCAGCCTTTACGCCATAGGGACCGTAATTTTCAAACCCCGCAAATTTGTTGGCTGCAAAAAGCACGCCAACGCCCTCCAGATTCTCATTCGTTCTCATAGCCGACCAGATGGTATTAAGGATAACGATCTCCGCTTCCTTTTCCATCGCCGTCAGAGGCTCGCCCGTAACCGTGCTGACCTCCGTTTTGCCGCCATTATCCCTGCCAGCCGCCTGCGCTCCGTAGAGATAGGTCATCTCATTGGTCACGCTGCCGACGATCGCTTCGCATTCATCAAATACGGACTGCAATTTCAGCACGCTCTCATCGCTGTACTGATAAAACAACTCATCCTGCGCAGTTCTCATAGCCGCCTTGACTCTCGACATGGAAACCATATCCGTTGCCATCATGCAGATAAACAACACCACGCCGGATATGATACACAGCTTCGTCGCCAATCTTGCATCATGGAAGCTGAATCTGCTTCGTTCGCCTTCTCTGCGGCTTCTGCGCTTATTTTCCTTGTTTATTTTGTCTTTTTTCTTTCTCATGCCACACACACCATCCCCTTGCCAAAATCCTCCAATTTTGTACACTACCTTGCTGTTCTACAGCAGTTTTCTACAAAATGCAAGCTATTTAGTCGGAATGTGAGTTAGCTTTGTATAACTCGCTTAGAAAGCACTCCAGAAAGGAATTTTACAGATTGTCGTTTTTCGTATTTTCCACAATGAAGCGCAAAACTTCGGGAAGTTATTATACAATTTGTATGTCATTCGCACTGTATCACGAACAAATGCTTGTCCTACAAAAACAGCGGCACCAAAATCGGCACCACCAGCGTGCAAACCACGCCATTGACAAATGCCAGCACCGCGACCATCCCATTCGTATGCTTGCTGATGATGCCCAGCGTGGTATCCATGGAGGTCGCCCCGGCAGGCGCAATCGCCGCATAAAAATTCAGGCGGCTCGCGATAAAGGGCACGACTACGAATGTCAGCATCTCCCGAAATACGTTCGCGAGGAAGGAGATCGTCCCGCCGATGGGATTACCCGCCTCGGTCAGCAAAATACCGGAAAGGCTGTACCAGCCCAGCCCGGAGGAAATCGCCAGCCCTTCCCGCAGGGGCAGGCTGACCAAAAGCGCCGTGATCGCCCCGCCGCAGAGCGAACCCAGCACAATGCCCACGGGAATCAGCAAAATCCGCAGCCCCAGCTCGCGGATGCGCTGGAATACATCCCGATTCAGCCCCATATCGATCCCAACGGAAAAAAGCAGGATCAGCAGCAGATAAGAGGATGCGCTGTCGATGGAGGCGCTCAGCCCCTCCGGCAAAATATAGCCCGCGCCAATGCCCAGCGCCAGCACAGCTAAAATCATCAGGCTCATTTCCGCCCCTCCTTTCCCATGAAAAAGGACGTAAGCAGATACACCGCCAGCGTACTGCAAAGGATGGCGAAAACAGCGAACAGGAGGGCTTTGCCGCCCAAGATCGGTAAATTTTTTACAATCTCGCCGTTCCGCCCGATGCTCACACCCATGCTGAAAATCAGCAGCAACAGCCATAGCAGCTGTAATTTCCCGTTGATGCGGATGCCGCGCTCCTGCAGCAGCCCCTTATAGCCGATCAAAAAACCAATTCCTACCGCTAAAAAAATCTTCCACATAACATCACCCCTCCAAAACGCGCAAACGGGGAAATCGATCAAAAAAAATTATTTTCGTCGCCTTGCACAAAAAACACAGGAACGGGCTTATAGCAATCTGACCGATTCCTGCCACTGCTCTGCTTGCCTTTTATTGCAGTCCTGTGTCGTTTTCGGCTCGACGTACCTTTTTTGGTACGCCTTCGTCTCAACTCCTTGCCCTGCAATAAAATCCAGCGCCCTTTCGCGGCACGAATCGATCGGTTTGCTATCGTTCCCCCGTTCCGAATGTTTTTGTGCAATATGATGTTTTTTCTCCGTTGTATTTATGCGATCTGCCGCAGCAGCTCCCTCAAAACGGATCAGGAGAGCTTTTCCCGCAGCGCGTCTATGCTTTCGTCGTCAATATATTCATCGTAGCTCATCTGCCTGTCGATGATGCCGCCGGGCAGGATCTCAATGATCCGATCCGCAATGGTCTGCACGAACTGGTGGTCGTGCGAATCAAAGAGCAGCGTCCCCTTGTAGTCCACCAAGCCCTCATTGAGCGCCGTAATGGATTCCAAATCCAGATGGTTGGTCGGCTCATCGAGTATCATCACGTTTGCGCCGCTCATCATCAGCCGGCACAGCATACATCTCACCTTCTCGCCGCCGGAAAGTACGTTCGCCTCCTTCAGAGCCTCCTCCCCGCTGAAAAGCATCCGCCCCAGCCAGCCGCGGATATCCGAATCGTACTGCTCGCCCTCCTTGGCGCAGGGGCGCAGCCATTCGATCAAAGACTCCTTGCAGCCATCGAAGTAGGCGTTGTTATCCTTGGGGAAATAGGCGGTTTTGGTCGTTATGCCCCATTTGAAGGAACCAGAATCCGCTTCCATCTCGCCCATCAGGATCCGGAAGAGCGTCGTCCGCGCGATCTCATCCGCGCCGACAAAGGCGACCTTCTCATGCGGACGGATCATGAAGCTGACGTTGTCCAGCACCTTTTTGCCGTCGATCGTCTTGGAAAGCCCCTCCACCAGAAGCACATCATTGCCGACCTCCCGATCCTGCTTGAAACTGCAGAAAGGGTAGCGGCGGCTGGAGGGCTTGATGGTATCCATCTGCAGGTTGTCGAGCAGCTTTTTGCGGCTGGTCGCCTGCTTCGCCTTGGAGGCATTCGCGCTGAATCGCTGGATAAAGTCCTGCAATTCCTTGATCTTCTGCTCCACGCGCTTGTTCTGATCCTTGAGCTGACGCTGCGTCATTTGCGTATAGCTGTACCAGAAATCGTAGTTGCCGACGTACATCGTGATCTTGCCATAGTCAATATCTGCGATGTTGGTGCAGACCTTATTCAAGAAATGGCGGTCATGCGAAACGACAATGACCGTATTTTCGAAATTCATCAGGAAATCCTCGAGCCATTTGATGGCGCGGATATCCAGATGGTTGGTCGGCTCGTCCAGAAGGAGGATGTCCGGATTGCCGAACAGCGCCTGCGCCAGAAGCACCTTCACCTTCTGCCCGCCGGTCAGCTCCTTCATTTTAACATAATGAAATTCATTCGTCACGCCCAAGCCGTTGAGCAGCATTTCCGCGTTGGATTCCGCCGCCCAGCCGTCCAGCTCGGCAAATTCGCCCTCCAGCTCGGCCGCCTTGATACCGTCCTCATCCGTGAAGTCTTCCTTCATATAAAGAGCGTCCTTTTCCTTGCGGATATCGTAGAGCCGCTTGTGCCCGTACAAAACCGCCTCGACCACCTCAAAATCATCAAACAGGAAGTGATCCTGCTTCAAAACCGCCATTCTCTCGCCGGGCGTGATAAAAACAGAGCCCTTGTTCGGCTCCATCTCCCCCGCCAGAATTTTCAAAAAGGTGGATTTGCCCGCGCCATTTGCGCCGATCAAGCCGTAGCAGTTCCCCTTTGTAAAATTGATGTTGACATCGTTGAAAAGCACTCTGCCGCCGTATTGGAGGCTGACACCCTGTGCTGCGATCATAGTCTTCTCTCCTTTTTTCTCGAAAAATTCCTCCCGCCGCCGCGGAAAATACAATAGCCTTGATTATAGCATAAGCGCAGCGGAAAGAAAATAGGCAATGGCAAAAAAATTCACTGCGCATTTTTCCGGAGCCTTTCCGAAAAGTGCTTTTTACAAAATGGGGCTTGCAGATCGTGAGAATGGCTTTCCGGAAAGACTCCGGCATGCGCAGGAGAACGCCCGCTTCTCATCTGGCGCACCCAAATAAAAAACCTCGCGATCCCCTGCAAAGCAAAGGGTCGCGAAGTTTTAGAAAACATGTCTGTTATTTGATTTACATCTGCGCCCGAATCAGAAAATATACCTGCCGCAGGCTACGGCTATCGCGAACAGCCCCTCGACAGCCGAACAGCGGGCTTCTTTGCATCCGCCGTCCCTGCACTGTTTTGCTCTTATTTCTCTGCCATCAGAGAAAATTCTTCCTCATAATTGACCGCGCTGCTCCTTGCCTCCTGCGGGATCTCCTTCGGCTCTACATCTCCCAGCTTGGAAAAGGAGGACGAAAGCACATAGCTCTCCACATCCACGCCATTTTCCAGCGTACCGCCGTTCATCTCCAGCAGCACATGATTCGTCACCGTTTCCAGAGCCTTCGTCAGATCGATCTCATAGGAAAGCGGCTCCTGCGTCTTCTGATCCAGCGTTACCCGCAGCGAAACATCGCCCAGATCATGGAAATAATCCTCCGAAAGCCCGCTCAGCCCCGCCAGCTGAAACAGTCTCGCCTGTTCCTCCACTGCGTAAAAACCGCTCTCCGGGATGGTTGCCGTCAGCTCCAAGCCGTCGCTGTCCTGCGTAAGCTCCCAGCCCTGCCCGGCATCCAGCAGGATCGCCATATTATCCAGCGTGTGATAGATTTGCAGATTTTTCATCGCCGCTTCGCGATCCATCGTCATTTCCGTCCACTGCTGGTTGTAATTCATATAAAGATCGACCTTATCCCCGTTTTCCGCCAGATAGGTCGTAGAGCCCTGCGTTGCCCCATCCATGGAGATCACAGCGTCCACCTGCATATACAGCGGCTCGTCTACGAAGCAGACCGCCGCCTCCGTGGTCGTCTCATCCACATCCGCCATCTTCACAGTCGCAAGGAAATGCGCCGTATAGCTGTCCGTATGCTCCAGCGTATCCTTCGTCTGCTGCACCAGCGCATCCGCCGCAAGCTCCTGCCCGCTGCTATCCGCAGGATTTTGCCCGCCGCAGCCCGCCAATGTCAGCATACCCATCACGCAAATGCCAAGAAGTGCCTGCCTTCCCTGTCTTTTCATACTGATTCCTCCTTGCCGCACCGCACTGTTTCTACCCTTTTCGATTGTAACGGAAATTTGCGTTCTTTGCAAGTCGCATCGCACTTCTTCAGAAAAAACTAAGAAAATTTCGAAAGCCTTTCAAATCAAGGAAAAGCAGCCGCTGCATTTTTTCCTACATATACTGATACCGCTTGCGCATGGCGATAAAGCAGATCAGCGTGATTGCAAATGCCGCCAGCTCCGCAACGGAAATCGCGCACCAAACGCCATCCAGCTTGAAGAAAATCGGCAGGATCAAAATCGCCGCCACCTCAAAAAACACAGTCCGCAGGAAGGAGATTACTGCGGAGATCAAGCCATTGTTCAACGCGGTGAAGAAGGACGAGCCGAAGATATTCAGTCCGCTCAGCAGGTACGAAACGGCGTAAAAACGGAAGCCGCGCACCGTCATAGCGTACAGCTCCGCATCGTAGCCGACAAAAAGCCCCGAAAGCGTCCCCGAAAGCAGGAGCGCCAGCGAGGTCAGCACCACGCCCGTGCCGAAGACCAGCTTCAGG
This sequence comes from Lachnospiraceae bacterium, assembly GCA_963633805.1. Taxonomy (GTDB): domain Bacteria; phylum Bacillota; class Clostridia; order Lachnospirales; family Anaerotignaceae; genus Anaerotignum_A. The sequence goes on along the minus strand of CAVGZD010000029.1, from coordinate 14,109 downwards.
CTCTTTTTCAGCACGTTCTGCAATTCCTCCGTATTGCGTGCGCCGTAATGAAAGGCGATGATCGGCGCTGTGCCGAAGGCATAGCCCAGAAAAATGGCGATAAAAATGAAATTGACATACATAATGACGCCATACGCCGCAACGCCGTTTTCCCCCGCGAATTTCATCAGCTGCAAATTATACAGCATCCCCACCAGCGACATGGAAACATTCGTCACCAGCTCCGAGGAACCGTTCGTGCATGCCTTCCAGAGCGCCTTGCCCATGAAGGAGGTCTTCGTCAGGCGCAGGCTGCTGCTGTTTTTTCTTGCAAAATAAATCAGCGGGACGATGCCGCCCACGAATTGGCTCAGCGCCGTTGCGCCTGCCGCCCCGGCAACACCCCAGCGGAATACCGCAACAAAAAGCGCGTCCAGCACAACATTCGTCAGCCCCGCCGCAATCGTGACCGCCAGACCGATCTTCGGTCGCTCCGCCGCAATCAGAAAGCTCTGGAACATATTCTGGAGCATCAGAAAGGGCAGCCCCAGCAGCACAGCACGGGCATAGGTCACGCTATATTCCAGCATTTGCGCGTCCGCGCCCATTTTCTGCGCGATCGGACGCACAAAGCCGATCCCGAACGCAGCAAGACAGAAGCCCAGCCCCAGCGCAAAATAAATCAGCAGGGAAAAAATGCGGCAGGCAAGCTCCCGCTTTTCCTCGCCCAGCGTTTTGGCGACCAGCGCGCTGCCGCCCGTGCCGAACATAAAGCCGAACGCGCCTAGTATCATCGTAAAGGGGATGATCAGATTGACCGCCGCAAAGGGCGTTTTTCCCACAAAATTCGAAATAAATAAACCATCCACAACGCCGTAAACCGATGTCAAGATCATCATGGCGATGGATGGAAGCACAAAGCGGATCAATCTGCCGTAGCTGAAATGATCCGACAGCTGAATCTTCATGCTCTCACTCTCCCTTTCAAATCCTTTATTCTCTCCCGAAATGCCTCAAAATATCTCTGCGTCAGCTCCAGATACAGCCGCCGCTCCTCCTCCGTCCAGCCGCTGTAAATCTCATCCTCGATTTCGATAATCTGCATGACCGTCTCCTGCGCGAGCGTTCGTCCCTTTTCCGTCAGGCTGATCTGCTTTTTTCTGCCGCCCGCATCCGCAACTGTCAGGATTTCCTCCCCTTCCAGCTTGCGCAGCGCAGAATTGATCGTCTGCTTGCTGATGCCCGAAAAGCGGATCACATCGCTCAAAAAGCAGGGATCGCCCAGATTGCAGATGGCATAGAGGATGCGCTGTGCGCTGTCGCTCAGCCCCAATTTCCATGATGCCTCGTGATACATCCCTTCTATCTCGCAGACAAATTGATTGAATTTCTTCCATTCGTTTCCTGCATCCTGTGCGTCCATATCACTCCCCCTTTTTCATCAGACTCAGATAGTTTAGTATGATTTCATACTTTTGTCAACAAAAAAAATTTGGCGATTTTACGAAAAATTTCAAGGCTGCACGCGCCCTGCGCATAGAGGCAGACAGTGTTTTTCGCGAAAAAAAAGAAGGCTTCGTAAGCTCCGCTTAGAAAACAGACATATTTCAATGAAAATGCCGTAAGCCCTTGCAAAACAAGGATTTACGGCATTCATATGTTTTCTTATTTGGACGCACCTTAAAACTGCGCCAAAATCCGAAAGCAGAAAAGTATCTCTGCGGCAGGGAGCATTTCCTCGTATCTACAGCCTTTCTGCCATTTCCATTCTTGTCTGTTTTCTAATCAGGACGCACCAAAGCCTTCCTCTCTGCAATCGCAAATAATCCTATTCCAGCTCCACTCCCACGATATGCCGGATGACCTCCCCCGCCAAAATCATCCCCGCCACGGGCGGCACGAAGGAAAGGCTGCCGGGAATCTGGCGTTTGCCCGTTTCGCTCGATGCGGCGGGCTTTCGCGGCTTCTCCTTAGAATAGACCACCTTCACGCCACGAATGCCGCGCTCCTTCAATTCCTTGCGCATTACCTTCGCCAGAGGGCAGACGGAGGTTTCCGAAATATCTGCCACCTCAAAGCGGGTCGGATCGAATTTATTGCCCGTGCCCATGCAGCTGATGATAGGCGTTCTCGCCTTTTTGCATTCCTCGATGAGCAGCAGCTTGCTCGTCACCGTATCGATGGCATCCACAACGTAATCGTATGCGGAAAAATCCAGCAAATCCCGATTCTCCGCGCCATATACCACCGGATGCTCCTCCACCTCGGTTTCCGGGGAAATCTCCCGGATGCGCACCGCCATTACGGCTGTCTTGCTCTGCCCGATGGTCTTCTGCGTGGCGATCAGCTGCCGATTGCAGTTCGTCAGACTGACCACATCGCCGTCAATCAGCGTGATATGTCCGATGCCGCCGCGCGTGAGGGCTTCCGCCGCAAAGGAGCCTACCCCGCCAATGCCGAATACCGCCACGCGAGCCGCCTTCAGCCGCGCTAACCCTTCCTTGCCCAGCAGCAGCTCCGCTCTGGAAAAAATATGCAGTTCATCCATGTTGTTCCTCTCCTTGCTCTTTTGTATTGCGCAGCTTTTTGTGCTGCTTCTGCCACGGCAGACGCTTATACAGCCTTGCCATGCGCCGCACCACGCTTTCGCCGTCGTTGCCGTGCAGCTGTTCATCCGCCGCTGCAACCGCCTCCGGGATGGCGTCCGCCGTCGCGAAGGATAAATCCGCCGCCGCCAACATGGAAAGATCGTTCCTGCTGCTCCCGAAGGCGACATATTTCGTCTGCGGCAGCCCTTCCATCAGTCTGCGCAGCATGTATTCCTTTGTTGCATTTTTATGGTAGATTTTCAGATGGCAGTAGTCCTCCGGCGTTTCGGATTTATCCCGCAGAAAGAGCAGCTCACCCTCGCTATCCTTCTCCCGCAGCTCTGCCTCCAGCTCGTCCGCCTCCGCATCCTTGAGCACCAGCAGGATATACACCACCGTGCCATCCGCCGGCACCTCCCCGTTGACATAATTACGGTATGGCGAGCGGCGGTTGGAGAGATAGGTCTGCTTCTCCGCTTCGTTGTGAAAATCCTGAAAATCGTTGTAATAGATCAGCAGCACATTCTGCCAGACCACGTTGCGGAAATAATGATAGCCCTTCTGATCCGCATGGGCACAGATCGCATCCGCCATGCCGCGCTCCAGCCCGTTTGTCGCCAGATAACGCTTATCCTTCATATCATAGAGCACTGCGCCGTCCATGGCGATGATCGGCAGCGTCAGCTCAACATTTTTCATATCGGAAAGCAGCGATGCAGGCGTGCGCTCGGTGGCGATGGTAAAGGGCAGACCCTCATGCAGCAGATGATTCAGCTCAAAGACGGTGTAGGGGGTCATGCCGTTTTTCTCATCATACAGTGCGCCGTCAAAGCCCGTCACGAAAAGGCAGTCCTCCTCCGTTTTCCGAGGCAGATGCATACTGTTGACCGCCAGCGAGACCAGAATCCCCACGATCGTCTCCACGGAGCGGTTCACCGCATCGGTAAACGGGTTCGCGCCCCCGCCGGAAAGGCAGATACTCAGAAGCACGATCGCCGCCAGAGCCGACGCCCCTGCCCTGCGGAAGAGCACCGTCACATACATCACGGGGATCACAAAAACGGAGATCATCAGATATTCCACATAATGATACCGCGCCGGGATATATTCCATCAGATACAGCACCAGCAGCGCAAAAACCGCGCCCACCAGCGTCCCGACGATACGATTGAACGCCGTCTCCCTGCTGTTTTCCACATAGGGCTGCATGCATATGATCGCCGCGATGGTCGAAAAAACGGGAACGCCCTTCTCCCCCCGCAGGATATAGATCAAAAAGCAGATGCCGACCGCCAAAGCCGTTTTGATCATCCGCATGCCGACTCTCGGAAAATAAGGCATCCTTCCCACCTCCCTTTGCACGGGAATGCCCCAAAATTTCATCGAGTTTTCACAAGTATAGAAGAAATGCCCCCGCGCTGTCAAGTCTCTGCGGGGCATTGTATTTCTAAAAAGGACACACAAAAATCCCCCCGGCACATAGTATATACCAGAGAAACAGGCCTGTTTCGATTACCCTATCCTGATCTATGAAAAAGGAGGAGTTATTATGTATCAATATCCGTGTAATAACTGCAATAACGAGAGCTGCGAGCAGAACGAACGTCTGCGCTGTGGGTGGACACGCTGTTGTTGTCCCGGCCCGACGGGCGCAACCGGGGCAACCGGTGCTACGGGGGCTACCGGACCGATGGGTCCCAGAGGCTATGCAGGTCTGCCCGGTGCTACAGGCGCGACTGGCGCAACAGGCGTGACAGGTCCCTTCGGACCGCAGGGCAATCCCGGTGAACGCGGCGAGACTGGGGCTACCGGCGCTACGGGGGCTACTGGCGCAACTGGGGCTACTGGCGAACGCGGTGCAACCGGCGCGACTGGTGCAACTGGAGCAACAGGTGCAACTGGAGCAACAGGTGCGACGGGCGAACGCGGCGCAACGGGTGCTACCGGTGCGACAGGCGCTACGGGGGCTACGGGGGCGACCGGGGTAACTGGCGCTACCGG
>CAVGZD010000029.1:0-9369 GCA_963633805.1 Lachnospiraceae bacterium | reverse complement strand
GCTACTGGCGCAACTGGCGCAACAGGTGCGACCACGCCCTTGAATCTGAACAGCTCCGCGAATGTGACGGAGCAGACGCCGAGTGCCGCAGGGGATGCGCTGACCTTCGCCATCACGCAGGCGCAGGCGGGTACGGCGATCTCGCATGCGGCAGGCTCTGCGGAATTTATCCTGACAGAAACCGGTATCTACGAGATCGAGTACAATACGGTCGTTGCATCGAGCGCAAGCCCGACCTTCACTGTTGTACTGCATCTGGAGATCAACGGCGACCTCATCCCGGCATCGCGATCCTCCGTTTCCATCTCTGCGGCGGCGGATGAGCAGACGCTGTCTGGGCGGGCGGTCATCAGTCTAAGCAGTGTGCCTGCAACGATTACGCTGGTGGCTGAAAACGCCAACGGCACCTACCGCGACACGGTCCTGACGATCCAAAAGCTGGATTAAGACGCGAAGACCTCGGGGGCTTTGCCCCCGATACCCCCACAAGGGGTTTCACCCCTTGACCCATTTGGCAAACGCATATCCATGCGTTTGCAGGGGCAAATTGGAATGAAATAGAAAAGCCGCTTGTGAATCGGAATGCGCAATTCCCCTCTTCACAAGCGGTCTTTTTTGCCAAAATATTCTGTTTTTTTCCCTGCAGGAGCGAGAAACGCTCCTGCACAATCGGGTGCAGGGGGTGACCCCCTGCTGGGGGTGTTTGGGGCAAAGCCCCACGGTCTTCTGTTTTCCTCCGCAGGAGCGAACGCTCCTGCGCAAACGGGTGCAGGGGGTGACTCCCTGCTGGGGGTTTTGGGGGCAAAGCCCCCAAGGTCTTCCGTCTTTCATCTTCCCCTCATAAATACGCCACGCCCCGCGCCGCAATGCGTACATTGCCGCTTATATGGATGCTTGCAAGCTCTCCTTCCGCGAAAGCGACCTCCGCGCCCATCACCCCGCCGGGCTGCCGCAAGCGCACGGACACAGACCGCCCGTCCCGCATCGCCAGATACGCCCCGATCGCAGAAGTCCCGCTGCCGCAGCCGCGCTCCCAGATCAGGCTCACATCCCGGATGCAGACCAGCGGACGCAGACTGCTGTTTTCCTCGTGATAAAGAAGAATGCCGAAGGCAGGCGGCATTTCCTCCGCCCAAACCTGCGCTGCTTCCTCTGCCATCGCCGCGGCATCCTCGCCCCAGAGCGAAATCGGCACGATCACATGGCTGATGCCCTCAAAAACCACAACCACCAGCTCATATCGCGCCCCGCGCAGGGAAAACGTCCGCCGCTCCACTGCCTTTGGCAGCGGCATCGCCACCCTGCCGGAAAAACCGTCCTCTTCCCGCTTCACCCGGCATTGCACCAGCTCATCCGCACCGGAAACCTCCAGCAAAATCTCGCACTCCTCGCCAATCTGCAAGCCCCTTTCCTCCGCTAGCACTGCCGCCAGCGAAAGCGAAGCGTTGCCGCAGAATTCTCCCGCCATCATTTGCAGCCGTTTTTCCGCAAGGGGCTGCGTCGCCTGCTCGATATAGCCCGCCTGCTCTGCGTACACGCTGCCATAGGCGATCAGCCGCTGCGCAATGGCAAGCTGCTGCTCCCGCGGCACGGGCGTTTCGATCAGCAGCGTCATATTCTCGGTCGGATTTGTCTTAATAAATTGCAGCTTCATCGCTCCACATCCTTTTACTGCTGGAATCGGCTCAGGAACGCCTTTGTGCGCTCCTGCTGCGGATGATTGATGATCTGGATGGGGTCGCCCTCCTCCACGATCACGCCGCCGTCCATAAAAATAATATAGTCCGAAACATCCCGCGCAAAGGACATCTCATGCGTTACGATCACCATCGTCATATGCTCCGCCGCCAGATCCTTGATTACCTTGAGAATCTCGCCCGTCAGTTCCGGGTCTAGCGCGGAGGTCGGCTCATCGAAGAAGAGGATCGCGGGCTTCATCGCCAACGCGCGCGCGATGGATACCCGCTGCTGCTGCCCACCGGAAAGCTCGCAGGGGTAAGCGTCCTCCTTATCGGCAAGTCCCATTTTCCGCAGCAGCTCCCGCGCCTCGGCATAAACCTCCTCGCGACCTCGCTTGCCGATGAGGATCGGCGGCTCGGTGATGTTGCGCATGACGGAATAATGCGGAAAGAGGTTGAAATTCTGGAACACCAGCCCGAAATGCTTCTTCGCCTGCTGCAATGCCTCCTTATCGCCATAGACCGCCCTGCCCTGCGCATCCGCCTTCGCGGCATAATCGCCCAGATAGATCAGGTCGCCGCCGTCCATCGTCTCCAACAGGGTCGCGCAGCGCAGCAGGGTCGATTTGCCGGAGCCGGACGGCCCGATGATGGACACCACCTGCCCCTCCGCAACGGAAAGGGAAATGTCCTTCAAAACCTCGTTCTCGCCGAAGCTCTTATTGCAATGCTTGATTTCCAATACCTTTTTCAAGTGACACCTTCCCTTTCTCAACGATAATAATCCATTTTTCTCTCAATGCGCTCCATCGCGAAGGCAACGACCGCATTAAATATGAAATAAAACACACCCGCTACGAACAGCGGCATGATATTCGTCTGCGCCGATGCAATCTGCTTTGCGACGGTGAACATCTCCTCATAGGAGAGCACGAATGCCAGCGAGGTATCTTTTACCAGCGTGATGACCTCATTCGTCACGGGCGGCAGAACGCGCTTGACCATCTGCGGGAAAATGATCTTGAAGAAGGTCTGATTTTTATTGTAGCCCAGCACGGACGCCGCTTCATATTGCCCCTTGGGGATGGATTCGATGCCGGAGCGGTAAATCTCCGCAAAATACGCCGCGTAATTGATAGAAAAGCCGATGATGATCGCGCCGAAGCGATACCATCTGGGCAGCGCCAGCTTGAAAATATAATACGGCGCATAATGCACCACGAATAATTGCAGCATCAGGGGCGTGCCGCGCAAAACGGCGATGAAGACCTTCGTCACCGTCTGCAGGGGCATGCATTTGGACATGCGCCCGAAGGCGACCAGAAGCCCAAGGGGCAGAGAAAAGAGCAGCGTCAATACAAAAATCAGGAGGGACGCCCCCATCCCGCCGACCAGCTGCTGTGCAATAGTGGTAAAATTCATAGCGTTATCCTTTCAAGAAAAATCAGAGCCTTCGGAAACAAAAACGCAGGAAAAGACGGCAAAATGCTTGTCGTCTTTTCCTGTACGGTCAGATCAATTATTTGCCTAAGCAAACCATCTGATCCAGATTATAGTCTGCATATTTGGATGCGATCTCCATGAATGTGCCGTCTGCTACCATTTCATCCAGCGCAGCCTGAACGGTATCTCTCAGCTCTGTATCACCCAGTCTGAAGCCGATTGCGTACTGCTCTGTGGACAAAGGCTCGTCCAGCATACGGAACTGATCCGCCTTTGTTGCCAGCTGATACTGCGCTACGCCGATGTCAACTGCGATCGCGTCATCCGTACCTGCCTCCAGATTCATGAAGGCTGTGTTGTAATCCGCTGTTTCATCCAGCGCTGCGAAGGATGCAACCACATCTGCCTTGGATTCATCCTGCAATGCGGTAAGCGCGGAGGAGCCTGCCTGCGTTACGACATATTTCCCTGCCAGATCCGCTTCCGTCTGAATATCGGAATCGATCTTTACGACATAAACGATGCTGTTATCTACATAAGGCTCGGAGAACAGATATTTATCCTCTCTGCCGTTCATGGTGAAGCCGTTCCAGATGCAGTCGATCGCGCCGCTGTTCAGCTCCATGTCCTTTGCGTTCCAGTCGATGGGCTGCTTCACCAGCTGCCAGCCCTCTCTCGCGCAGACCTCAGCCGCCAAATCCAGATCGAAGCCTGCGTAATCGCCGTCCTCTGTTCTGTAGCCATAGGGAGGATATTCCGCATCGAAGCCTACGGTGAATGTCGTTCTTTCCGCTGCGCCGTCTGTTGCCGCATCATCTGCGGGTGCGGGCTGCTCTGCATTGCCGCAGCCTGCCAGCATGCTCACGCCCATTGCCATTGTCAAAAATAAAGCCAGATATTTTTTCATTTTTCTCGTCCCCTTTTCCTTTTTCCTTGTTGTACCTTTCTCGATGTCCGCCGCTCGTTACGCGGAAGGCTCTCTCGTTCTTCATCATATTATCACACTACCACGCTAAAGTAAAGACTAGAAAAAAATATTTTTTTTACCATTCTTTGTTCATTTTGCACAAAAAAGACCCACCTCCTTCAGCGGAACTGCGAGCGACGACCCAAAGAAAAAAACAGACATTTTTCAAAAAAATGCCGTAAGCCCTTGCAAAACAAGGATTTACGGCATTTCGATGTTTTCTTGTTTGGACGCGCCTCTGATCGGCGCAGCCGGGGAAAGGAGATGAGTCCTTTCTTTCTTATTTCATCCTTTAATCCGCCGGCAATTCCTTATCGCCGTACATCTTGCGGATAATCAGAATCGTTGCAATCATGGATACGATCGCGATAGGCAGATTGATCCACCATTTCTGGATAAAGCCTGTCAGTACATAGTTCACTGCCGCAACCGCCGCAACAACCAACGCATAGGGCAGCTGCGTGGAAACATGGTTCACATGATCACACTGCGCACCTGTCGACGCCATAATGGTCGTATCGGAGATGGGGGAGCAGTGGTCGCCGCAAACCGCACCTGCCAGCGTTGCCGCTACCGTAATCGTCAGAAGCTCGCTGGAAGGATCCATAATCGGCACAACGATAGGCAGCAGGATACCGAACGTACCCCAGGACGTACCTGTCGCAAAGGCAAGGAATACCGCGATGCAGAATACCACAACGGGGATAAATGCCTGCAGAACGCCCGTCGTATTCGCCAGAATGCCCGCTACGAAAACATCCGCGCCCAGAAGCCCCGTGATGCCGGACAGCGTCCATGCAAAGGTCAGGATCATGATGGCGGGCACCATGGATTTGAAGCCCTCCGGCAGGCATTCCATGAACTGGCTGAAGGTCAGCACGCGGCGGCAGATGTAAAGCAGGAAGGTGATCAGCAGGGCTGCGGAAGAGCCGAGCAGCAGACCCAGAGAGGAGCTGCAGTTTGCAAAGGCTTCCACAAAATTTACGCCGTCAAAGAAGCCGCCGGTATAGATCATGCCGATGACGCAGGCAATGATCAGCACAACAACGGGCAGAATCAGGTCGATTACCTTGCCGTTGCCCACGGGAGCCTGTGCCTCATCCGCGCCGGCATAGGGTCTTGCCTCTGTTGTATACAGATCGTTCTTGAGCTGCGCATTTCTCTCATGCTCCAGCATGGGTCCGAAGTCCGTATTTGTCACGGTCAGAACGACCATAGTCAGGATCGTCAGCAGCGCATAGAAATTATAGGGGATCGCCCGGATGAACAGATCCAGACCGTTCATACCCTCTACCACGCCGGCAACCGCTGCCGCCCAGGAGGAGATCGGCGCAATGATGCAGACGGGCGCAGCCGTTGCATCGATCAGATACGCCAGCTTCGCTCTGGAAACCTGATGCGTATCCGTAACGGGACGCATAACAGAGCCTACGGTCAGGCAGTTGAAATAGTCGTCCACGAAAATCAAGCAACCCAGCAGGGATGTGCCCAGCATGGAGCTTTTTCTTGTCTTGAAGGTCTTGGACGCCCATCTGCCGTAAGCCGCAGAGCCGCCCGCGCGGTTCATAACGGCAACGATGATGCCGAGGATAATCAGGAAAATCAGAATGCCGACATTGCCGCTGTCCGAGAGCTTCGCCAGCATGCCGCCGTCCGTAATATCCGTAAAAATCGTCAGATAGGTCATTTTGGGGTCAAAATTCGCATAGAACAGACCACCTACCACGATGCCGATAAACAGCGAGGAATAAACCTCCTTTGTGATCAGCGCCAGAACGATCGCCACCAGAGGCGGCACCAGCGACCATGCGGTCGCATACATATTGCTGACATGTTCCACGCCTTCCGCTTCGCCGCCGAAGGCTGTCGCAGACATGGCGATCGCAATCACGGCAACCGTGAAGAAAATGCCAAGCCATCTGCGCCCTAGAGTGCTTTTGGTTTTCATAACCCTTCTCCTTTCAGAATGCAAAAAAGTAAAATGATGACAGTGTGGATACACAAAAAAGCCGTGCGCAAAGCGCACGGCAACAGAATCACGAAGGATCATGCTCCAAAGTTCCGATAGCGCTCCACATCAGTGACAGTACATTACATATTTTGCAATGTCCCAGCAATGGCTCCCCCTTGGGCGAAAGCCACCACTTCGGCAACACAGCCTTTCCTCTCCCTGCCGCCCACAGCATCCGCGGGAGAATACTCATCAGTATTGCGCCTCTATCTTCGCCCGAACTCTGTCGGACTATCTCCATTCATACCACATATCGTCGGGAAAGTCAAGCCTTTTCGACAAAAATGATTGCTTTTGTCTGCCTTCCCGGATGTTTTTTCTGACATAGCACAATATTTAGGTGAAAAAATTGGCAAAAAGGCTTTTTTGTCGCAAAAAGTGTGATAGAATCTGCGTAGCAGTGTGTCGTCTGCCCTTGGCAGAGCATAGGGAGAAGAAACGCTCTGCATCGCAGGGGCATACTGAAGGGGGAAAGGGATTTTTATGGTAGATCATGTACTTGTCACAAAGCAATATGCCAAGCTGGTCGGCATTGTTCACGGGCTGCTCGCGATTTTGTATCTGCCGTCCGGGAAGTTTTTGTTCTGCGGACTTCTGATTCTGGAGGCTGCGGCAATCATCGTGCCGGGCATGCTCCTGACGCGGGAGGACAACGCAAAAATCGTCGCACGCTATATGCTGACCGTATCGAGCATATCCGTTATGATTATGCAGCGCCTTGCCGGCAGCTATGAATCCACAGTGCCGCTGTTTTTGTGCATCGGGGCACTGGCTGCCCTGCATTTTGACCCGCATCTGGTGATTGATAGCTTTGCTGTCAATTTTGTTTATCGCAGAATGTGTGATATTGAGCCTGCAAAACGGTGCGCTTGTTGCAGATGTCCTGACTCTGGTAGAGCTTTTCATCTCCCTCATTCCGGCTTGCGCGATCATCGTTTCCGTTGTAAAGACGGGCTGCGCATATTATGAAAAATCCTCCGCAAAGCAGAAGGAATCCGAGCTTCTGCTGACGGAGCTGGATCAGAAAAATGCCCTCTCGCAGAGCATTCAGGCGGATCAGAAGACGCTGCTGGTGGAGATCGAGGAGGTTGCAAACAGAATTTTCGAGGATGCGAACAGCCTTTCCATGCAGTCCGAAACGCTGGCGAACGGCGCAACGGAGCAGGCAGCTTCCATGGAGCAGCTGACCGGCTCGATGGACGAGGTTTGCCGCCACATCAAGGAGACCTCCGGCTATGCGCAGCAGATGCGGGAAATTCCGAGCATATGTACGCGCAGGTCGATACAGGCAGCGAACATATGTCCGAGCTGATGCAAGCCATTCATGAGATCGAATCCTGCATGCAGTCCATCTCTCGCGCGATGAAGGCAATCGAAGATATCGCCTCCCAGACCAATATCCTTGCGCTCAATGCGGCGGTGGAATCCGCAAGGGCGGGCTCTTCGGGCAAGGGCTTCGCAGTCGTTGCGGATGAGGTGCGCCGCCTTGCGATGGATAGCGCACAGGCTGCAAATTCGACCGTGAAGGTGCTTCAGGATTGCCGCAACGCAGTCGAGCATGGCGTATCCACCGCAGATCAGACCTCCGAGGCGCTCGAACGCATCAAGAGCAGCGTGGTCGAGGTAAAGGGGCAGACGGTAAAGATTTCCGAAATGGCAGCCTCTCAGCTTGGCTATATTGATGAAATGAACGATGAACTGGGCAGCGTATCGCGCGTGGTGCAGTCCAATGCGGCTGCGGCAGAGGAAAGCGCAGGAACGGTACAGGCGTTCACCGATCAGGTCATCGCTTGCGTGCGCTCAGCCAGACGCATCAGGGCAAATAAGTCGGTTTTGCGATTGGTTCATAAAAATTAAGAAAATAGGCATAATCTATGAAAACGCCGTAGGTCGTTGCTCCGCAAGGATTTGCGGCGTTTTTTATTTGGACGCGCCGAAGCGTGCCTCGTTCTTTTTTGCATCCCCCAAACGGCGCTGCGGTTCTGTCCGGCGCATCCCGCTCATAGGATAGAGGGAGGAAAGGGAGGCGATCGCATTGCCAAGGGGGAGATATTGGAAATGGAATCTTTTGGGGCTGATACTGTTTTTGGCGGCACTGCCTCTTTTTTTGCATATGGGCGGCGGAAAATGGGTGCTGGCGGAGGTCCTGCCGGGACAAGTCCCCGTCGGGCAACTCAGCCTTTCCACCGCAACGGGCGATGAAAAGCAGAGCATTTCTGCGGCAGTCATCGGCTCGGGAGATGTGGAATTTTCCACACCGCAGGCGATCACCGCAGGCGGGCGGGCGCTTGGCGTAAGCGCGGATGAGCTGGCGCGGATGCAGGATTTTTCCTATCTGAAAAGCAAGTATTACATCATTGATTCCCGCACGATGCTCTTCGCGGAGGATGTCGTGCCGGAGGACGCTCTGGGGCTGGATCTGTCCATACAAAAAAGCAGTGCCGAGCCAAAGATACTGATTTTCCATACCCATTCGCATGAAACCTTCGCCGACAGCGATCCGGACAAGGTCAAGGAGGATGGCATCTGGGGCGCGGGGGAGGAATTGAAGCGGATCTTGGAGGAAAAATATGGCGTGGCGGTTTTGCATGATGACGGGCAATATGACATGGTGAACGGCAAGGGGCAGGTAACGGGGGCATACGAGCGGATGGAGCCGCCGATCCGCAAAATTCTGGCGGAGCATCCGTCGATCGAGGTCTGCATCGACCTGCATCGGGACGGTGTGAACGAGGGGACGCATCTGGTGACGGAGGTGAACGGCAAGCCCTGCGCACAGGTGATGTTTTTCAACGGGCTATGCCGCCTGAACCGCGATGGGACAACGAGCGCGATTGCCGGGCTGGAGAATCCGTATCTGCGGGAGAATCTTGCCTTCAGCCTACAGATGAAAACCACGGCGGATCGTCTATTTCCGGACTTCAGCCGCAAGATTTATCTGAATGCCTACCGTTTCAGCCTACATATGCTGCCCCGCTCCACGCTGATCGAGGTCGGCGCACAGACGAACACGAAGGAGGAGATCTGGAACGCGATGGAACCGCTGGCGGAGGTATTGGCTGGGGTACTGCTGGAGGGGTAAAGACCGTGGGGCTCTGCCCCACTCCCCCGCAAAAACCTTAAAACCTTGGGGCTTTGCCCCAAACCCTACGAGGGGAGTTCCTCCCCTCGACCCCGTTAGGGCAAACGCATTACATGCGTTTGCGGGTACAGATTTGGAGTAAAATGGAAAACTGCTTGTGAATCAGAATATGCGATTTCCCTTTCAC
>CAVGZD010000028.1:15613-25967 GCA_963633805.1 Lachnospiraceae bacterium | reverse complement strand
CCTTCAGATCTGCTTTCAGTCTTGTAGCTTCACCAACAAGCTCCAGACCTACGTTTTGAACCTTGCCGTATCTCTGTTCCATTACAACGAAAATACCTTTGCTCATGGGACTTTTCCTCCTATATCAGATTTCTTTCCTTAGATAATAAACTTTTCTTCCAGCTTCTTCATGATCGCCTCTACAGCCTGTTCTGCTGTCAGATCGTCCAGAATCGTGCCTGCGCCCTTAACTTCCTTCGTGAAGGACTTGTATACGTTCGTCGGAGAGCCCTTCAGACCGATCATATCCAGCTCCAGCTCATCCTTCAGATCCTCAAAGCCAAGAATCTTGATTTCCTTCTTGTAAGCATCGAAAATGCCTGCGATGGACATATATCTGGGCTCTGCCAGCTCTGCGATTGCAGTCAGCAGGCAGGGTGTTTTTACTTTTACGATGTGGTAGCCATCCTCATACTGTCTCTTTACCACAACATGATCCTCTGCAACCTCTCTTACCTCCTCAACATAGGAAACCTGAGGCAGATGCAGCTTTTCTGCGATCTGAGGACCAACCTGAGCCGTATCGCCGTCGATAGCCTGACGCCCTGTAATTACGATGTCATAGCCAACCTTTTTCAGTGCAGCAGCGATGATGCCGGATGTAGCGTATGTATCGGAGCCGCCAAATTCTCTTGCGGAAACCAGATAAGCCTCGTCACAGCCCATAGCCAGCGCTTCTCTCAGCGCAACGTCAGCCTGCGGAGGACCCATGGATACAACCGTAACCTTGCCGCCCAGCTTTTCCTTCATCTGCAGCGCTGCTTCGATGCCCGTCTTGTCATCGTGGTTGATAATGGAGGGTACGCCGTCGCGGATCAGTGTGCCGGTCTTAGGATCGATCTTTACTTCAACAGTATCGGGTACCTGCTTGATGCATACTACGATATTCATAGAGTTCCAATTCTCCTTCCGTTTTTCTCCCAATTATTTCAGTTTCAGCCAGTTTGCGATAACGATCTTCTGAACCTCGGATGTACCTTCGTAGATCTCTGTGATCTTCGCATCGCGCATCATTCTCTCTACGGGATAATCTCTTGTGTAGCCGTAGCCGCCGAACAGCTGTACGCATCTTCTGGTGATATCGCTTGCAGAAGAGCCTGCATAATATTTTGCCATAGCGGAGAGGTGGCTGTAGGGTCTGCCTGCATCCTTCTCGCTTGCTGCTTCATATACCAGGAGCTTTACAGCCTCTGCCTTTGTTGCCATATCTGCCAGCTCGAACTGTGTATTCTGGAACTGACCGATTTTTCTCTTGAACTGCTTTCTTTCCATTACATACTTGATGCATTCCTCGATCGCGCCCTCTGCGATACCCAGAGCCTGAGAAGCGATACCGATTCTGCCGCCGTCCAGCGTCTGCATCGCAACCTTGAAGCCCTGACCTTCCTTGCCCAGCAGATTTTCCTTGGGGATTCTGCAGTTTTCAAAGATCAGATCGCAGGTAGCGGAGCCGCGGATACCCATCTTTCTCTCCTTCTTACCTGTGGAGAAGCCGGGTGTGCCCTTCTCCACGATAAATGCGGAAATGCCCTTGTTGCCCTTGGACTTGTCCGTCATAGCGATTACAACATAAATATCAGCATAGCCTGCATTTGTGATAAATACCTTTGTGCCGTTGAGTACATATTCATCGCCATCCAGCACAGCCGTTGTCTGCTGCATGGAGGAGTCTGTACCTGCGGAGGGTTCTGTCAGACCGAATGCGCCGATCTTCTCGCCCTTTGCCAGAGGCACCAGATATTTCTGCTTCTGTTCCTCTGTACCGAAATAATAAATAGGACCTGCGCAAAGGGATGTATGCGCGGAAACAACAACTGCTGTTGTTGCGCAAACCTTGCCCAGCTCCTCGATCGCCATAGCATATGTCAGGTAGTTGCCGCCTGCGCCGCCGTATTCCTTAGGGAAGGGAATGCCCATGAAGCCATATCTAGCCAGCTTGGGAATGGTTTCCACGGGGAATCTTTCTTCCTCGTCCAATTCTTCCGCCAGAGGTTTCACTTCTGTTTCAGCGAACTTTCTGTACATCTCTCTCAGCAGTACCTGTTCCTTAGAATAGCCGAATTCCATAAACCTATTTCCTCCTTCGAAACGTTTGCTTTCTTTCAATAATAGACTGTTCTGTGATCGCGGAAAAAGCCAAGGAGCGATTTTCCCCGCATCCTCTCCAGTATACTTTACCGAACGGGCTTTTTCCAGCTTCTTTATCAGAAAAAAACAGAGAAATTTCACAAGGCTCTCTTTCCATCAATTTGCCGAAAAAGAGCCTCGAAAAATCTTGAATGTTTCGTCGGCACGCACGGAAATCGTCAGATTTTTGTCAAATCCTACCAAAATCCTTGAAAATATCCTTGCATATCCGACCTATTTTCCGTGAGATTCCACAAAAAATATTAAATACAGGGCGGCGCACCGTTCCCCGGCAGGGAAGATACATCTTATCAACAATATGTACGCCAAAGAAAGACGGCAGCGCAGCCCGTATCATGCAGTGATCCAAGCGGATGGCTTACGCCTCCAGCTTTTTGTTGTACTCCTCCAGCTCCAGAATAGCGTCGCGGATCATCTCGGGCGTAATTTCGTAAGGAACTACGTCCAGATCGTATCTCTTTACTGCCAATTCCAGAACGGGATCCAGCTCATCGACTGTAATTTCGATGTCAGCCAGCTTTGTGGGCAGCTTCATGCCCTTGTAGAATTCTACAAATCTCTTCAGCTTGTCATACTGCTTATCCAGCGTCAGCAGAACCAGTGTGCCGTATGCAACGACCTCGCCGTGTTTATGTCTTGCTTCGATCTGATGCAGCGTTGTGCTCGCGTTGAAGAAGGCATGTGCCAGAGATGTATTGTATTTTGCGGAATCCACCATGTTGGAAACCATGCCCGTGTTGATGAAAATATCCAGTGCAACCTCCTCGATCGCCTTGGAAGGGCGGTTGTTCTTGCAGTCCTCCATCGCCTGAATGCCGTATTTGAGCAAAGGCTCCGTGCAGCAGCCGGAAAGCGCCACGCCTGCCTGTTCCTCCAGCGTCAGCTCATCCTCTCTGCCTCTTGCGGAGAATTTTACCTCAGTTTCCTTGCTCATGCCATCGCCGATGCCTGCCCACAGGAAGGATGCGGGTGCTTCCGCAATTACCGTTGTGGAGATGAAAATATGGATAGGCGGTCTGTCCACGCGGAAGAATGTGCGGAACTCATGCGTGGGATAGTAGTAGATGCCCAGCGCGGAGTTGCAAGCGCAGGTAGATGCGATGGTAGGGAAGGTAAAGTAGGGCTTGTTCATGTGATGCGCAACCAGCTTACCTGTATCAATCGCCTTGCCGCCGCCCAGACAGAAGATCATGTCCGCCTGCTGTACGCTTTCGAGCTTCTGCAGATCCTCCACAGCCTCAAAGGAAGCCTCGCCGGGGAAAAGAACATATTCCAGCTTTACGATGCCGTCCTTTGTCGCCTCGTCCAGATATTTCTTTGTTGCATTGATCGAGATCTCATCGCTGATGACAACAGCCTTCGTCCCGTAAGGAGAACAAACCCTGTCGATCTCCTTGTATGCATCCTCACCGGCGGAATATCCGGGGAAAAATACAGTATTGTTTGCCATGATTGCATTCCTCCTTGTATCAAACCTTCATGATAGTTTTGCTGCTCAATCGTTACGCCTGTCCTCGGCGGATTTTTCCTTTGTACTGTCTGTATTCTGTATTTGTATAAATGGTACAAATACCTTACATAAGCACAGTATATAGGATGGGGATTGCTTTTTCAACCAAAATTGTTAAAAAAAATACGATTCAGAACAATGCTCAACAAATATCTCTCTTTTTGGTACTTTTTTCGGGAAAAATCGTCGATTCTGCCAACTTTTTCACAAAATCTTTGGCACTTCCTTCCTCGCAGCAAACAAATGTGCGCCAGTCAGATACATCCGCCACATTCTTTGCCTTGCCATTCCCTCAGCCCTCGCTGCTTCGTCTTCCTTTCAAATCTACGCGGAATTTCGGAATATAGACCAGCTTTGCACCCCTACGGACGCTTTCCATCAGGCTGATGCGCTGCACGGCGAAGCTGATCGGCTCAACCTTGACATTTTTCTGCACATCCGCGAAGCTCCTTTGCGGTTCAACCTCTCTGCCCAGCGTGATATGGGGGCTGAGGCTTTTGCGTTCCCTCGCGAAGCCCTGCTGCTCCAGCGATTTTTCCAGTGTGCTGAACAGCCGCTGGAGATAACTGCTTTTTTCCAGCCCCGCCCATAAAATGCCTTTATTGCCGCGCGGGAAAAAGCCGATCCGGTCGATCGTCAGGCGAAAGGGGCGATTGCGCTGCGCGGTTTCCCAGAGGGCTTCCTGTAGGTAATCGAGATCCTCCGCCTGCACCTCGCCCAGAAAATGCAGCGTCAGGTGGAAATTATCAGCCGGTGTAAAATTTCCCTTGCGGCAGCGCCCCTGCACCTCCGTCTGCAGCGCAGCGAGGGCGTCCCGCGTTTCCTGCTCCAATTCGATTGCGATAAATGTACGCATACTCCTTCATCCTCTCTACAAAAAACTCCGGATGGACCCATCCGGAGTAACGAACATGAAAATTAAGACCTTGGGGGCTTTGCCCCCAACTCCCCCACAAGGGCATTCTGCCCTTGACCCGTTACAGCAGAAACATTTCATGTTTCTGCGAAGAAAGGGATTTGCAAAACATATCATTCAGCATTCTTTCCGTCCTCTATCCGAAAACGTATGCAATTCATTTGCAGATAAAGGGGAGAAACTAAGGCCGCGAGGGCTTTGCTCTAAGACCGTGGGACGCCGTCCCACCGCCCTGCCAAGGGAGTTCCTCCCTTGGAACCCGTTTGCAAAAAGGCGGAAAGGGATACCATACAATAATAGGCTCTCCCTATCCAATTTCTCCCGCAGGAGCGGATGCTCCTGCATAACGGGGTCAAGGGGACTAAGTCCCCTTGCGGGGTGGTGGGGCAGAGCCCCACGGTCTTGCTCTTTTCGGGGGCATTGGGGGCGGTGCCCCCAAGGTCTTAAGCCTTCACCAGTGCCAGCGCCTTCTCGACCACATGCTCCACCGTAAAGCCAAAGTCCTCAAATAGCTTCCCGGCGGGCGCAGACGCACCAAAGCCGTGCATTGCCAGCACATCGCCGTCCAGCCCGACATACTTGTGCCAGCCGAAATCGGACAAAGCCTCTACCGCCAGTCTTGCGCGAACCGCATTCGGCAGCACGCTCTCGCGATAAGCCGCATCCTGCGCCTCAAACAACTCCCAGCAGGGCATGGAGATCACCCGCGCCTTTACGCCCTTTTCCGCCAGCGCATCCGCCGCCTTGACAATCAATTCCACCTCGGAACCGGATGCCATCAGCAGCACATCAGGCGTGCCCTCGCAATCCTTCAGCACATACGCGCCCTTGAGCGCCGCCTTGCCCGTGCCGTCCTGCGCCGTCAGGTTCTGTCTGGAGAGAATCAGCGCGGTCGGCGTGGTTTTGCTCGTCAGTGCGGCATACCAGCCTGCCGCCGTCTCCCTCGTATCGCAGGGACGGAACACGTTGTAATTGGGCAGACTGCGCAGCATCGCCAAATGCTCAATGGGCTGGTGCGTCGGACCATCCTCGCCCACGCCGATGCTGTCATGCGTCAAAATGCTAATCACGGGCAGACCCATCAGCGCCTCCATGCGCAGCCCCGCCTTCATATAATCCGCAAACACGAAAAATCCCGCGATGTACGGTCTTACCCCGCCATGCACCGCCATGCCGTTCGCCATCGCCGTCATCGCAAACTCGCGGATACCGAAATGGATATTCGAACCAAGGGGGTTTTCCTTGCTGTAATATTCTCTGTCCTTCATCATGGATTTGTTGGAGGGCGCAAGGTCGGCAGAGCCGCCAAACAGATTCGGCACCACCTTCGCCACCTTCTGCAGCACCTTCTCCGATGCCGCTCTGGTCGCGATATTGCCCTCATCCTTCCAGAAATCCTCGTCCGCAAGCAGATCGACCGCAAGCGTATCGCTGTGCCATGCAGCATATTCCTTTGCCAGCTCAGGGTATTTCTCGCTGTAATCGCGGAACATCTCGTTCCACTGTGCCTCAGCCTTTGCGCCCTCCGCCGCAATCGCCGCCGCATGCGCCTTCACCTCATCGGGCACGAAAAATTCCTTGTCCGCATAGGGCCAGCCCAGATTTTCCTTCGCCAGCTTGATCTCCTCCTCGCCCAGCGGTTCGCCATGCGCGGATGCCTTGCCCTGCTTATTGGGTGCGCCGAAGCCGATCTGCGTTTCGATCTGGATGATTGCAGGCTTCTTCGCCTTTTTTGCGATCTTGATTGCCGCCAGCAGCGTATCGATGTCGTTGCCGTCCACAACATGCTGTGTATGCCAGCCGTAAGCCTCAAAGCGTTTCAGCACATCCTCCGTGAACGCCGTTTTCGTATCGCCCTCGATGGTGATATGATTGCTGTCGTAGAGCAGAATCAGCTTGTCCAGCCCTAGCGTACCCGCCAGTGATGCCGCTTCCGATGCAACGCCCTCCTGCAAACAGCCGTCCCCGCAAAGAACGTAGGTGTAATGATCCACCACAGGATGCTCCGGCGTATTGAATTTCGCCGCCAGATGGCTTTCTGCCAGCGCCATGCCGACCGCATTCGCAATGCCCTGTCCCAGCGGACCTGTCGTCACCTCAACGCCCTTTGTGTGCTTATATTCGGGATGACCGGGGGTGAGAGAATTTCTCTGTCTGAAATTTTTCAGATCCTCAATCGTCAAGCCATAGCCGAACACATGCAGCAGAGAATACAGCAGCGCAGAGCCATGCCCCGCAGAGAGGATGAAGCGGTCGCGGTTATCCCAATCGGGGTTTGCGGGATTTGCCCGCATCACGTTTGCCCAAAGGGTATAAGCCGCGGGCGCCGCGCCCATCGGCAGACCGGGATGACCGCTCTTTGCCTTCTGGATCGCCTCTACGGATAAAAAGCGCAGGGTATTGATTGTCAAATTATCTATCGTGTTCATTCGATTTCCTCCAAGCCTTCTCCATTATTTCTTCGGTACGCTCTCCCAGTCCTTCAGGAATCTTTCAATGCCGATGTCCGTCAGGGGATGCTTCGCCATCTGGATCAGCACGTTATACGGGATCGTTGCGATATGGCAGCCTGCCTTCGCCGCATCGATCACATGCAGGGGATTGCGGATAGAAGCCGCGATGATTTCTGTCTCCAGTCCGTGGATTTCAAAAATCTGCACAATGTCCTCGATCAGCGTCATGCCGACAGAGCCGATATCGTCCACTCTGCCGAGGAAGGGGGAAACGTAGGTCGCGCCCGCTCTTGCCGCCATCAGTGCCTGTGTCGCGGAGAAAATCAGCGTCACATTCGTCTTGATGCCCTCTGCGGAGAGGATCTTCACTGCCTTCAGCCCTTCCAGCGTCATGGGGATTTTGATGACGATATTTTTATGGATCTTTGCCAGCTCTCTTGCCTCAGCCACCATGCCCTCATGCTCTAAGCTGATAACCTCCGCGCTGATCGGACCATCCACGATCGTTGTGATTTCCTTTACGACCTCGATAAAATCTCTGCCTTCCTTTGCGATCAGGGAGGGATTTGTGGTCACGCCGCAGATCACGCCCAGATCGTTGGCTTCTCTGATGTGGTCAACATTCGCTGTGTCAATGAACATTTTCATGATAGTTTCTCCTTCTTCTCTTGTTATAAACCTCTCAAGCTCTCCGAATGCACTTGCGCATCCGTCATACATTCCCATTTTACGCCATTGTATCCATAAAAGCAATGCCTTTCCCGTTTTTCCTGCATTTTGCGCTTATTCGATGGTCAGCCTGCTGTTTTCATCCTCTATGGGGGTCGCCGGCTGCTCCTGCACATAGCCCTCCTGCTGATCCTGCCGCGCCTCTTCCATGACGTAGGAATATTTTGTGCCGCTGCCGTCCTCCATCTTGAATACAAAGGAAATGCGGTCACCCTCCTGCAGTGTAATGCGCTCACTGCCTGCGATCGACGCGCTGTAACGCTCCGTATAGTAATCGGAATTATCCTGCTTTTCCATCGGGAGGGTTTTCACCCGCCTGCCGTTGACGGAAATCTCCACTCGCGGATTTTTCACCTCAAAAGTCTTGTTGTTTTGCAGCATCCACTGCGGCGCTTGAATCTCCACAGCATAATCCCCGCCTACCGTTGCCTCGGTCGCACCGAAAGTCTGCGCAATGATGCTGGAAGGATAGCTGTCTATCTGCGGATACAGCTCATCCATCATAGACAGCCCGTAGAACTCCCGAATCTGCTCCACATCGCCCCTCCGGATATGCACCTTCACCCGCACATACTCGCAGAAAGGAATCTCCTGCTCTGCCGTGTAGATGTAATCCTCGCCCGCGCTTGCCGCGACGGGAATCGCCTTGCCATCATCGCAGGAGAGGAAAAACGTCACCATCATGCCCTCCTGATATTCCGTAGGCTCTGCCATCAGGCGCAGGGTCGCCGTTTTGTTCTGCCAATCGACTGCGGAAATGTCCACATCGCTATCCAGCAGATCCGCTTGATCCGTCCCGTCGGTAAGGTTATAGAGTACGCCGTTCATGGCATCCAGCCTTGACGAGATAAAGTTGGCGTTGTTGGCATTTGTGTTCGTCATTTCCCGCTGATTTTTTAGGATTGCGCCCGTTCGCGCATAAATAAGAATCAACAGCAGTGCCACGCAGATATAAAATTCCTTTCTTGACACGGCAATGCGCGGTTTTTTCTCCTGCCCTGCACTTTGCTCCTCCTGCACGTTCTGTTCGTCCTGCATTTTCTCCTGCTCTGCCATGCTCTCTCCCCCGTTTCTTCTCTTATTTCAGCCAATCCTGCACGACCCTGCGGATTTCCCCCTTCTCGCAGACATTCCGATGCAGAACCGGTCTATCCTGCAAGCCGCGAATCGGCGCGGGCACGGGTACGCCGCTGATCCTCTCCAAATCCGCCTGCAGGGCGAAGGCGTCCCCGTCGGCATATTTCTCATCCAGCGCCGTCATCACGTCCTTCGTGAATTTATACGGGCTTGCCGTCGAAACAATCACCATCGGCGTCCCATCGCCGCTCTCCGCCTTATATTTCTGATATGCCGCATAAGCAACCGCCGTATGCGTATCCATCACATAGCCTGTTTTTTCGTAAAAATCCTTGATCGCCTCGCGCGTCTCCTGCTCCGTTGCGTATTCGCCGCTGATGCTCTGCTCGGTGATGTCCAAGTGATAGCTGCCGTTCTGCCCCAGAGCCGCCATCGCCGCGCCGGTTTTCTCCTGCCCCGCCATATGCGCCAGCAGGCGTTCCAGATTGCTGGAGATCAGGATGTCCATCGAGGGCGAGATCGTCACATGGAAGGCACGATTGCGGTCGTAGTCCCCCGTGCGGAAGAAATCGTACAGCACCTTGTTGTCATTGGATGCGCAGACGAAATGCCCCACGGGCAGCCCCATCTTCATCGCATACCAGCCCGCAAGGATATCGCCAAAATTACCCGTCGGCACAGTGAAATTCAGCTTGTCGCCCAGCTTGATT
Source organism: Lachnospiraceae bacterium (assembly GCA_963633805.1). GTDB lineage: Bacteria > Bacillota > Clostridia > Lachnospirales > Anaerotignaceae > Anaerotignum_A. The sequence continues at coordinate 16,385 of CAVGZD010000028.1, read as the reverse complement.
TCGCCCTGCTCCGCCGCCCGCAGATATGCCCAGAAATAGTATACGATCTGCGGCACCAATCTGCCGATATTGATGGAGTTCGCGGAGGAAAACTGATAGCCCTTTGTCGCCAGCTTCTGCGCCAATTCATGATCCGTAAAGATGCGCTTGACTGCGGACTGCGCATCGTCAAAATTGCCCTTGATGCCAACAACGCAGGTATTTTCGCCCTCCTGTGTATTCATTTGCAGCTTCTGCACGGGGCTGACGCCATCCTCCGGGAAGAACACCATGATGCGCGTCCCCTCAACATTTGCAAAGCCCTCCAGTGCCGCCTTGCCGGTATCGCCGCTGGTCGCGGTCAGGATGACGATTTCCTTGTCCAAATGGGTCTTTTTCGCCGCCGTTTTCATGAAATAAGGCAGGATGGACAGCGCCATATCCTTAAACGCCAGCGTTCTGCCGTGGAAGAGCTCCAAAAACAGCGCATCGCCCTTTTTCACCAGCGGGACGATCTCCTTCGTGTCGAATTTTTCGTCATATGCGCCGGCGATGCAGGCTCTCAGCTCCTCCTCGGAAAAATCCAGATACAGGCGCAAAACCTCATACGCCAGCTGCTGATAATTCAGCTTCGCCAGCTCCTCCAGAGATTTTTCCATTTGCGGGATCTGCTGCGGGATATACAAGCCGCCGTCCGGGCAGATGCCGCGCAGAATCGCCTCCGATGCCGTCGCCGTGATAGTTTTATCTCTTGTACCGATATACTGCAATGTCATTTTCTTCTCTCCTTTTC